>NZ_JBJURI010000046.1:0-36115 GCF_046098255.1 Paenibacillus jiangxiensis
CAATCCCGAGAATACCCTACTTTTTTATGATCCGACTAGATCACAAATATTGGTACACAAACAATTTTACACCGTCTTTTTGTGGATATTGTAATCTTATTGAGTTGAAAATTTCAAGTTTATTTGATGCAATAATTCCTCAAAAATCAAGAGATGTGTTTGAGGACATGTTCGACAGAAAGGACCCAGTAACTCGCTTTGAAATAGATCCTGGATACGGACATCTTAAAATTTTTGTGAAAAACAGAGGTAGGTCAACCATTACTTTTAGCCTAGTACATAAAGACAGCGGGAAATTATACATTACTAAGACTGTGGGCGCTGGTAAAAGTTTGCAGTGGAATAACTTGGACTCTTTTTCACAAGGGCTACGCTCAGGGAATTATGAAATGCAATGGAGAGCTGGCGGCGATATTGAATAATTAGCTAACGAAACAAGGAAAGCTTCAAGCCTCTTTATCCGGCCCAAGCTTTCCTTGTTTCGTATCTCAAGGTCAGGTTGTAGCTTGAAAAATCGAAAATTGTATTTACGTAAGAAATAAATTGTCGAATTTAATTGGGGTAAGAAACTTCCAGACAGTTGTAGGATGTCAGTTGCGAAAAGTGAGGACTAATCACTGTTTCAAAAAAAGTTATTGGAGAATAAAGAGAACGAAAACACCAAAAGGCATATTGACATATAACATCTATACCAAGTAGATTATTTATGTACCAGGTTTACCCAATCACATTAGAAAGTGAAGGGGGAGATGCAGTGCATACATAAATTCTATTCAAAGAAACTTGATAACTAACGTATTGCCCAGGCAGGAATAAATTTTTTTCTACAGAATTGTAAGCGTTTACTTCGTAAGGCAGGCTATTACCTATACCATTGCGGAAACGGGGAGATTCTGATGGGATTGAGCAGATACAAGAGATTGGCGGCAATTTGTTTGGTAACGGGGGGCTTATTGTTAAGCACGGCTTGCTCTAGTGGAGGCTCGGGTACGAATGCTGGCGGCGGGGAAAGTGATAAAAATGTAATCAGCATTACGTTCCGCTCCGGCGGAGGAGCCAATCAGGCCTTAACGCAGTGGCTGGAGCAGGAGGTCATTCCGGAATTCAAAAAAGCGCATCCGGATGCGGAAGTAAAGCTGTCACCGCTGAATGTGTCGGAAGGCGATTATTTTGCCAAGGTTGCTCTGATGCTGAAATCCGCCAATACGGCGCCGGATGTGGTGACAGAGGATACGTTCATGGTCAACTCGGATGCCAGCGCAGGTTATCTGGAGCCGCTGGATGACAAGGTGAAAGGCTGGAGCGAGTGGGAACAGTTTACCGAGAACGTCAAAAACGGGGTCATCGCCCAGGACGGCAAAGTATACGGAGTACCTTATAATACCGATGCCCGTGGGCTGTGGTATAACAAGGAACTGTTCCAGCAGGCTGGTCTTCCGGTTCCATGGGAACCCAAGACGTGGGATGACATTTTGACAGCCGCCAAAACGATCAAGGAAAAACTGCCTGCGGATGTCGTTCCGCTCTGGATGAACTCAGGCAAAGCGACCGGGGAAGCCACCTCCATGCAGACATTTGAAATGCTGCTGTACGGAACAGGAGACCCACTGTATGACACGGAGTCCAAGAAATGGATTGTGAAGAGCGAAGGGCTGACGAATACGTTCAAATTTATCGACCAGGTCTACAAGCAAAAGCTCGGGCCGAATCTGTCCCAGGTATTGAACGGTCAGGCGGGTGCGGTTGCTTACCAGCAGCTCATGCCGAAGGGCAAGCTGGCTATCGGTCTTGACGGTGTTTGGCAGATCGGCACCTGGGGCGAGGGCGGCTCTGCTCCATGGCCGGAGTCCAAGGATGTTATAGGTTTTGCAGCAATGCCGACGGAAAAAGGGCAGGCCCCCGGCTCTGTGTCCATGTCCGGCGGCTGGGCCTGGTCCATTCCGAAAAATTCGGACAATAAAGAACTGGCATGGGAATTTATCAAGGTCGCGTCCAACAAGGAGCACAATCTGTCCCTCCTGTTAAAGGAGAACAATCTGTCTCCACGCAGTGACGTATCCGAAGATCCGAAGTACCAGGCGATTCCTATGTTCAAGGAAGCCTCCGCTTTCCTGAAGAACACCCATTTCCGTCCGGCCGTGGATAAATATCCTTCAGTATCGACCCAGATTCAAACGCTGGTTGAGGATGTCGTCACAGGAAGATTGACACCTGAACAGGCTGCCGAGCAGTATCAGACGAATGTCACGAAAATTGTGGGCGAGGATCTTGTTACTACACGCTAACCAGCAGATGAACAAGAGAGGAGTGTTACTGTGGCTGCAAATCCGGCTGTTTCCGGAACGGTACGGACGGACCGCTCAGCCAAGCGGGATTATACGGCGCTCAGGTCGGTTCTGTTCTTATTTCCCGCGTGGCTGCTGCTGCTTGTCTTTTTTGCCGGACCGATTCTGTTGACGTTCTATTTTGCATTTACGAACCTGTCCTTGACGGGCACTGCTGCGCAAAACATACAGTTTGTCGGCTTCCAAAACTTCACGGCGATGTTCCAGGATCCGAATTTTCGGATCAGCATGGTGAATACAATCCTGTTTTTGCTGGCATCGGCTGTGCTGGGACAGCAGATTTTAGGGTTTATACTGGCCCTGCTCATGAAAGAAAGAAATCCGACATTCCGGCGTTTGATCGGCATTATCGTCATCGCGGGCTGGGTTACTCCGGAAATTGTGGTGGCCTTTTGCTGGGTAGCCTTTCTTAGCGATAACGGCACCTTGAATGCCATCCTCGGATATGCCGGGCTGCAGCCGGTAGCCTGGCTGTATACCTTCCCAATGGTGAGTGTGATCGTGGCTAATATATGGCATGGCACCGCTTTTTCCATGATGGTGTTCCAGGCTGCGCTCGATGATGTACCCAAAACGATTGAGGAAGCGGCGGTCATTGACGGCGCGAGCCGGTTCCAGGTGCTTACCCGGGTCGTTATCCCAACGGTCAAGGGCTCCATTGTAACGAACATGATTCTGGTGACGCTGCAGACGCTGGGCGTATTCACCCTGATCTATGCCATGACAGGAGGCGGGCCGGGTACGGCCACACAGACGCTGCCGATTTTTATGTATAATCAGGCTTTTGTCAATTATCAGCTTGGTTACGGTACAGCGATTTCCCTGATCCTGCTGCTGATCGGCATCCTGGCGAGCCTGGTGTACATGCGGTCCATGAACGTCAAAGTATAGGGAAAGGCGGGTGAATTCACGATGAATCGTTTTAAAGCTGAAAAAACCGTCCCCTATATCATTCTGACGCTTATAGGGGTGATGTTTCTGCTGCCGCTGCTGTGGGTGATTTTGGCTTCGGTTGACCCCGCTGCGCAGCAGGCTTTGAAAATTCCGAACTCCTTGACACTGCAAAATTTTACGTCGATCCTTACGGACCCTGCGAATATTCGCTCTTTTATCATCGGACTGCTTTTGTCCTTCGGGCAAGCCGTACTGGTCGTGGTCATCGCAGGGTTGGCGGCTTATCCGCTGTCGCGCTACAGTCTGAAGTACAAAAAGCCGTTTATGTACACCATTCTCTTCATGACCTCGCTGCCGATTACGGCGGTGATGGTACCTGTATATCAGCTGTTTATTTACTTGAAGCTGGACGACTCCATTATAGGCACAATGCTGTTTCTGACGGCATCCGGTCTGCCTTACGGGATATGGATGATGAAAAATTTCATGGATGCCGTGCCGCTTGAACTGGAGGAGTCCGCTTGGGTGGATGGCGCCGCGATATGGACAGGGCTGCGGAAAATTGTGGCCCCGTTGATGGTGCCAGGTATCTGTACTGTTGCTATTTTTACATTCTCAGGAAGCTGGGGCAACTTCTTCGTTCCCTACATTCTGATTCAGACACCGGAGAATTTCCCCGCTTCCGTCAGCATTTATCAGTTCTTCGGCAGCTACGGCATGGTGGAATACGGCAAGCTTGCGGCATTTTCGCTGATTTATACGATGCCGGCCGTTGTGTTGTATATCTTCTCACAGCGCTATATGTCAAAAGGATTCAGCCTCGGTGGTGCATCCAAGGGTTGAAGATTCAACGATGAAGGGAGCTGCACGTATGTTTTGGACGATTGAAAAGCTTGAACGCCGTATTCGTGAATTGAGCTCATGGCGTTATCGCAATATCCGGCCTATTGCCTCCT
The DNA here is from genome assembly GCF_046098255.1 of Paenibacillus jiangxiensis. Classification (NCBI taxonomy): domain Bacteria; kingdom Bacillati; phylum Bacillota; class Bacilli; order Caryophanales; family Paenibacillaceae; genus Paenibacillus; species Paenibacillus jiangxiensis. The sequence goes on from NZ_JBJURI010000046.1 coordinate 4,196, forward strand.
TCCAGGCTCAACTGGACAGGGAAGGAGCCGTAGGCCAGCGTCCTCCTCAAGAGGGAGAATGGTCTGTTATGAATACAGGAGACCGCTGGGAAGGGCGGGACAAATATATATGGATCAAGGCGGATGCCGAGATTCCGGCAGATTGGAAAAGTGAAAAAATCGTCGGTGTATTCGACATCGGTAAAACGGGCGGGGGCGGCAATTCCGGCTTTGAATCCCTGCTTTATCTGAATGGTGAGCCCTATCAGGGGGTGGACATGAATCATCAGGAGGTGTTCATCAGCGACGAGCTGGCGGGCACCAGTCTGCATCTGTGCTTCAGGCTGTGGTCGGGATTGGAGGGTGGCGGCAAACCGACAATTCAGGAGCATCAGATCAAAACGGCGTATATTGCTTGTCTGGATACAAGGACAGATGATTTGTACTTTACGGCCAAAGCCGCTCTTGATACTGTCAATTATTTGCCGGAGACGCAGCCGGAAAGGCAAACGTTGTTAAAAGCCCTGGATCAGGCTTTTCTGTTGCTCGACTGGTCCGCTCCGGGAACGGATGCGTTCTACGAGAGCGTATACCGTGCGGGCTCCAGTTTAAATGAAGCGATTGAGAAAATTCCGAAGCATTACCCGGTCACTGTGACCTGTATCGGCCATACGCACATCGATGTGGCATGGCTGTGGCGGTTGAAACACACCAGGGAAAAGGCCGCCCGTTCCTTCTCGACCGTGCTGCGGCTGATGGAGCTTTTTCCGGAATATATCTTTCTTCAGACTCAGCCGCAATTGTACGATTATATCCGGAAGGATTACCCGGACCTTTACGAACAGCTCGGTAAGCGGGTGCAGGAAGGGCGCTGGGAGACGGACGGAGGCATGTGGCTGGAGGCGGACTGCAACCTCACTTCCGGTGAATCGTTGGTAAGGCAGCTGCTCTATGGAACAAAATTTTTCCGGGAACAGTACGGCAGGGAATGCGAATATTTATGGCTCCCTGATGTATTCGGATATAGCTGGGCCTTGCCGCAGATTTTGGTCAAATCGGGAATCCGCACATTTATGACGACCAAAATCAGCTGGAGCCAGTTCAACAAAATGCCGCATGATACGTTTAAATGGCGGGGCATTGACGGCACGGAAATTCTCACCCATTTTATTACGACACCTGAAGACGAGTATTGGTTCTATACCTACAACGGGCGCATTACACCCCGTACTGTGAAGGGAAGCTGGGAGGTGTACCGCGACAAGGCGGTGAACCAGGAGCTGCTGCTCTCCTACGGCTATGGGGACGGAGGAGGCGGTGTCAACCGCGAGATGCTGGAAATGCGCAGACGGCTGGATCGGATGCCCGGCCTGCCGGCAGTGAAGACGGGAAGAGCGGACGAATTTTTTGCCCGTCTATATGAAACGGTCGAGCATACGGACCAGTATGTGCACACCTGGGACGGCGAGCTGTACCTGGAGTACCATCGCGGCACCTACACGAGCCAGGCATACAACAAGCGCATGAATCGGAAAATGGAGCTGCTGCTGCGTGAAACGGAATGGAGAAGCGTATTGCAAAGCGTCGTGTCTGGTGACTGGTCAGCCTATCCGGCGCGGGAGCTTGAGGATAGCTGGAAAATCGTGCTGCGCAACCAGTTCCATGACATTATTCCAGGCTCATCGATCCGGGAGGTGTACGAGGACAGCAGGGCCGAATACGAAGAGGCTGAACGTCTCGCAAGCGGGGCTCTGTCGGAAGCGGTCAAAGGGCTCATAAATGGAGATGATCCGCGATCTTTTACCGTCTTCAATTCCGGCTCCTGGAGCCGCAGAGGTATCGTTCAGGTTGCCGGCCAGGGCGGTGAAGAGCTGGTCTGGAAAAATGAGAACGGTGCCCTCTTGCAGTCCCAGCAGACCGCCGATGGGAGCTGGCTCGTGCAGCTGGAACAGATCCCGTCAATGGGAGCTACAGTCATTACCTGCGAACAAGGTGAAGAGAAACAGGATGATTCTGTATTCCGGATCACGAACAACTCTGTTATAACTCCTTATTATGAAGTTACATGGAATGAGAACGGCCAATTGACCCGCATTTTTGATGTGAAAAACGGGCGAGATGTGCTGGCTCCAGGGGCCAGAGGCAATGTGCTGCAGGTATTCGAGGATAAACCGATGCAGTATGATGCCTGGGATATCGAAATTTATTACCAGGAGAAGATGAAGGAAATTACCGAATTAACCGGGTGCAACGTCATCGAGAACGGGCCGGTCCGCACCGTCATTCAGTTCATCTGGTCGTATAACCGGTCCGTGATCACACAGAATATGGTTCTGTATACAGTCAGCCCACGTATCGATTTTGAAACACACATCGATTGGCACGAGCAGGATCAGCTGTTGAAAGCGGCCTTCACCGTGGATGTGCGGGCAACGGAAGCGACCTATGACATTCAGTACGGCAACGTCAAGCGGCCGACTCATTGGAATACGAGCTGGGACTACGCGCGCTTTGAAACGGTGGGTCATCAATGGGCGGATCTGTCTGAAACCGGTTATGGAGTCAGCCTGCTGAATGATTGCAAATACGGTCATGATATCAAGGACAATGTGATGCGCCTGACTCTGCTGAAATCGGCGACTTACCCGGATGTGCAGGCGGATCAGGGCGAGCATGTATTTACGTATGCACTGCTTCCGCATGCATCCGGCTGGTATGAGGGCGGGACGGTCCGGGAAGCATGGGATCTCAATAACCCGCTTACCGCTATCGAGGGACGGACCGCCAGCCTGTCCATGTTCTCGCTGAACTGTGATCACGTCATGATCGATGCCGTTAAAAAAGCGGAAGAAGGCGAGCATGTCGTCGTTCGGCTGCATGAATTTGCAGGGGCTAGAGGACGGGTGGAGATCAGCAGCGGGTTGAACGTCGTCTCCTGGCAGGAGTGCGATCTGCTGGAGAGAGCCGCAGACGGCGCTCCCGAGCAAGGGCCATTCTCCTTTGACATCAAGCCCTATGAAATCAAAACCTTTCTCATACAGCTAAAAAAATAAACGAGCCAACAGCCCTTCCGGTATAATAGAGAGGTAATTATACTTGAAGGGCTCTTTAAAATAGAGAGGGATGCGCCCGATTCCCGATAGGCTATGAGGTGGAGGCTGGGATGAAAGCTTTATATGAACAAGTATACCAGGCATTGAAGCAGGACATCGTGTCCGGAAAATACAAGGCAGGCGACCGTGTTCCATCGGAAAAGGAGCTGTCTGAAGACTTCCGCGTCAGCCGGATTACAAGCAAGAAAGCATTGGAGAAATTGGTTGAGGACGGTACAGTATACCGGCAGCGAGGAAAAGGCACATTCGTGTCGGGAGATCAGGGGGCAAGCCGGATCGTGCAGGACAACGAGCGCAAACCGCTGTTTGGTCTGATCGTGACCGCCTTCGACGATACCTATGGAACGAAGCTTATTTCAAGTATTGAGGAAGCCTCTGACGGCAAATGCTTCGTGATTTTGAAGCGTTCCCTGGGGCAGCCTGCCAAAGAGGAAAAAATGATCAAAGAGCTGCTGGAATTCGGCGTTGACGGGCTTCTTATTTATCCGGCGGAAGCGGAGCATTACAGCTCGGAAATTTTAAAAATGGTGGTCAACCGCTTTCCGTTTGTCCTGATCGACAGATGCTTCAAGGGGGTCGCCGCGACCTCTGTGTCCACTGATAATACAGCGGCCGCCAAAATGGGAGTGGAATACTTATTTGGCCTGGGTCACGTGCATATCGGAATTGTGTCGCCGCGTCCGATCGGAATTACGACGGTGGAAGACCGTTTGGACGGGATCGTGCAGGCCTATGCGGAGAGAAACGCGGTCGTGGACAGGCAGCTGTGGCTTACCGCGATCGAGAGCACTCAGCCCTCCTCCGGTGCAACGATGGATCAGGATATCGAGCTAATCAAAAGGCATCTGGTGCGCAATCCACACATCACCGCCTTATTCGCCATGGAGTATAATATCGCGGTTTTGGCCAAGAGAGCGGCAGAGCAACTCGGTCTGCGCGTCCCTGAGGATCTGTCCATTTTATGCTTTGACGGGCCGGAGCCCAGCCTGCAGAGCTGGAATTTCACCCGTATTCTCCAAGACGAGAAGGCGCTCGGCGAACTTGCCATCCAGAGACTTCTCGATATGATGGAGGGCGAGTTCATCAATCGGCAGGATTTCCTCCCTGCAACGCTGGTGGAAGGAAACAGTGTCCTCTCAAATACTGCCGCCAGCAAGTCGGTGTCTTCATGAACATGAACGATACAGAAGGACAGACCGCTTAACCTTAACCAAGGCAAGCGGTCTTTTAGCGTTAATTATATTGGCATTAATCACATAAATCCTTTTCCAGCAGAAGTTCAATGAATTTGTTGGCCGCACTGGACAACGGCAAGTTCTGCATGGTCATGATGCCCACGCGCGAAGGAGGCAGCTTCACGTCCAACTGAATTTCGAACAGGGATCCCTCCTCAAGCTCCTTTGTCACAAACTCTCTGGTCACGTAGGATATTCCGAGGCCGCGCCGCGCAAACTCGATGAGCAGATCCACACTTCCGACCTCGATATCCGGCTTCAGATGGTAGCCGTAGCTTTCGAACAGCTCCGTAATGCCCACCCGTACCCGGCTGTTGCGTGAGAACAATATGACCGGGTACTGCTGCAGCTTTTCCAATGGCAAAACCTCGTGTTTCAGCTCGTTATACCGCTCTCCCGCCACAAAGCACTCCCTCAACTGAAAGCTTTCCTTGACGTCCAATTGGGGATCAACAATCGGCATGCGCACAACGCCCAAATCAATTCTGCCTTCTTTAAGAAAAGAGATAATTTCCGGAGTCGTCCCGTGGTTGAGCTGCAATCTGACTTCAGGGTACTGTTCATGGAATTTCTCTATGAAAGGAAGCAGATAATGCTTGAACAGCGATTCACTGCCGCCGACCCGCAGCTCGCCGCTCTCCAGATTTTTCAGCGCAGCCATTCTTTCCTCGGCCAAAGTGATTAAAATTTGCGATTGCTCGATATAGGAATATAGAACAGCACCCTCCTGCGTAAGAATCACGCCTTTGGCATTTCTGTGAAACAGCGTGATGCCGAAGCTGTCCTCCAACTGCTTGATTGCATGGCTGACGCTGGGTTGGGTGAGATACAAAGCCTTGGCTGCCTGGGACAGGCTGCCTGTTTTGGCCGCCCAATAAAAAACTTTGTAAAGCTCATAATTTATACTCATAAATGTGATCTATATCTCCTCTTAAATTTATCAATTACTTATATGGCTTCTAAAAGTATTATAGTAGAACCAGAAAGAACAAACCAGAGCTTGCCAAAAAACAACCGTCAATGAAAAGCAGCATAGTCACCTTTGCCACGCGGGAGATAAGCAGCTCTTTGGAAGGAGTAAGGAAGATGGAGCCAACAACCTTTATTTTGTTTGGAGCAACAGGCGATCTTGCCAAAAGAAAAATATATCCCGCTTTATATAATCTGTTCATCGATCAGAAGCTGCCGAAGTCCTTTTCCCTGATTGGACTTGGACGGAGAGAATGGTCTGATGAAACCTTCCAGGCGAATGTCGAGCAGTCGCTGCGCGAATTCTCCAGACGGGAAGGGGCGGATGGAGCCAAAATCAAGCAATTTGTGCAGGCGTTCCGTTTCAGCGTGCTGGATATCGGCCGTAAAGAAGATTACGAAAAGCTGCTGCAGCTGGTGGAGAAGCGGGAGCATGAATTGGGCATTCCGCAAAATCGTCTCTTTTACCTGTCTGTTGGACCTGAGTTTTTCGAACCGATCGCAGCCAACATTCAGGCAAGTGGACTTGGTTCAACCCAAGGCTGGAAACGCCTTGTCATTGAAAAGCCGTTTGGCCATGATCTCAAGTCGGCCCGCGAGCTTCAGGAGAACCTGAGTAAATCATTCTCGGAAGACGAAGTGTACCGTATTGACCACTATCTCGGCAAACCGATGGTGCAGGGACTTGAAACGCTGCGGGCAACGAACCCTGTCCTGCAGGCCCTGCTGAAAAACCGCTATATCTCCAACGTCCAGATTACCGCCAATGAAACGGTGGGCGTGGAAGAAAGAGCGGGTTATTATGATCATGTAGGCGCGCTGCGCGACATGTTCCAAAACCATATGCTGCAGCTGCTCATGATGACGGCGATCCAGCTTCCGCATGACAGCACCATTGATCAGATGCGCGAGAAGAAGAAACAGGTCGTCAAAGCTCTGGAGCCGATCCGCAAGCAGGATGTCAGTCTGAATATCATCCGCGGCCAATACCGGGAAGGAAGCATCAAGGGTGTGCCGGTAGCCGGTTATACCTCCGAGCACGGAATTGCCCCGGATTCCATGAACGATACCTTTATCGCGGCGAAATTGCAGATCGATGATTATTTCTGGAAGGGCGTTCCTTTCTACATTCGCACAGGCAAAAGAATGAAAGAGAAGTCCACACGGATTGTCATCGAATTTAAAGATCCGTTAGCGCAATTGGGTTCAGCCAAGGACAGCTCCTTGCGGCCAAATCTGCTCGTCATCGAGATGAGTCCGGATGAAAGCATCACGCTGCAGTTGAATATGAACGATCCTCAACATAAAGGGGAGATCAAGCCTGCGAATATCGAGCTGCACTCGAGCCGGGCGGATCTGCCGGAGGCGTATGAAAACCTGATTTATGACGCGATCAATGGCGATGCAACGTATTTTGCCCATTGGGACGAAGTTGAATTGTCCTGGCAGTGGGTGCAGCCGATCCTGGAAACCTTCGAGGAAAATCTCGTTCCGCTGTATCCTTATGCGGCAGGCAGCTACGGACCCGCCGAAGCGGATAAGCTGCTCGCAAGGGACGGCCATCACTGGTGGTTTGACTCCAAAGATGAAGAGAACATCAAAAGCACTGAATATTCCCTGGTAACCCCTTAATTTATATATATTAATCACATACTTATTGGAGGTAATTTACAATGAAATTTTTTGTAGACACTGCAAACCTGGAAGACATTAAGAAAGCATACAAAATCGGCGTTTTGTCCGGTGTAACAACAAACCCTTCCCTCGTAGTTAAAGAAGGCGTATCCTTTGAAAAACGGATTGAAGAAATTTTGCAGGCTGTGCCTGAGGTGGAATCGGTATCCGCAGAGGTTACTCCTGATGCGGTAACCGCCGAAGAAATGATTGCCCAGGCTGAAGAGCTGATCAAAATCAACAACAACGATAAAAACATTACCATCAAGCTGCCTATGACACTGCCTGGCCTTGAGGCTTGCCGCTACCTGACGAAAAAAGGCGTGAAAACGAACGTAACGCTGATTTTCACATCTAACCAGGCTCTGCTGGCTGCTCGCGCAGGCGCTACCTATGTTTCTCCATTCCTGGGCCGCCTGGACGATATTTCGGAAGATGGTGTGCAGCTGATTGTCAAAGTTGCTGAACTGTTCCGTATCCACAACCTGGATGCGCAAATTATCGCGGCTTCCGTCAGACATCCGGACCACGTTACCCGTGTAGCTATGGCCGGCGCTCATATCGCTACTGTTCCGTTCTCCGTCATCGAACAAATCTCCAAGCATCCATTGACAGATCAAGGTCTGGAGAAATTTGCGGCTGACTGGAAAAAAGCAGTTCAGTAAGCATCATTCAACACATCCGAAATTCAGACGGTGCGGCGGCCGTGCTTAAACAGAAAGGCCGCCAGACACATCGTCTTTAATATAGATTAATTAAGAAAAGAGGATAGGACTATGAGCAAACAACAAATTGGTGTCGTTGGTCTGGCGGTCATGGGTAAAAACCTGGCCCTGAATATCGAAAGCAAGGGATTCTCGGTCTCTTTATATAACCGTTCTGCCGAAAAAACGAAGGAGCTTTTGGAAGAAAGCCCGGGGAAAAACTTTGCGGGTACATACAGCATCGAAGAATTTGTTCAATCTCTCGAAGTACCCCGCAGAATATTAATTATGGTTAAAGCTGGACAGCCAACAGATGACACGATCAATCAGCTGGTGCCTCACCTGGATCAGGGAGACATTCTGATTGACGGCGGCAATGCCTATTTCCCTGATACGCAAAGAAGAAATAAAGAATTGTCGGACAAAGGAATTCGCTTTATTGGGGCGGGTGTGTCCGGCGGCGAAGAGGGCGCATTAAAGGGTCCTGCCATCATGCCTGGCGGCCAGAAGGAAGCGTATGAGCTGGTAGAGCCTATCCTGACAGCCATTTCCGCGAAAGTGAATGGGGATGCTTGTTCGACCTATATCGGACCGGACGGCGCCGGCCACTATGTGAAAATGGTGCATAACGGCATCGAGTACGGCGATATGCAGCTGATCGGGGAAGCGTACCACATCCTGAAGGATGTATTGAATGTGAGCACCAACGAGCTGCATGAAATCTTCTCCGAATGGAACAAAGGCGAGCTGGACAGCTACCTGATCGAAATTACGGCTGACATTTTCTCCAAGACTGACCCTGAAACCGGCAAACCGATGGTTGATGTGATTCTCGATTCTGCAGGCCAAAAGGGAACAGGCAAATGGACCAGCCAAAGCTCTCTGGATCTTGGTGTACCGCTCTCCATTATTACGGAATCCGTATTCTCCCGCTTCATCTCGGCCATGAAGGAAGAGCGTGTGGCGGCAAGCAAAAAGTTGAACGGTCCTGCTGCGGCAAACTATGACGGCGATGCCAAAGAACTTATCGAGGCAGTCCGCAAAGCGCTGTATGCGAGCAAAATCGCTTCCTATGCGCAAGGCTTTGCACAAATGAGAGCCGCATCCGAAGAATATAACTGGAACCTCGACTATGGCAAAATTGCGATGATCTTCCGCGGCGGCTGCATTATCCGCGCCAGATTCCTGCAAAACATCAAGGATGCATATGACCGCAACCCTGAGCTGAAAAACCTGTTCCTGGACGATTACTTCGGCGGAGTAATTGAAAGCTATCAGGAAGCATGGAGAAAAGTTGTAGCGATTGCCGTAACAAGAGGCATTCCGGTTCCTGCTTTCGCATCCGCTCTGGCTTATTATGACAGCTATCGTTCCGAGCGTCTGCCAGCCAACCTGCTGCAGGCTCAACGCGACTACTTCGGAGCCCATACCTTCCAGCGGACAGACCGCGAAGGAACGTTCCATTTTCAATGGATGGATAAAAACTGAGTATAGATAAATGAAAATAAACTCCTACAGATGATCATGGATTCAAAGGTGATTATTTGTAGGAGTTTTTCGACTGAATGTGGTCACCACCACACTTTTATTTGCCCGCAGAGAATTCGCCTTTGGATGCGCGACCAGTCTTATGGAAGGTTACCGCTAAAGTGCTGGGGCATAAAGGGTATTACAACAATTTCGGGGATGAATTCAGACAGAAGAATAATTTTGAGACCAGAGGTCGCCTAATTGAAACCTGTGCTACTCGCTGAAAAGCCTGACTCCACGTGTCAGGCTTTTCCTTTTTTACGGAAATGGTAGGGAGAAATATCTTTGTATTTTCTGAACTGCTGGATGAAATAGCTGGAGCTAGAAAAACCGACTTCCAGCGCGATATCGGTCATGCTTTTATCTGTTGTGAGGAGGAGTTTCTCCGCCTCGGTAATCCGGATGTAGCTCAAATAATTGGTGAATGTTTTGCCCATGATTGCCTTGAATCTTCTGGAAAAATAGCTGTAGCTCATATTGCACAGGCGGGCGGCGGTTTGGGCATTAATATCGTTCATATAGTTATAGTCGATATATTCGAACACTTTCTGCAGCATCTGGTAGTCGCTGTCATTCAGCGAATGCGCCACCTCCCAGTTCCAATGCTGGTGGCGGGTCTGGCGCAGGAACCATAAAAAAACGCGGCAGATGAGGGTACGCACGGCAAGCTCGAAGCCAAAGCTTTTGGCGCTGAATTCATTGTAAATCTCCCAGATCATGCCGGGAATTGGCGTATCGTTAATTTCTGGCTCGGTAAAAACTCGCTGACTACTGGATTCGGCTAGGGTAAACGGCAGAATATATTTTGATTCCAGAATGGTCCGGGAAGTCGAATACAGAATCTCGGGATCAAATTTAACGACGATATAAGAGACCTTGTCATCCAAGGAATAAATCGAATGCGTTTCATGGGAATGAATCAGAATCAGATCGCCTTGCCCAAGGACATGGCATTTGCCTCCCAAATAAACCTTGGCCTTGCCGGAAAGAAAATATAAGATTTCAATATACAGATGCCAGTGGGGTTCCACAAGGCAGCGCGGCTCTTTACCGAAGTGGATCATGCTTTCATAAGGATAGTGGATCGACCCGGATTGGGACCGGTTGGATTCAAAATACGGCTCGGTCATCATTTCAGCACCTCGATTAACCATGACAAATATTTTATACTTTCGAATAGCTTCATTGTATTACTTCTGAGTCGATTTTGATATCCTTACCTTACTTGTTAAGGAAGGAGGTATTTCAATGGAGAATGTAGCGCTGCAGCTCTATTCGATCAAAGAATTTACGAGTGAGGATTTTTTGGGCACGCTGAAAAAGGTGGCGGAAATAGGGTATGACGGCGTTGAGTTCGCCGGGTATTTTGGCACATCGGCTGCGCAGCTGAAGACGGCATTGGATGAATACGGACTGCGGGCCGCGGGCAGCCATATCGGCATGCCTGACCTTGTGAAGCGGTTGGAGGAAATGATCGAATATTCGCTTGTCATCGGCAGTCCTTACATTATTTGTCCGGGGCTTCCCGAAGAATTGCGTGAAAACGCTGACAGCTATAAGCGGGCAGCCGAAATCTTCGATCGGATCGGTGAACGCTGCAAAGAGCAGGGCCTTCGCTTCGGCTACCACAACCACGGCTTCGAATTCCAAAAGCATGACGGCCTGACAGGCCTCGAACTGCTTGCAAGCAACACACGGCCTGAGCATATGTTCCTGGAGCTGGATACATATTGGGCTGAGTATGCGGGCTTTAGCGCCGCGGATTGGATTGAATCGTTCAAAGACCGCTGCCGTATTTTGCATATCAAGGATATGAAAAGCGAGCAGGATAAACGGAATACGGAGATCGGCTCCGGCATCTTGGACTTCAAGGCAATTACGGCGGCCGGCAAACGTAGTGGTGTGGAATGGTACACGGTGGAGCAGGAGGAATACGAGATTCCCCAGCTGGAATCGATCGAAACCAGTCTTACCTTTCTTCGACAAATATTATAAACAAAATGTCTATCGAAGCACCTTCACAGAAGAACAATGAAAACCAAGGAGATGACCAAGCCAATGACTATACAGGAACAAAAAATATTACGTGTCGGCATTATCGGCTGCGGCGGAATCGCTAACGGCAAACATATACCAAGTCTGAGTGCCCAGGAAAACGTCGAACTGGTGGCATTCTGCGATATTATCGAGGAGCACGCAATCGAATCAGCCCGCAAAATCGGCCGGGAGGATATCGCCATATATACGGATTATAAAGAATTGCTTAAAGATGAGAGCATCGATTTGATTCATGTGTGCACACCTAACAAATCCCACTCCTTTATTACGATCGATGCCTTGGAAGCTGGAAAACACGTCATGTGCGAAAAACCTATGGCTAAAACGGCCAAAGAAGCCAGAGCGATGCTGGAAACCGCGAAACGCACAGGCAAAAAGCTCACCATCGGCTATGACAACCGCTACCGGCCGGATTCGCTGCTGCTAAAAAAAATAGCAGAACGCGGCGATTTGGGCGATATTTATTTTGCCAAAGCCCATGCGATCCGCAGACGTGCCGTACCGACTTGGGGCGTATTCTTGAACGAAGAGGAACAGGGGGGTGGCCCGCTGATCGACATCGGCACCCATGCGCTTGATTTGACCTTGTGGCTGATGGACAACTATAAGGTGAAAAGCGTTGTCGGGAATGTGTACCATAAACTCGGCGGCAAAAAAGACGCTGCGAATGCATTCGGTCCATGGGATCCGGAGAAGTTTACCGTCGAAGATTCGGCATTTGGTTTCATTACGATGGAAAACGGCGCAACCGTTGTGCTGGAATCCAGTTGGGCGCTGAACACCCTGGACGTAGGCGAGGCCAGATCTACGTTGTGCGGAACCGAGGCTGGTGCTGATATGCGCGACGGGTTGCGGATCAACGGGGAAGAGCTCGGCCAACTGTATACGAAACTGCCTGAACTGAATACGGGCGGAGTCGCATATTTTGACGGGAAATCGGAAAGCCAAGCTGCCCGCGAGTGCAGACTTTGGATCGAGAGTATCCTATCCGGTACCGAACCGATGGTGAAACCGGAACAGGCGCTTGTTGTAACGGAAGTGTTGGAAGCGATCTACGAGTCGGCGCGAACGGGGAAAACGGTCTATTTTGAATAGGATTGAATAGGAAAAAGCTCACCTTATGATGTAAGAGAGAGTGAGCTTTTTCTCATCGGAGCTGAGGTTTTAAATACTTGATATCCAAATCTTAAACATTGAGGTGGCTGGAAATGATCAGAATCGGAAAAATTAGCTATTGGCATGTTCATGCATGGGATTATACCAAGCAGGCGGGGGCGCATTCTGATACCGAAATCGTAGCGGTTTGGGATGAAAATCAGGAGCGGGGTAAAGAAGCTGCAGATCAGCAAGGTGTGGCGTTTTATGCTTCTTTGGATGAAATGCTCGCGCTGGATGACATCGATGCGGTCATTGTGGATGCTCCAACCCATATGCACCGCGATGTGATATTGAAGGCGGCTGCCGCAGGCAAGCATATTTTTACCGAAAAGGTGCTGGCGCCGACGCTGCATGAAGTGAACGAAATATTGGATGCCGTGGACCGTAACAAGGTGAAGTTGACCGTGTCGCTGCCAAGGCTGAACGACGGCTACACACTGGCGATTCGCGACATTCTGGATCAGGAGCTGCTCGGCCAGGTCACTCAAGTGAGAGTCCGCTTATCCCATAACGGGGCGACAGCGGGCTGGCTGCCATCCTCTTTCTACAAGCTGGAAGATTGCCTGGGCGGTGCTTTGATTGATCTGGGCTGCCATCCGATGTATTTGACAAGGCTGTTCCTGCAGCAGGATGTGGAGGAAGTGAAGGCGGAGTTTGGCTATGTTACGGGAAAAGAAGTAGAGGATAACGCCGTTGCAACGCTGTCGACGCCATCGGGTGCGATCGGAATTGTTGAAGCGGGGTTCGTGAACAACTTCTCTCCATTCAGTGTCGAAATTCATGGGACGGAAGGTTCGATTCTCTACGGAACGCCGGATGAAAAGCTGTTGATCCGCACTTCGCGGAAAGAAGAATATAAGGATGCTTGGGTAGAACTTCCGGTTCCAGGACCACGGGAGAGTGCGTTTGAGCAATGGATTAGTCATATTCAGCAAGATACCACGGCTGATGAGAATGTGGCTTATGCCGTTGAACTGACCAAGCTCATGGAAGCGGCTAACCAGTCGGCGCGCGAGCATCGCGGCATCCGGCTGTCCGAGCTGCAAGGCTAAGTGAATAAAAGCATAACGTATATAAATGGAATTAGGGAATGTGCCTTGTCAACAACTCATGACTAAAGTCACGAGCTTGTCTCTGCCTACTTCGTAGACAGTGCTTGCGTTTCACACAAGCCTTTTAGACTTATTCCTAACCGGTAGTGCAAACGCACCTCGTGGTGCTCCTACCTTAGCGTGTTGGAACATCAGGACGGCTGACCTCGCCCCTACAACAAGAGTTATACTCCTGCTGTAACTGTACCGATGTACTCGATTCCTTTGCGATACAGGTTCATGGCACCAATTCGGTCATCATTCGAACGATAGTGACAGGTTCGGCATTCAAAGCTATGCGTCTTTTTATTTCGATTGGCTCGTTCAATATGTGAGCATTTCGGGCAGGTTTGAGAAGTGTATTTAGGGTCTAATGCGATGACTCGTTGGCCGTTCAGTCGAGCCTTGTACTCCAACATTTCACGGAACTGGTGAAATGCCCAGGATACCGACACATACCGATGGCGAACACGTACTTTTTCAGTTGCGGAACGAACATGCTTTAAATTTTCGATCACAAAAAGGGTCCCTTTCGGGTACGTTTCAACGAGTGCCTTCGTTACTTGATGGTTAACATCCGTAACATAACGGTTTTCTCTTGAACCGATCTGCTTGAGTCGTTTACGAGCCGATGGGGTTTGTCTCATCTGAAGTTGTTTGCGTAAGGCTTTATACTGGCCCCGTTTGTGTTTCATCGTTCGACCAGGATAAAACGTTGTCTGGCTTTGACTGTCGTATGTAGTGGCAAGAAAGTTGATTCCCAGGTCAATTCCTACCATGTGATTGACCTTTGTAAGATCCAATTCAGGGAACTCCTTGGTCATGGAAATATGCAAAAACCACTTCTTGTGTTTGTACACGAGCTTGGCCGTGCCCCATTTCCATGTCCCGTCAAAGAAGTGCTGCATGCCTTGTTTTTTGTAGCGGAGCTTCACTCGTCCGTCCAGTGTGTTTACGCTAAACCGATCAACGTTCAAAGAGTAATCTCGATGCCGTACCAGATCATATTCAGGTCGTTTGAATTGGACCAGGTTCCAATCGTGCCCGTTGGACCGAGCAGAGGTATAACGGGCGACGACGGTTTTGATCACCGATTGCGCCATTTGACTTTTCAAACCAAAACGACTTCGCAGCTCTCGATAATACAAGTCATGGAGTGCACGCTGACGTAATTCTTTGGTTTGAAAGACCATTGCAGAAAGATAGTTACATGCTTCATGGTAGGCATGGATGGTCTTGGTGAGCATTTCTGTATGCTCATGCGGGACATCGATTTGGATTTTTGCTGTAATGGTGGGTATCGGATTCACCTCTTTTCACTGCCTTCAATATAGCACACTATGTTAAATTCTCATGACGAAAGGAGGAAGCATGGAACTTTCGGCTTTCGAGCTACCAATGGTAGCCCTTATGCCGAGCGCAATTCCTCACACGGCTGAATTAGAGTTGAGGGTGACTGGAAGCTGGCGTTCACTGTTGATGAAGACAAGGCATCCCAACCCTCTAGTACTTTCTCTCTTCAGATCGATCCTTCTGCGATGAACGGCTTTGATTTTGTACCGACAAGCTTAAGCTTTACTCCCAGCAGTATCATTGTACAAACTTCGGGGCAGTCGACAGACTACATTGCAGGTAAAGCCATGCTGCTTGACAATGCCAAGCTAAGAGTGGGGAATCTTACCCTTAACGGCTATTATTCAAAAGACAGTAACCGGCTGATATTTATGCTGGATCAACCCTACCAGGATTACTCCGATGAGCCGGTTACGCTTGTATTGGATAAAGCCTGGGTTGTTCATGAAGACCTTGCACGAAATTGGACTGCCCTGAAGGAACCTTCTGAAAAAGAGCAAACGGCTGAATACAGGCTGGATGATGATCATGTGATTCAATACAACTATTATCGCAAGGGCAGCGGGCAATTGTCGTAACCAAGCTCAAGGAAGGCAGCAGTACACCATTTAGCTTCCATAGAACGGGTCTTAAGGTTAACGGACAATTGGTTGAGCCCGACAGCAACCAATCCCGGAACTCAGGAGAGACTAAGAGATTTGATTTCTATGACAACATACCGGAAGGGGCTGAGGTTGAGATTAATCCAGGTCTCTATCTGGTACAAGACGACAATTATTCTCAGGAAATCAAACTTAAATGATTACTTGCTTTGAAGGCAGTGCGAGAGATGTTCCTCATTAGAGGGAACGTCTTTGCTGTTACAGGAGAGTTTTTCACTCGCCATTTTTAAAATTATTCTAGACTTCGTTGCCTGTTCTGCCTTGATAGCTGTGGGTATGCGGAATTCTGCCGTTCACGGTAGTGTAACCCTCAAAATAGTGGTAATGCCCGCCGCTTGGCAAAGGAACGGCGGGGCCTGTGGTTCCTTTTAGCAAATGAACATGCTGGTCATTAAAAGTGGTTTCTATATTATAGTGGTGAACATGGGGGATTCCGGTGGGAGCCGGTTCTGTAGTTCCTGCATACTGGTGGTAATGCCCTACGTCAAAAGAGGTTTTTCCTGCCATGGGGTGAACATGCATGTTTACCGGCCTTCCATCCCAAGAGGTGATCACGAGTTTGTGATCATGCTCGGACTTGTGATCATGGTCAGATTTGTGATCTTGCTCAGAAGTGTGGTCATGCTCCGAGTCGGAGTTGGATCTGTTCATACATAACAGTATCCCTTTAACTGGTATTTGCATCAAAAATCCTCCATTCTAATCGTTAATCAGAACAAGATTTCTCTTTTGTTTACCTTTATACCCGACAAGGACCTCTCAAACATATCCAGAATAAACAGGAAACGCTCTGCTTCCCGGAATACATGATCTGCCAATAAAGGGTGAATAATGCTTTTTATGCGGCATTCCTCGATTAAATCACGTGCTGTTTTTTTGAAATCCCGCAAAGATTTTACGGATACTCGATTCTCGTCAACAAATTGACTCAGCAAAGGAATGGTCTGTGATTGCGGACGCATTGAACTTAAATCAATCGCTTGATACATGAGGGTATCAAAATCATTACTAAACTCCCTTGCTTGTTCAACCAGTTTCCGTTCAGATGGATCGAGTAAATGACCAATAAACTTTGCGTGGTCCGCCATTATTTTCAGAAAGAAAATATTCTCATCAATGATTGCGTCGTGTAATGGTTCGAGTCTTCCGGAATTAAGTTCCTCAAGCCGGTTTCTAAAGTAGTTAGCTTCCCGGCTGACGTGATCGACCAATAAGGGGAAGTTGTTTTGACCAGGAAGTTTACATTGGAGAATAAGCCCTAATACCCTTCTTTTAAAGGCCCAAATATGAACGGCGGCATTGCGTACTTCAGTATTAAATTCTCTGATGGTTTGCGGATCGGTACTTAAACCGAACTCATGAGATCTTCTTTCAATGTCCTCAAAAATAGCTTGATGCTGCTGAGCCTCTTGGATTAATTGTGTGTCTTCACACCTAAAACCCAAACGAAGGAACAAAGCGTGTTCTTTCATCACCCGGGACCAGAAACGGATTTCGTCAAGTGATCGGGCCACAAATGCATCTGACAATGATATCCCCCCTTAATAGAGCATTCCTCAATCGAATAGGCTACTAAAAAGATATGTAGTTCGCTTGTACCAGTATGCAGGCAGGGAACTGATAAATGACAATCTGTTAAATCAAAACACGGTAAATCATGTACTACACCTTGACGGACTATCAATATCTACTGCCAGCCTTTATTTGATTCTTCCTCAACTTCATATCCGGAGGAGCAAGTTCGTTGAGCCTTAGTTAAAGAAGAAGCAAGTCCCCTTGCCATTTTGTTGGCAAGGATGGCTGTGGATTTAAAAATCGATAACCGAAAAATTATATGTAGCCAGCTTGTTCCAGTATGCAGGAAAGCGGGATATGTGAAATCTGTCCAATAAAAGCATTGTAATCAGGAGAATCGGAAGGAAGTTTACTAACATTGGCTCATGGAGGTGAGGCAACGAGCTGGCTGAACAGGAGCGGAAAAATCAATAACTTTAAACCAAAAGCCCTGTATCCCGGTTTTTTTAGAATGTGAATTTCAGTAATCATAATACACCAAACACTTTTAAGGCTTCGATAAACGAGTACAGGGCGTAGATACCTAAAGATGAGAATAAGAAAAAACCACAAAGAAATCCAACCATGTCACCCAAACCATATCTCCCTGCTATGCGTATGAGTCTAAATCTATTACCACAAGAAGGACAAAACATTGCGCTTCTTGATACTCTGTGACCACAATCATTACATACATATTTGCGATTAATTGTCTTTTGTGAGTTCCGGCGAACTGCATTAATAGCGGCTATGAAAAAACCGATGGCAAATATAAAGTAAATTAAAGTAAAAATTCCTGGTGCTATTACATCGAGTAAACCCAACCTTGGTCCTCCTTATTTTAAAGGAAATAAACTCTATATCGGTATTATCGGAAGGAAGCGAAAAGCGAATTAGTGAAAATATGTTACCCGTAGGAATGTGTAAATAAAGGGAAATCTCACTGGTTGTAATCAAGTGAACTGATTATAGTCTATCAGGCATAGGAATATCTTTCTATATTAAATTACAAAGTAAATATACAGGATCAAAAAAACAATAAGTTAAAAGCAAAGCTTGCTTAACGGGCTTTTACAATTTTCAAATGTTTAGTTAATAGAGTTCTCGTATTTTTCACGAAGAAATTGTCTTGACCCTCCTCTTAGGGCAGACTTTAAAGTGGAAACAGGGAGGTGAAGGACATTCTATACACAGTAAAAGAAGTATCGGAGCTGTCCAATGTCACGATTAAGACGCTTCATCATTATCACAAAATCGGACTATTGCTGCCTTGCAAGGTCAATGAGTCCGGTTACAGGCTGTACAGTATGAAAGAGCTGGAACGTTTGCAGCAGATTTTGTTTTACAGAGAACTGGATATCCCATTGGATGAAATTAAAAAATTGCTGGAGGATCATTCAGAGCGGTTATCCATTCTTTTGCACCAGGAGGAGCTCCTTCTCGCCCGCAGAAAGAGGTTGGACACCATTTTTCTAACGATAGGGAAGTCTATAGCTTCGTTAAAGAATGGAGAAACCATGGATCAGAAGGACATGTTTAAAGGCTTTGCAAACGCAGAAGAGTGGAATGATGCGCTGAGCGGTCAAAATGAACATTTGGAAGTAACGTACGGCATGGAGGCATTTCAGGTCGAACAAAAGGATGTGGAGAGGCTGAATGATCAAGCCGCCGAAGCGGCCGCTTTCATGGGCGAAATGGTCCGTTCTTTGCAATCAGGCATCAAGCATGATGATGAGCAAACAAAAAGCTTGATCGGCAATCATTTGGAATTTTTGAACAAGCATGGACACAAAATTTCGGCCGAGGATTTTGTCGCACAAACGCGATTTTTCCTCAGCGACGAGTTTCATCTTCGTATGCTGGAAGACCAGCAGACCGGGCTGGCTTATTATCTGTACGCGGCTGCGGAGGTATTTGCCGGTGCAAATCCATAAACCAAATTACCTATAACAGTCGGGTTGGGTAGTTATACAGGAACTGCAGAGATATTTCTGCGGTTCTTTTTTTGTGCCTAAACCAAGCCGCTTCTATGCTCTATTTCACAGAATGAGGGATTTCCCTGTCCGCTTTAGGATATTCCCTAATGGGAACAGGAGCGGGAGAAAGGGATAATGGCAGTAATCGAGTGAATCAACAATGGAATCATTATAAGTTTCTTGTATTCCGCAAAGGAGAGTTCGGACTTGATGAGAAAAAAACATCTTAACTTCTTCAAACCTGTCGAAAGCTATTCCGATAGCTGGTCCATTCTGGAAGAAAAAAATAGAGAATGGGAGAATGTATACCGCCAGCGCTGGTCCCACGACAAAGTGGTCCGTACGACACATGGCGTCAACTGTACCGGATCCTGCAGCTGGAAGGTTTTTGTGAAAAACGGCATTATTACGTGGGAAAATCAACAAATCGATTATCCGTCCTGCGGCGCCGACATGCCTGAGTTTGAGCCGCGCGGCTGCCCGCGGGGAGCGTCGTTCTCCTGGTACGAATACAGCCCGCTGCGCGTGAAATTTCCATATATCCGCGGCAAGCTGTGGCGTCTCTGGCAGGCAGCGTTGGCCGAGCATGACAATCCCGTAGATGCATGGGCGAGCATTGTGGAAGATCCGAAGAAAGCAAAGTTTTACAAGTCAGCACGTGGCAAAGGCGGCCACATCCGTGTCAAATGGGAAGATGCACTGCACCTTATTTCGGCGCAATTAATCTACACCATCCGTAAATACGGGCCTGACCGCATTGCCGGCTTCACGCCGATTCCTGCAATGTCGATGGTCAGCTATGCATCCGGTGCCCGCTTTATCTCCCTGCTTGGCGGGGAAATGCTGAGCTTTTATGACTGGTATGCCGATCTGCCGCCGGCTTCTCCGCAAATCTGGGGCGAGCAGACGGATGTGCCGGAGTCCTCGGACTGGTATAACGCAGGTTACCTGATCATGTGGGGCTCCAATGTGCCGCTTACACGGACACCCGACGCCCACTTTATGACAGAGGTGCGGTATAAGGGAACCAAGGTGGTGTCGGTGGCACCGGATCATGCGGAGAACGTAAAGTTTGCCGACAACTGGCTCGCCCCTAATCCCGGTACGGATGCAGCGTTGGCCCAGGCTATGACTCATGTCATTTTGGATGAATTCTATCATGTACGCAAAGAACCGATGTTCATCAACTACGCCAAGCAGTATACGGATATGCCGTTTCTGATTTTGCTTGATCCGCACGAGAACGTCTGGAAAGGCGGCCGCTTCCTGCGCGCAAGCGATCTCGGGGAGACCTCGCCACATGCGGAATGGAAGCCGGTCATCTATGATGAGGCTGCTGATGAATGTATGGTTCCGAACGGCACGATGGGACAGCGCTGGGAGCAGGACAAGAAGTGGAATCTGATTTTGGAGCGTGAGGACGGAACGAAGGTCGAGCCCGCGCTTACAGTTGAGGGACATGGAGAGCAGTGGCTGGAAATCGCATTCCCGTACTTTGACAATACCGGCAATGGGACCTTCAAGCGAGTGATTCCTGTCATGAAGATACAAATGGCGGACGGCACGGAGCGGTATGCGGCGACCGTGTACGATCTGATGATGAGCCAGTACGGAGTTGCGCGCATCGATAGCCCGTTAAACAGCAAAGGGTATGATGATGAAGCGTCCCATTACACCCCAGCCTGGCAGGAGAAAATCACTGGCGTGAAGGCGTCCGTGGTCGTGCAGATCGCCCGTGAATTTGCGCAGAACGCCATCGATACAGAGGGCCGCTCCATGATCATTATGGGGGCGGGCATCAATCACTGGTTCAACAGCGATACCATTTACCGTGCCGTGCTGAATCTGGTCGTACTGACTGCATCTCAAGGCGTGAACGGCGGCGGGTGGGCCCATTATGTCGGACAGGAAAAATGCCGTCCGATTGAAGGCTGGTCAGCCGTAGCCTTTGCGAAAGACTGGCAGGGAGCTGCCCGTCAGCAGAATGCCACCTCCTTCTTTTATTTTGCGACAGAACAATGGCGTTATGAAGAAAGCGGCACGGACACGCTGAAGTCGCCTACGGGGGGAGAAGTTCGCTATCAGCATCCGGCGGATTACAATGTGCTTGCCGCAAGACTGGGCTGGCTGCCCTCATATCCGCAGTTCGACAAAAACAGCCTGATGTTCGCCGAAGAGGCAGTACAGCAGGGGAAAAAGACGAACGAAGATATTATCGCCCACGCCGTGGAGCAGATCAAAGGCCGTACCACCCGCTTTGCCGTGGAGGACCCCGGTGCGCAGCAGAACTACCCACGCTCACTGTTCGTGTGGCGCTCGAATCTGATCTCCAGCTCGGCGAAGGGGCAGGAATATTTCATGAAGCATCTGCTTGGAGCATCCGATGCGCTGCTGGCCCGTCCGAATGAGGAGCAGAAGCCGGAAGAGATCGTGTGGCGTGAAGATGTCGAAGGCAAGCTTGATCTGCTGGTTGCCCTCGATTTCCGCATGACGACAACCCCGCTCTATGCGGATATTGTATTGCCGGCGGCCACTTGGTATGAAAAAACGGACCTGTCCTCCACCGACATGCATCCCTTCGTGCATCCGTTCAACCCTGCGGTCAATCCGTTGTGGGAGTCACGGTCTGACTGGGATATTTATCGCTCGCTTGCCAAGGTTTTCTCGGAAATGGCGGCAGCGCATTTGCCCGGAGTTTACAAGGATCTCGTGACATCTCCACTTGGTCATGATTCGGTCGGGGAAATTGCACAGCCGCTCGGGGCCGTAAAGGATTGGGCGAAAGGAGAGATTGAAGCGGTACCGGGTAAAACGATGCCAAACTTCAGTATTGTAGAGCGCGATTATACCAAAATTTACGATAAATACACTTCGCTTGGCCCGAATCTTGTGAAAGGAAAAATAGGGGCCCATGGCATCAGCTTCTCTGTTGCTGACGAATATGAGGAGCTGAAACGGCTCAACGGCACCCATGATGACGAATCCATTAAAAGCGGATTGCCAAAGCTGGAGACAGCCCGCCAAGCGGCGGATACGATTCTTCATTTGTCCTCCGCGACGAATGGACGTGTGTCGCAAAAAGCCTATGAGCAGGCGGAGCAGGATTCCGGTGTACCGCTCAAGGATATATCTGCCGACCGGGCAGCCGAAAAAATCACGTTCCATAGCATTACGGCACAGCCGCGTGAAGTGATCCCGACACCGGTGTTCAGCGGCTCGAACAAGCAGGGGCGCCGCTACTCGCCGTTTACGACGAATATTGAACGGCTTGTGCCGTTCCGGACGCTGACCGGAAGACAGCATTTCTATATCGATCACGAAATCTTCCTGCAGTTTGGTGAGGCTCTGCCGGTTTATAAGCCGACGCTTCCGCCTATGGTATTCGGTCCGCGAGATAAAGAAATCAAGGGCGGGCAGGACTCGCTGGTACTGCGGTATTTGACTCCGCACGGTAAATGGAATATCCACTCCACCTACCAGGACAACCAGCACATGCTGACCCTGTTCCGCGGGGGACCGGTCGTATGGATCAACAACGAGGACGCACAGTCGCACGGGCTGGCGGATAACGACTGGGTGGAAGTATACAACCGGAACGGCGTGGTGACAGCACGAGCGGTGGTCAGCCACAGGATGCCGCGCGGCACCATGTTCATGTACCACGCCCAGGACAAACATATTCAGGTGCCGGGCTCCGAAATCACGGATACGCGCGGCGGCAGCCACAATGCGCCTACCCGGATTCATCTGAAGCCGACCCAGATGGTCGGCGGTTATGCGCAGCTCAGCTACGGGTTCAACTATTACGGTCCGATCGGTAACCAGCGTGATGTCTACGTGGCGGTCCGTAAAATGAAGGAGGTCAACTGGCTTGAAAATTAAAGCACAAATCGGAATGGTATTGAACCTGGATAAATGCATCGGCTGTCATACATGCAGCGTTACTTGCAAAACAACCTGGACGAACCGTAAAGGCGCGGAGTATATGTGGTTCAACAATGTAGAGACCAAGCCGGGCATCGGTTATCCCAAGCGGTGGGAGGATCAGGAGGTATATAAGGGAGGCTGGCAGCTCAAAAAGGGGAAATTGGAGCTGAAATCCGGCAGCAAGCTGTCCAAGGTGGCCTTCGGTAAAATCTTTTACAACCCCGATATGCCTGAAATGAAGGATTATTATGAGCCATGGACTTACAATTACGAGCATTTGACAAATGCGAAAGAGCAGAAGCATTCGCCGGTGGCGCGGGCACATTCCGCCGTAACCGGTGAGAAAATGGATCTGGATTGGGGGCCCAACTGGGAGGATGACCTCGCGGGTGCGCATGTCACCGGACCGCAGGACCCGAATATTCAGAAGATTGAAGAAGAAATTAAGTTCAATTTCGAGAAATCCTTTATGATCTATCTTCCGCGGCTGTGCGAGCATTGCCTGAATCCGGGCTGTGTGGCCTCCTGCCCTTCGGGCGCCATGTATAAACGGGACGAGGACGGCATTGTCCTCGTCGACCAGGAGGCTTGCCGCGGTTGGAGATACTGCATGACAGGCTGTCCGTACAAAAAAGTGTATTTCAACTGGCAGACGAACAAGGCGGAGAAATGCACCTTCTGCTTCCCGCGTGTCGAAGCCGGTCTGCCGACGGTGTGCTCGGAGACGTGTACAGGCAGAATCCGCTATCTGGGCGTTCTGCTGTATGATGCCGACCGTGTACAGGAAGCCGCTTCGGTTGAGGATGAGAAGGATCTGTACAAAGCGCAGCTTGACCTGTTTCTGGACCCACATGATCCGGAAATCATCGCTCAGGCGAAGAGAGACGGCATTTCGGCGGACTGGATTGAAGCAGCCCAGAATTCGCCGGTTTACAAGCTTGCGATCGAGTATAAGCTGGCGTTCCCGCTTCATCCCGAATACCGCACGCTGCCCATGGTCTGGTATGTGCCGCCGCTCAGCCCGATTATGAACTATTTTGAAGGAAAGGATTCCATCAGCAATCCAGACTTGATTTTCCCGGCCATTGAAGAAATGCGTACGCCGATTCAATACCTGGCTAATATGCTCACGGCAGGGGATACGCAGGCGGTAAAAGAAGCCTTGCAGCGGATGGCCATGATGCGGTCCTACATGCGCGCCCATTCGACCGGACAGGAATTTGATCAGAGCCGGCTTGAGCGCCTGGGCTTGACGGCCCGCCAGACGGAGCAGATGTACCGGCTGCTCGCCATCGCCAAGTATGAGGATCGGTTCGTGATTCCAACTTCACATAAAGAAGCCCATATGAATCCGTATCGTGCACAAGGCGCGGCCGGTTATGGCGACACGCTTGGAGGTCCGGTGACGGGAGGCGGCTGCAGCGGCTGTGCGGCCATAAATCCGATGAGCACCGGAACGGAAAAGACGGGTAAGCAATTGTACGAAGAGAATTTTTATGGAGGGATATGGCGTGATTGATGTAAAAACACTCTATGATCTTAAGCCGTCCTTCGGATTTTTCTCCCGTCAGCTGATGTATCCGGACAAGACGGATTTTCATCCGGATTTCCTGGAGAGGTCCTTCCTCCCCGGAAATCCGGGTTATACGCACGCTCGCGCTTATTGGTCCCTTATGCAGGAACTCAGCCTGGAAGAAATTCAGGAAATGTACACTTCCACCTTCGATTTCAATAAAGATTGTGCGCTGTATATGACGTATTTCAAATATGAGGATGCCAAAGAGCGTGGACAAATGCTGGCAAGACTGAAAATACTCTATGAAATGTTCGGCCTTGAAATGCCGGAAGAGGAGCTGCCCGATTATCTTCCGCTGATGTGCGAGTTTCTGTACGCCGCCGAGTGGATGGCGAATCCGCAGGCACCCGAGAATTTCCGAATGCTGATTGCCATCCTGGAGGACGGCACCTATCATTTGCTCAAGGCCTTGGAGAACAAGCACAGTCCCTACTTTCATCTGGTAAAGGGGCTCCGCGAAACGCTTAAAGCGAGTGTGAGACAGGAGGAGGCCCGTTAATGGCGATGCTTGAACAATTTTTATGGGTGATTTACCCTTATGTATGTTTGGTTATATTTATCGTCGGACATATCTTCCGCTATCGAACAGACCAATTCAATTGGACGGCGAAATCGAGCGAATTTATTGAGAAAAAGCAATTAATGGCCGGAAGCCTGCTGTTCCATCTCGGGATTATCCCGGTTATCATGGGGCACGTTGCAGGACTTGGCATCCCGAAATCGTGGATGCGGGCGCTTGGTGTAGATGATCATCTATACCACATTGGCGCGGTTTATGTGGGAGGCTTTTTTGGCGTCATCACGCTTCTGGGCATGCTCATTCTCACCTGGCGCCGTTTCACCCTCCGTAATGTGCGCCGTTTAAGCTCCGCCTCCGATCTGGTCGTCAATGCCTTATTGCTGCTGATTGTTTTTATGGGCATGTACGCCACCCTTGTGACCAATGCCGTACAACCTGAGTTCGATTACCGCGAGACGATTTCGATCTGGTTCCGCGGCCTGTTTGTGCTCAGTCCGGATGCCTCCCTGATGCGGGAAGTGCCGCTGTCCTTCAAGCTGCACGCGCTTGCGGGTTTTACCATTTTCGCTTTCTGGCCGTTCACCCGTCTGGTGCATGTGTGGAGTGTTCCATTGAATTATATCAGTAGAAGTTATATTCTTTATAGAAGACATAGATCTAACTAGAAAAGCGGGCCTGGCCCGCTGTTCCAGTTTATGCAAATAGCTGGGTGAAGATTAAATTAGGAGATTAAACTGATGAATAATAAGGTGGATTATCAACGGAAGCTTGACCAGGTCCGCGAAGCATTCGGTTACGATTTCATGGCTCTTTCTCTTGTAGAATCCGAAGAGTACCATTATGTGCTCAAATGGAAATACGCCTCAGGCAACCTGAATGACCGCTTCCGGCGCATTGTGCTGCAATCCGGCAAGGGGATAGCGGGAATCGTGTTCAAAACGGGGAAGCCGCTGTTAATTCCATCCGTTCATCAACAGTTGGGTTTGGAAAGTCTGTTTAATTACCCTATAGTACAGTCGGAAAAGCTGAGGAGCCTCTGGGCCGTGCCGTTATGGAATGACGCCCGCGTAGCGGGGGTGCTGCTGGGCGGCTTTCGCGGCGAGGAACGGCGTGTAACGGAGGAAATGCTTAAAGCCATGGTGGAATATGCACGGGGCGGATTCGGAGATTTAAACGGGAAGGAACTGATGGCCAATTGACAACACAAGCAGAGGCAGGCCAGTTGATTCCGATGATGATGAAGCTGTTTGAAAACAGCATTGAAGCGATCTTCTTTTTCAATAAGGAAGGAAAGACCCTCGCAATGAACCCGGCCGCCGAGCAAATTGTCGGTGATGAGGTGATCATGCAGCTTTACCGAGGGGCAGATCAGGCTTTATGCGGCACCTGCCGGGGCTATACAAGCGAGACGGAGAATCGTACCTGCCTGGATTGTTTTTTCAGCATGCCGGAAAATGAGGAATTCTCGTCTTTTCAGGTCTATATGGAAACGAAGGGCAAGGGGGTCGTGCCTTATGCCGCTTCCTTCCATACCGTTGATCAAGAGAATGGCATCCGTGTGTTTATGCTGAGGGATTTGACAAGACAGTTCCAGACCCAGGAAAGATTCTTTCAAAATAAAATGATGAAGCACGTGATTGAAGCGCAGGAGAATGAGCGCAAACGGATTTCCCGTGAGCTGCATGACAGTGTGGCGCAGGAGCTGATGAGCGCCGTCGTTGATATGAGGGTGCTCAAATATGTGACGGATGATGATCAGGTGCTCAAAAAAGTGAAGCAAACCGAGGCTTCCATGATGAGGCTGCTTGATGATATCCGCAATCTCTCCGTCGAGCTTCGCCCGGCCGCCCTGGATGATCTGGGGCTGGAAGCTGCTTTTCGCACTTATTTCAAACGGATTGAACAAAGCTACGGGCTTGTCATTCAATTTGTATCCAATCTTTCCCGAAAGCGCTATGGCAGTGAAGTGGAGACAGTTATTTACCGGGTCTGCCAGGAAGCTGTATTAAATGCATTAAAATATGCTCATGTGGACAGTGTGACTGTCACTTTAACAGAGATCGGCCGCAACCTGCAGCTGATTATTGAAGATGAAGGAGCCGGCTTTGATCTGCAAGGCGAGCCGATCGGCACCGGGCTCGGGTTATTTGGCATGCAGGAGCGGGCTGAGCTGGTCGGAGGCAGCTTCAGTGTGTTTTCAGAGATCGGGAAAGGCACAAGGGTTTTTCTGCAGGTTCCGGTCGGTCACGGTGAAGGGGAGGAATAAGACTTGATAAAAATAGTCATTGCGGATGACCATGCGATCGTACGGAGCGGCTTTTCCATGATCCTGAATTTTCAGGAAGACATGGAGGTCATCGGCGGGGCGGCTGACGGCCTGGAGGCCTATTCCCTGGTGGCAAAGCTGCGGCCGGACGTGCTCATTATGGATCTCAGCATGCCTCCGGGGGAAAGCGGATTGATCGCCACCGGCAAGATCAAGGAGGAATTCCCGGATACCAAAATTCTGATTCTGACGATGCATGATGATGAGGAATATCTGTTTCATGTGCTCAAAAACGGCGCTTCTGGTTATGTATTGAAGAATGCGCCGGATGAAGAGCTGCTGTTGGCCATCCGCACCATTTACCGGGGTGAGACTTATATACATCCCAAAATGGCCACCTCGCTGGTGCGGGAATTTTTCAAGAAGGACAAGACGGCTGAACCTGCGGATATGTTCGACCTGCTGTCCAACCGCGAGCTGGAAATCCTGCCATTGATCGCTAAAGGCTACGGCAACAAGGAAATCGCCGAAATGATCTTCGTGTCGGTAAAGACGGTGGAGGCCCACAAAGCCAAAATCATGGAGAAACTGAACCTGAAAAGCCGGCCCGAGCTGGTAGAGTATGCATTAAAGAAAAAAATGCTGGAGTTCTGATCTAAATCCTGATACACCCTGGAATGAACTGGATCCAATGTCGATCCGGTGAATTCCAGGGTGTTTTTTTGCTTTGCCGGAAAGGAGGGGGGAGTTTTAGGGTTTTCCCATTTTTGCAAAGGGAACTCCCTTATATATGGTCTTTTATTCGCCAGCTACAATAGGGACAGAAACTGAGGACCACAATGCTCAGCAAATACAAATAACGAAAAGGTGAGTTCAATGGTTAAAAGACTGCAGCTGCCCCTGCAAACGTTAAATCTGGTTGTCGGGTTCATGGTATGGGTCATCATTTCATCCCTTATGCCTTACATTAAAGAGGATATCGGCATTCCAGCCGACAGACTGGCCATGGTCACCGCCATTCCCGTCGTGCTCGGGTCGGTACTGCGGATTCCGCTCGGCTATTACGCCAATATATTTGGGGCAAGAATCATTTTCATGGTCAGCTTCATTCTGCTTCTTTTTCCCGTCTATTACATAAGCGAAGCGTCTTCATACGCCGATCTGATCATAGGCGGGCTATTCCTTGGCATAGGCGGGGCTGTGTTCTCGGTCGGGGTTACTTCACTGCCGAAGTATTACCCGAAGGAGAAGCTTGGCTTCATCAACGGCATCTATGGCATGGGCAACATCGGAACAGCCATCAGCACATTCTCGGCTCCGATTGTGGCAACACAGATCGGCTGGACGGCGGCGGTGAAGCTGTATCTCATTCTTTTGCTCATATTTATCGTGCTAAATCTGATCTTCGGAGACCGGCATGAAACAAAAGTCAAAACGCCGATTATCGAACAGCTTAAAGGTGTTTACAAAAATGAAAAAATGTGGTTTTTCTCCTTATTTTACTTTATAACGTTCGGCTCGTTTGTTGCATTTACCGTCTACCTGCCGAATTTTCTGGTGTCGAATTTCGGGCTGGACAAAGTCGATGCCGGGATGCGCACCGCCGGTTTTATTGCGCTGGCTACCTTTATGCGTCCGGTCGGCGGCTGGCTGGCGGACCGCTTTCAACCGTTATTCCTGCTGATCGGCACATTTGCCACCTATACATTGGCCGCCATTCTCCTCGCCTTTTCGCCTTCGATCGGGCTGTATACAGTAGGGAGTCTGGCCATTGCGGTTTGTGCGGGAATCGGCAACGGAGTCATTTTCAAGCTGGTGCCTTTTTATTTCAACAAGCAGGCCGGCATCGTGAACGGAATTGTGTCCATGATGGGAGGACTGGGCGGTTTCTTCCCGCCGCTCATGCTGTCGGCCATTCACTCGCTTACAGGCCAATATTCCATCGGATTCATGCTGCTGTCCCAGGTGGCCCTAGCCAGCCTGATCATCGTCGTATGGCTCTATTTCCAGGACCGTCTGGCACTCTCGGCTGAGGTATTCGCATCGACCGGACAGGGAATTTTGGTGACGGATGTGACAGGAACCATCAAGGCGGTCAATCCCGCTTTTTCCAAGCTTACCGGTTACAAGGAAGAAGAGGTGATTGGCAAAAATCCGAACATTCTGAAATCCGGCCGACAGCCAAAAGCATTTTACAGTGAAATGTGGCAGGCGATCAAAAATCACGGCATGTGGCAAGGAGGCATCTGGAACCGCCGCAAAAACGGCGAGGAGTATTTGCAATGGTTGAACATCAGTGCGGTGAAGGACGAGACCGGCGAGGATGTCCGTTATGTAGGCACGTTCAGCGACATCACCGAGCAGCACCGAAAGGGAAAAGAACTCCATTCATAGCTTACTTAAAGTACATGTTCAAAAAGTCAGGTTTTCAGCACCGAGAAGGTTGGATGAAGCCAGGGACTGAGGAGCGGAGCGTACTTGGGGTACGTGAGCACCGGAAGTCCCGGCTGAATTCAAGATTCGATGTCGAGTCCGCTTCCTGACTTGCTTCGTGATCAAAAGATGACTTTTTGAACTACCTCTAAAAGAAGGAAGGTGGCCGCATGAGATCCCACCCACTGAAAGACAGCCTGCTGCGGCCGATTCGCGATTTGCGCCTGTCGGTAACGGACCGCTGTAATTTCCGCTGCACCTATTGCATGCCAAAAGAAGTGTATGGTTCTGATTTTGCGTTTTTGCCCAAGTGTGAGCTGTTATCGTTCGAAGAGATGGAGCGGCTCATCAGGCTCTTTGTTTCCCTTGGAGTGGAGAAAATCCGGCTTACCGGGGGAGAGCCGCTTATGCGGCCCGGTCTTCCCGGATTTATAAACAGAATCCGGTCCATTGCAGGCGTAGAGGACATCGGTTTAACCACCAACGGCTCGCTGCTCGGCCAGCAGGCGCAGCCTCTTTATGAGGCCGGGCTGCGCCGCCTGAACATCAGCCTCGACGCCCTGGACCCCGGGATTTTCGGCCGGATGAACGGCAGAGGGATGGGCCCCGCACACATTCTGGAGCAGATCGAGTATGCCAGGAAGCTTGGTTTTACGGTCAAAGTCAACATGGTTGTACAAAAAGGCGTAAATGACAGCGAGATTTTACCCATGGCAGGTTATTTCAAGGAACGGGGCATTACGCTCCGTTTTATTGAGTTTATGGATGCAGGGAACGGGAACGGCTGGAGTTATGCCGGTGTGGTAACCAAACAGGAGATATTGGACCTGCTCGGAAATGCTTATGAACTGGAGCCTGTGCAACAAAGTTATTTCGGAGAGGTGGCACAACGCTACCGTTACCTGGATGGTTCTGCAGAGGTCGGTTTTATCACCTCGGTAAGCGAAGCCTTTTGCTCATCCTGTACCCGGGCCCGCCTGTCTTCCGATGGAAAGCTCTATACATGCCTTTTTGCAGGCCAAGGTTCTGATCTGCGCCAACTGCTGCGGTCCGGTGCGGATGATCGGCATATGCTCAATACGATTATTGACGTGTGGGAGCGGAGGGCAGACCGGTATTCCGAAGAAAGAACGGAGCAAACCGCCACAAACAGAAACAAAATCGGCATGTCCTATATAGGCGGATGACCGCTGACCGGCTGGCTGGTGACATGGAACTGTCCGTGTTGAGTAGGCAAGGGATTAAACTGCAAAATCACGTGAAAACCTGCACAATTATAGATGCTTAAAGTGAGCGACTTGCCCGAAAAAGCCGACCAAGTGAAAGGAGATTCATGGTATGAACAGGTACATTCCCAAACAGCATGGCGCATGGGTCATGCTCATTCTTCCATTTTTGACGGGACTGGCAGTCAGTGAACCGCGCGGCATTCACATCCCGCTGTTTGTCTGCTGGCTGGTACTCTATTTATTCACTTTCCCCGCGCTGCAGTGGATTAAAACGGGCAAGGGGGACCGGTACCGCAAGCCTGCCGTACTATATGGGGCCATATCGCTGCCTTTGCTAATCTTTCTTGTGTGGAATGAGCCTCGACTCATCTGGTATGGAGCGCTGCTGCTGCCTTTTTTTGCCTTGAATGTGTATTATGCCAGAATCAAACAGGAACGCGCCTTACTGAATGACTTTGCCGCTATATTGCTTTTTTGCTCCTTTATATATCCTGTCGTCTATCTTGGAGGGGGAACGGAGTGGCGGACGGTGAACGAACTGTTTGTTCTGTTGGTGCTCTATTTTGCCGGAACTGCCTTATATGTCAAAACCGTGCTCAGGGAAAAAAACAATCCACGTTACTACTATGCATCTGTCGTTTATCACCTTGTGATTATGCTGGCGGCGGCCTGGATCAAACCGCTGCTGTTTATTCCCTTCCTCATTTTACTATTGCGGGCCGTTTTGCTTCCCGTCCAGGGGTTGAAGGCAAAGCCGACCGGCATTGTGGAGATGGTGTTTGCGGCTGTCCTGTATGGTTCCTTCCTGATTTTATTTGTTTAAAATTCGGCTCCATAGAGCAGCGGTACGATGTCAAGACCCTGAATGAAAGGGATTTTCGCGTGCTGTCACTTTTTCAGGGGGTGGACCGAA
>NZ_JBJURI010000047.1:0-35655 GCF_046098255.1 Paenibacillus jiangxiensis
GCTTCCTTCACCCCTAGTCCTAAAAAGATAAACCGTACCGCTTCTGCAGCGATAATGTCGACTCCTGTCTTCTCATCATCAAACACATCTTCAAAATTGACCATATGTTTGTGGGACAAAGCCACACTCATCACCATGACAAGGGCATTGGTTGCCGAACCGAAGGAAAATACTCCTTCTTCCTTTCCCCTGAGCAACAGCGATCTTACCTGCCCCCAGACTTCGACCAGAACATTCATGACCATCTGCCTGCGTGGCGAGCGCAGCAACATTTCCTGTTGGATCATAAAGCTAAGCTCCCGATCCCGGTAAGTCAATCGAATAATGCGTGAAACCAGCAGACGAATACCTTCAATGGGGTCCAGATCGGCGAAATTTACACTTTTCAGCTCCTTAACAGGAAAAAAGTGCTCAAATACCGCCTTATACACTCCATCCTTTCCCCCGAAGTGGTAAGATATCAGCGCTATGTTGGCACCCGCCTCCTCACAAATCTGCCGCACGCTTGTTCCATCGTAGCCGTGTTGGGCAAACAGCTTTTTGGCCGCCAATAAGATGCGCATTTTGATATCCGGTTCCGTCTGCATCATTCCACCCTAATCTCCTTCGTCATTATGCTAGTCCTATTATGTATCTTTGCTGAAGGGGAATCAAGCGGTCCTCGGGAAGCATAGCTCCCCAAGGAGATTCGCCTCCCGCTTTTTTATGCAGTCTCCGGCATTACCGCGGGAGCCGCTGCCGGCTTTTTCTTCAGAGCTGTTGCCAGAAGGGCAACTGCCAGACAAACGGACAGAATGAGCGCAAGCACTCCTGCCGCATGGCCGGCGCCCGGACCTCCCAGCTGCAGGCTCATAATCCCATTGACCGCATAGGTGGCCGGTAAAAATGCTCCGATATGCTGATAGAAGCCATTCAGCATTTCACGCGGCACCATCGCACCCGAGGATACAAGCTGAATGGACAGCATAGTGATGTTGAAGAACATACCCGGCATGCCGAATACAATCAGGAACATTTGGGTGAAGAACATGAAGGTCAGCATAAGAAGCGCTTCATACAGCCACAGCAGTCCAAAGCCCTGTTCCATCTGCCCTCCCAATACGGTGATCAAGGCCGTACCGACAAGTGAAACTACCAGCGCCGATCCCGCGTTGATCAGCACACGCGCGCCAAATTTGCTCCATTTGCCTGCCTGATTGCCCAGTGCCATCGTAGACTGCTGAAGATTCAGCCCCATGATCATGGACCCCACAAACGTAGCCAGAACCATCATCATCGGCACCATTTGGTTGTTCATCCCATCCACTGGGTGAATGGAAGTTACCTGCGACTCCACTTTCCCGGTTAATGCCCGGGCCGTTTGTTCCGCTGCTGCCGCAGGGATATTGGCTTGGGTAAGTATCGCCTCCGTTCCATGCACGGCCGCCTGGCTGTTGATTGTGGAAGTAACGTTCTGCTCGACACCCTGCATGATGCTCTTAATCGTCATCGGGTTGGCTTCATTGATGGTGTAACGGATTTCCGCCTTCTCCGCTGGTGACGTCAGCCGGGAAGTAAAATCCGCCGGTATTTCCATCACCATCTGCAATTCTCTGTCATTGAGTTGTTTTTGTGCTTCATCCGCCGTCAGTCCGGTTACGATTTGAAAAGGCAGTTTGCCTTCCAGTTCACTGGCAATCGTCTTGCCTGTATCAGGATCCTCGTTGACAATAGCGATTTTCAGATTGCTGCTTCGTTCGGTTACTCCACTATATGCGGTCATCCAGATGACACTGAAAATGATCTGGAACATCAGAGCGGTAATAATGCCAACGATGGTCATTGGCTTGCGAAAATAAAGCTTTAATGCGGTAAGCATGTTTCATCCTCCAAATTTTATTTAATCAAACATTTAAATCAAACGTTTGTTTAAAATATATTAGTTTTGAAACTCTATGTCAATATTTTTATGTAATTTTCATTTTAGATTTACAAAGTAAAGTTAATACGGTTTCCCCTCTCCGCATAAGCCAAAAAACAGCAGCAAAGCCCATGTTTGCTGCTGCAAAGCAACAAAACATGGACTTCGTTGGTTCCGTCGATGTGGCGGCCCTCTTATAAACTATTCTAACGGGTGCCACAGCCGCTATTGGCTCCAAGAACGTTGATTTCAAACTTTAGCGGTTGCCATCGAGCTTATTTCGCTTGATCGGGGCATTTTCGCCTAGATTAAGGAAAATAACGGCGGTCACAACCGCTAGAATTTAGAAAAGGTCTTTTTTCGTAAAATAGCGGCTGCCACAACCGCTAGATTTTTGGCGAGCGAAATATCAGCTCGAAAACCTGAGCTTTTGCGGAAATCTGAAAGTATCAGGACTACAAGTTGTCTTGTGCAGGAGTTAATGCAACGCAAGTGCTTATCCCCCCTACCAGCGGACTGAGATACACTTATTCGCAAATTTCTCCGCTTATTAGACGCTATTTGCCCCCAATAAAGTTCGATTTAGCTCGTCTTCAGATTCAGCCCGTCCTCGATTCAACCCATCGCTGAGTTAGCCCCCCCATCTTCGAGCTAGCCCACAAACCTACCCTTGAACTGGCGAAGCGTTCAAGGCATACTCCCCTGCCAGTGCCCGGAATTGTTCTGGAGAAGCGGAGCGTTCGCCTTTGTCCCCGGATTTCTTCCACTGTCCAATTCAATCAGGAAATCCGGGGACAACAGCGATCGGAAGAACAATCCGGGCACGCCCCCCCCCTCACAGCTTCACCCGCTGCAGCCGCAATGCGTTCAGCACCACCGAAACCGAGCTGAACGCCATCGCCGCTCCAGCCAACCAAGGCGCCAGGAAACCGAGCGCCGCGATCGGAATACCGATGACATTATAGGCCAAAGCCCAGAACAGATTCTGCTTGATGTTGGCCATCGTGCGGCGGCTCATCTTGATCGCGTCCGGTATGCTGTTCAAGTCGCCGCGCATCAGCGTAATATCCGCCGCCTCCATCGCCACATCCGTGCCTGTGCCCATGGCCATACCGACATCCGCCGTAGCCAATGCAGGAGCATCGTTAATGCCATCACCGACCATGGCGACAGAATCGCCAAGCTGCTGCAGCTTTTTCACCTCGTCCGCCTTTCCTTCCGGCAGTACTTCGGCCAGTACACGGCGGATGCCGGCTTGCTCCGCCACCGCCTGCGCCGTCCGCTCGTTGTCACCGGTGATCATCAGCACCTCGACCCCCATCTCATGCAGACGGGACACGGCTTCGCGCGAAGTATCCTTAATCGTGTCGGCTACCGCGACAAGTCCTGCATACCAACCATCCACGGCAATGATCATGGCCGTCTTGCCGCTGCTCTCCAACTGCTCCATCAGTTCATGAACCTGCGAAGCAAGCTGCACATTTTCCCGTTCCATCAGCCTGCGCGTGCCCGCCAATACCGTGCTGCCCTCGACAACAGCCCTGACACCATAACCCGGGATGTTCTCAAAGGCGGAAGCCTCCGGCAGCTCCACGGAGCGAACCGCAATCCCTGCGACGATGGCTTCCGCCAGCGGATGTTCCGAGCCCTTCTCCGCAGCTCCCAGCAAGCGAAGGAAACGCTCTTCCGACATATCGGATGCCGGAATTATGTCCGTCAGTTCCGGTTTGCCGTTCGTAACGGTACCCGTTTTATCCAGCACTACCGTACGGATATTCCGTGCCGCTTCAAGATGCTCTCCTCCCTTGAACAGGATGCCGTATTCAGCCGCCCGCCCCGAGCCTGCCATAATCGATGTCGGTGTAGCAAGCCCCAGTGCGCACGGACAAGCGATGACCAGCACGGCAATCGCCTTCTCCAGCGAACCTGCAAAATCGCCAGGTGCGGCGAAGAAGTACCAGATCGCAAAGGTCACCAGCGCGATGCCCACGACAATCGGGACAAAAATGCCTGAAATGACATCCGCAATCCGCTGAATCGGAGCTTTGGAGCTTTGCGCTTCCTCCACCACTTTGATAATCCGCGCCAGTGTGGTATCCGCGCCTACACGGGCTGCGCGGATCTTCAACAGCCCATTCTTGTTTAGGGTTGCGCCGGTGACCGGATCACCCGGCTGTTTCTCGACCGGCAGGCTTTCCCCGCTCAGCATCGACTCGTCCAACGCCGAGCGTCCTTCCATGACTTCTCCGTCAACCGGAACCTTTTCTCCCGGACGCACGATCAGGATATCACCGACCACCACCTGCACGACAGGCACATCCAGCTCCTGTCCGTCCCTTACGACACGGGCTGTGCGTGCCTGCAGCCCCATCAGACTTTTAATGGCATCGGAGGATCGGCCCTTCGCTACGGCCTCAAACCACTTGCCTACCAGAATCAGCGTAATGAGAACCGAGCTGGTCTCATAATACATTTCAACCTGGCCGTGTCCGTGCATTCCAACCGACTCCAGGGTGAGATAAAGGCTGTAGAAGTAAGCGGCAGAGGTCCCGAGCGCCACAAGCACATCCATATTGGCGCTGCCGCTGCGCAGTGCTTTGAATGCGCCAACGTAGAACTGCCAGCCGATAATGAACTGAACGGGTGTCGCCAGGATGAGCTGGAACCATGGATTCATAAACAACTCAGGCACATAGATGCCGGAGGTGAAGCTGAAGTGCCCTACCATCGCCCACAACAGCGGCAGCGACAGGATAGCGGAGATCATCCACTTCCATTGCTTGCGCCGGATTTCGCGCCGCCGCACATCGGAGATGTCCGTACCTTCCGTCTGGGGTACTGCACCATAGCCAAGCTGCTCCACCTTTTTCACAATGTCCCCGCTGCTGACCGTACCCGGCATATACTCCACATGCGCGGTTTCCAGCGCCAGGTTGACGCTGGCCGAGGTCACGCCAGGCATTCTTGACAGTCCCTTCTCGATCCGGGTGGCACAGGCGGCGCAGGTCATTCCCGTAATATCAAAATCCGCCTGTTCCACGGCCGTCCCGTACCCGAGAGAGCCGACTTTGTCACGCAAGCCCTGAAGATTCGTGACCTCCGGATCAAAGGTTACCGTCGCCTGCTCCAAAGCCAAATTGACATTCGCCTCCGTTACCCCCTCCATCCGGTTAAGCCCTTTTTCAATCCGGGTGGCGCAAGCCGTACACGTCATGCCTGTAATATGAAGTGTCGTCTGCTCCCTTTCTTCCGCTTGTGCGCTCATTTCCCATCCTCCTCTATCCGAAATACCCCCATGGGGTATAATTTCTGCCTTAAAGAAGGAGCTCCACTCCCTGAAGCTCCCCATCGTTTTTGCAAAAGGCCAGGTTTCTGCCCATCCTGTCTCAAACTACATCATAACCCTGATCTTCTATTGCATCCTTAATTGCCTTCAGCGTTGCTTTATTCTCATCAAATTCGACCTCCACCGTCTTGGAAGCCAGATCGACTTTGGCGTTGCCTCCTGCATTTTTCACAGCTTTCTCCACAGCATTAACGCAGTGGTTGCAGGACATGCCTTCTACATTCAGCTTAACTTGGGTCATTGTTCATTTCCTCCCCGGGTATTTATTTCATCAGTTTCTTTACAGTAACTAAAAGCTCATCAATAACTTCGTTTTCTCCCGCCTGTATGCGTTCGATCACACAGCTCTTCATGTGTCCTTCAAGCAGCAGCTTGCCTACTCCGTTCAAAGCAGACTGAACAGCCGCAATCTGATTCAACACATCGTCGCAATATGTGTCTTTCTCAATCAATCCCTTGATGCCGCGGATCTGTCCTTCAATCCGGTTCAACCGGGATGTCAAGCTGCTTTTCAGTTCAGGAGAATGATGACTGCGCCTGACCGCCGTCTCTTCACCGCCGTCAGTGTGGCCGCAAGCATGGACGCTGCCTTCGGTCTGCATCACATCTGTTTCCATTTCGGGCTGCTTCACTGGCTGTTCCCTCCCCCAATGTGTTGTACACACATCATAATATACCCCCACGGGGTATGTCAAACCCGTTTTTTGATATCAGCAAAAGTATAAACTCCCTGGCATAGTCATCCTGATATCGCAAGAAAAACTTCCGCTAAACGCGGTCTGTCTTCTTGAATTACGACGATAGACATTTTTCTTAAGATTTCAGAATTAAACAATTTTCGACCAAAAATATCCATGAAAATGGTAAAAAGTACCCAAATCATTTTACTTTATTCTGGTATATCATCTACATTATTTCATTTTCCGCGAAAATTCGCGGTTTATTCTCACTTGTTAACAAATTGTTTTGCGCATAAATGTAAGAAAATTAAGAGTTATTTCGAAGGATTTTGTTGAATCCGCTCACGTTGTATCATCACTTATACAATACATGTTACGGGGGATACACTATGGTATATGATGGAGTGCTGCTCGGCTTGATTGTCGGCCTGTTCAGAGGCGGATTTCGTCAGGGCTTGACGGGATTAAGCAATATCCGGCTGACGGCGGGCTGGATCTTCCCTGTCCTGCTGCTCGTTCAGTTTGGCATTTTTTATTTCCAGGAAAGCTCCGCCTATCTGGCTTCCATTAACGGTTATTTGTTTATGGCCGTATATGTGGCAGGACTTGTATTCCTCTGGCTAAACAGACATCATTCCGGCTTCTGGCTCATCCTGATCGGCGTGTTCCTGAATTTCCTCGTTATGGCTGTCAACGGCGGGCGTATGCCGGTATCTTTGGATGCTTCCTCCGTATTGGGTCCTTATTATGTCGAACTGCTGCGGTCCGGAGACGCTGTGTCCAAGCACTTTATGATGGATGAGAGCACACGTCTTTCGTTTTTGGGAGATATCATTCCCCTGTCTGCCCCTTATCCTCGCACCCAGGTGATCAGCGTCGGCGACGTCGTCATGAATGTTGGCATATTTCTCTTCATTCAGAGCGTCATGGTTGTTAAAAAGAAAAAAGTGAATGAACAGGTGAATCCGCATCATGCTTAACATACAGCATACTACGGTGAAGGGAGGGAGAACATGATGAAAAATATCAAATATTCACGCATTGTCGTAAACGCTGTTATTATTGCTTCTGTTGTTATCGCTCTGACTTCCGGATACAAGATTGGCGGTTAATGATTTGTATCCATTTACCCAGACAGGCCGGGACCGGCCTGTTTTTTTCGTGTATTCCCCTCCTGCAGCGTCGATTTTTGCCCTTATCATCGCAAATGAAGTGGATTTTTCGTACAGACCCTGATATGTTAAACATCAAGACCCCCTAACAAGGCAGGAGAATAATACCCATGAGATTATTGAAATCTCTCCATCAGCGCATCACCCCTACCGGCATCTACACTTTTGTGATATGCCTCGCTGGTGCCGCAGTATTAGCATATACGAACGAGTGGTCCTTTTTACAGTATTCCTCCTTGGAATGGGTTACCGTCTATTCCATGCTGGGAGCCGTGCTTATCCTTGAGTACTTCACGTTTCAGCTTCCGCCTGCAAGCAATAAGCAGTCCATGGACTCGTCCGTATATCTTGCCTGCATATTCGTCCACGGCAGCGAGATTGCCATCTTCATCCTGCTGCTGACGAGCGTGATTGCGGCGATCCGGGATTATAAGCTTTCCTGGTGGAAG
This sequence comes from Paenibacillus jiangxiensis, assembly GCF_046098255.1. Lineage (NCBI taxonomy): Bacteria > Bacillati > Bacillota > Bacilli > Caryophanales > Paenibacillaceae > Paenibacillus > Paenibacillus jiangxiensis. The sequence continues at coordinate 7,548 of NZ_JBJURI010000047.1, forward strand.
CACTTTATCAATTTTTCCATTTACGCTTTGTCGATTTTTTCAGCAGCCTCCGTTTTTCAATGGGCAGGAGGGTCCCAGGGACCGCTTGATGATCGTTATATCATCGCATATGTTGTGTCCATGCTCAGCTATTTTGCGGTAAATACGTTCACCCTGGGGTTATACTTCTATTTGGCCTACGAAGGATCGCTAAAGCAGCTGCAGAGGGCTTTCGTCGCCGAATCCCTGCTGGTGTACCTGTGCACCCTGATTCTGTCGCTGGTGCTGACCGTGCTGATTTATCACAACGGCATTTTAGGGCTGGTGCTGTTCCTGGGGTTGAGCATGCTGCTGTCACACGCCTTCAAGAAGCTGTTTGATATGTTCAGAGATGTGGAAGAAAAGTCCATCATGGACCGCCGGACAGGTTTGTATAATCACAGTTATTTTGAAAATGCGCTCGAATCCGAGCTCAAGACCGCAAGAAAAGACAAGCTCCCCCTGTCTCTTGCATTGATAGATATCGATGACTTCAAAAAGTATAACGATCAATTCGGCCATCTGAAGGGGGATCAGCTGCTCGGATTTCTGGGAAACCTATTGAAGAAGGAATCGGAGAACACCAGGATCACCGCCTCCAGATACGGCGGAGAGGAGTTCACCCTGTTGATGCCAGGGTATTCCGCCGAACAGGCTTACGAAGTGGTCAATCGCATCCGCAAAAAGCTGAACGATTCCCGTTATGAAGGGGTCGAGATTTTCCCGCATGGGTGCCTGTCCTTCTCGGGCGGCATCTCCGAATATCAGGCCGGAATTTACGATAAATCTCAGCTTGTGGACCAGGCCGACAAGGCCTTGTATTATGCGAAGCGTCAGGGAAAAAACGTAGTCCATCTGTTCGGGAGTCACCATGAGATGGAACGTGAAATCGACCTCGCCCAGGATATCCGGGATATTGAGCAGCAGCTCAGCTTGTTTCTGTACAAGGATATCAATACTTTCAAGCATTCCAAGCGTGTATTCAAATACGCCATGGATATGAGCGACGTGCTGGGGCTGGGACAGGAGGAGAAGCGCCGTTTCGTGCTCGGGGCGCTGATTCATGACATCGGAAAGCTGGAAATCCCCTGGGATATCCTGAACAAAAAAGAAAAGCTCACCCCCGAAGAATGGACGCTCGTGCAGGGTCATGTCACCTGGGGCAGAAAGATCGTCGAAGCGAACGCACGCTTTGAAGAGCTGATTCCGTTCATCGAGCTGCATCATGAGCGATATGATGGCACCGGTTATCCTTACGGCTTCGCGGGGGATGAGACCCCGTTGCTGTGCCGGATGCTTACGATTATCGATTCCTTTGATGCGATGACGTCGGAAAGGCCCTATCAGCAGACAAAAACGTTCGAGCAGGCGCTGGAAGAGCTGCGCGACTGCTCCGGTACGCAATTTGATCCCGAACTTACCCGTATTTTTATCCGTTATATCAAAGGCACTCATCTGTCCTCACCTCATATCCGTTCACTTCACTAGCTCCCGCTTTTTATTTCTTACGGCGGGAGCTTTTGTTTTGCCGTCTGGGAAAAGCCCTCATAAATTCATATAATGTAAAGAAAGAATGACTTAAGGAGATTCGGTATGAATTACAGACAAATCAAATGGATGATTCTTATCATTCCGACCATTATCGTCGGCTTGTGGGAGTATGTGAGGCATCAGTTTCTGTTGCCTGTCATTTCGATGGAGACAGGCAACTGGCTGACTCCGGTCATTGTGTTTGTGATCAGTGTAACGCTGCTCAGACGCCTGTTTACCCTCATGGAGGCATCCAGAGCAGAGCTTGAACGGGAACGTGCTGCCAGGGATGTGCTGCAGGCCAGAGAAATGCTTGCGCGCGAGCTGCATGACGGCATTGCCCAGTCGCTGTTTCTGCTGTCCGTGAAAATTGATAAAACCGAACGCAGCATCGGCTCCGATGCGGATTCATCACATTGGAGCGGAATCCGCAAAACGCTGCATGAGGTGGACAGATATGTCCGGCAGTCCATTTCCAACCTGCGCGATCTTCCAAATCATACGGACCGGTCGCTTCTTCCCTCGATGCTGCACCGGGTCCGGGAGACAGCCGATGATGTCTACCCGCAGGCTGCCGTGGGGTGGGATATTGCCGATGAAGCTTTGACGGCCCGCGAACAGGCCGAACTGCTCGCCTGCATCCGGGAAGCGCTGCTGAACGCCCGCAAGCATGCCCAGGCCAGCCTGATCAGCATTCGCGGAATCCAGGAAGGGCAGCAGCAGGGCTGGAGAATGATCGTCGAAGACAACGGGCGCGGATTCGCGGGCGACCCGCTGAACAGGGCGGATAGGTACGGGCTGCGTATTACGAGGGAAAGAGCGGAACAAATGGGATGGGCGTTCACATTTGAACGGCGCGACGATAGAACCGTAATGGAAATTTCAAAAGGGGGACAAGCCCAATGAACAGGACAAGAGTGCTGGTCGCGGACGATTCAGCCCATGCGCGTGAGGCGATTTCCGATATTCTGGCAGAAGACGGGGCTTTCGAGATCATCGGGGAGGCGTCCGGCGGAGAGCAGGCTCTCCACATGACAGAGGAGCTGATGCCGGATTTGATCCTGATGGATATCCGCATGCCGGATATGGACGGGCTGGAGGCGACCGGACTGATCAAGATGCGTTTTCCATACGTAAAAATTGTAATCATCACCGTATCCGACGATGCGGCCCATTTATTCGAAGCGTTGAAACGGGGGGCGCAGGGGTATTTGCTGAAAAACCTGTCCCCCTCCACCTGGTTGGAATACCTGCGGGCCGTAGTCAGTGACGAAGCGCCGCTGAGCCAGGAACTGGCTTACCGTATTTTGCAGGAATTCCCGGCCCCTCCGAAACGGACGGCAGCAGGCCAAAGCCTGACACCCCGCGAACGGGAAATCCTGAACTGGGTGGCGTCCGGACAGACGAACAAGGAAATCGGAGAGGGGCTCGGCATCTCGGAGCAAACTGTCAAAAATCATTTAAAAAACATTCTGCACAAATTGCAGCTCGAAAACCGCGTCCAGCTCACACGTTACGCGCTGGAACAGGGACTGGTCGACCGCGGCACGGGGCCCCGCAAATAAGCAGACAGGCACAGATCCGTGCCTGTCTTGTTTTCTTATCGAAATATTCGTCAATTATATAGAACAATTAGGAAGAAACTGGTGTTCCTATGCCTTCATGTGATATTTTTCATACTTTTGTCATATTTACGCCCTGAATTCACATGATATAGCCCGATATGGGGATGTCCCCATCTTTTATGAAAGACTATAATGAACACTCAGCGAGATCGCTTAATCGCTTATTGAACGAAATTTATACCGGAGGTGCACCTATGAACCGCAGCATTCAAGCCGTGCTAAGAGCCGGCTTTATGAGCCTTGGTTTGGCGATGCTTTTTCTGTTTCCGCATATGGCTTGGGCGCATGCTTCGCTTGTGGACTCCAATCCTGCCGCCAATGAGGTGCTCAGCGAGCCGCCTGCCAGCATAGAGATGACCTTCAGTGAGCATTTGCAGCCCGCGTTTCTGTCCGTACAGGTGAGAGGCGCTGACGGTTCGAGAGTGGATACAGGAGACGCAGCGCTGTCCCCCGGCGATGCTGCGGTAGTTACAGCCGACTTGAAAGCTGATATTCCGAACGGCGTTTATACCATAACCTGGCGAGTGTTGTCCGCCGACGGACACCCTATTCAAGGGGTTATTCCTTTTCAGGTCGGCACTGCGGGCGAGATGCCGAGCGGAACCGGAGCTTCCGCTCCTTCTCCCTTGGCCCGCCCTGACCTTGTTGCCGTACGCTGGCTGTTCTATGCGGGTTTGTCCCTATTGTTCGGACTGCTGTGCTTCCGTCTTTACGTGTGGCGCAGCCATAACGAGAGCGACAGTCACTGGCTGGAGGCGGGAGCGGCTCGCTTACAGGCGCTGATCTGGACAGGTTTTGCCATAACCGCTGCGGCGGTATTGGTCAGCCTGCCCCTGCAGGTCTCTTGGGATGCCGGGGTGCCGGTAACCCGTGCCTTTTCCCCGGCGTTGATCGGTGAAGCCCTTCAGTTCACAACCGCAGGGAAGGTCTGGTTTGTCCAGGTCATGACCCTGCTGCTGCTCAGCGTGCTGCTGCTGTACGCTTTCGACCATACTCAGCCTGAGCGCAAGCGGCTGTTGTGGTCCCATGCGGCGGTCATCCTGATCCTCGGCATCATGTTGGCCAAAGCCTTCACAGGCCATGCGGCGGCCGCTCAGATCCCGGCTTTGACCATCACCGCCGATTTCGTTCATCTGGCGGCGGCCTCCTTCTGGATTGGAGCGCTCGCTGCCATGATCCTGTACTTGCCGCCGGCCACGCGGCAGCTTCCCGCCGCGGAGAGCGGACGTATCCGGAACGAGACGATGCGGCGCTTTGCCGGGTGGGGCATGACGGCTGCAGCAGCCCTGCTGGCGACAGGCATCTATACCGCCCTGATGTACCTGCCTTCGCTTGACGCGCTGGTTACAACGGGCTATGGCTATACGCTGCTTGGCAAAACAGCGCTGCTGATCGTCATGCTTGCCTTCGCCGCTTACCAGTTCCGGCTTGTCCGCCGGCCGTCCGGCCGCACGCAGAACGGAGCTGCCGGCCGCTGGGAGCTCTCCGTCGGCGTCCTCGTGCTGCTGCTGGCCGCGCTGCTCACCCATCTGTCCCCCACGGCGGAGGCAGAGACCAGCTCGGAAGGCGGCCCCTTCCGGCAGACAGCAGCCGCAGGCAGCTATACGGTCGAGCTGGCTGTTGACCCGGCCAGAGTAGGCAGCAACAGCTTCCAGGTCTGGTTCCGCGATAAGGGCGGAGAGCCTGTTGCCGGCATTCAGCAGGTAACGCTGACGCTGACCCCTGAAGCCGGCGGCGGCCAAAGCCAGGAAATCGTCATTCCCGGCCAGGCAGCTCAGCCGTTCACAGCCAGTGAGCTGCTGGCGGCCTCAGGCACCTGGACCGTGCGGGTGCATGCTCTAACCGGCTCCCTCGATTCCATCGATGCCGATTTTGAGCTTCCTGTTGCCGGTCCGTAGCTCGGCCTCTGAAGGGCAGGAAGTATCTTCTCAAGCTTCAAAGCAGCAGTCTGAAATTTTTATTTTAAAAGGAGAAATAAACTGATGAATCTGCACGATCAGCCATTCAAGAAGAAGCTTATGAAATTATCCACGGCTTTTTCCACAGCCGTGGCGGGGGTGCTGCTGTTCGCCGGCATTGCCAGCGCGCATGTCACCGTCTCCCCCTCCGTCTCGCAACCGGAAGCCTGGGAAACCTATACGATCAAGGTGCCTGTCGAAAAGGATGTGGCAACTACGAAAGTAGCCCTCAAAATTCCGGAGGGCGTAGAGTTCAAGCAGTATGAGCCAATACCAGGCTGGAAAGTCAGCACAACGGCCGATGACGCCGGCGCCGTTAAAACCGTGACCTGGACCGCTGAAGGGGAAGGAATCTTGGCCGGCCAGTACCAGCGCTTCAGCTTTGTGGCCGTGAATCCGTCCGCGGAAACGAAGGTCGCCTGGGATGCCTTCCAGTATTATAAGGATGGAAGCATCGTCGAATGGACGGGCGACGAAGGGTCCGACCTCCCTCATTCCGTGACGACCGTGACGGCAGACCCCGCAGCAGCGCCGGAGCAAAGCGGGGATAACGATGCCAAAACAGGACATGATGGTGCACCTGGTTCAGCCGGTACCAATGATGGAGAACAGGCCGGTGCTGACAACAGCGATGCTTCCTCCCAAGCAGCTCCCGCAGCAGCAGCGGCACCAGCCTCTTCCGGTGTGCAAACCGCCACGCTTGTGATCAGCATTGCCGCCCTTGTGTTATCCGTTGCGGCCCTTCTCCGTGCGTTAAAGAGCCGAAGATAGCAGAGATATAAACTTACAGAAAAACACAAAAAGTAGAGAACAGGTGAAACTTTCTCCTGTTCTCTACTTTTTTATCTAACCAACATCACGAATGGGCGATTCCTTTTTTTGTTTTAAGGTAGGGATATGCACGCTGCAGCGGAAAGAACGAAGCGATTCCGGAAAAGCGCAGCGTTCGCCTTTGTCCCCGAATTTCATCCGATTAAGAATATAATCACAGAAATTCGGGGGCAACAGCGATTGTAGGAACGATTCGTTCTTGGAGCGCCTCACAACGGACAAAAGGAGAGTCGCCCATTCTACTCTACAAGCATGCGAATCCCCGTAAGCACGATGCCGATCAAAAAGCCGGTCAGCGCACCGTTGATACGAATCCACTGCAGATCCTGTCCCAGCTTGTCTTCCATAAGCGCGATCAACGTGGCATTATCCATCTTCTCCACATTTTCTCTGACCAGATCGCCGATCCGGTTGTGGTTCTTCTCCACCAATCCGGTAATAGCCGAGATAATCTGCTCGTTCACCTGATCAAGCAGCTCCTCGTCCTTGCGCAGGTCCTCGAGCAGCCGCGCACATAGCGGAAGGATATGCGTCTGCACATAAGTCCCGTCTTCCATATAAGCCAGCAGACGACTGCGAAGCTCCTCCAGCTTGCCCAGCACCATTTCTTCGCCCTTCCAGGAGGCGGCCTGTTCATTCTTCCAATCATTCAGTCTGGTATGAACCGCGTTGTCCGTTGCCAGCTTCTCAATCTGTCCCTGCAAGCCTGTCAGCAGGGCATCCCTCCGCGGATGGTGCTCCATCTGCAGCTCATATACTCTTGCCAGCAGAAACTGGCGGATCATTTCCCCCATGCGCTCCTCATTGAGGTATCCAAGAAACGCATTAACCGCGAACTGCATCAGCCCGCTCAGCTGCAAGCCCGAAATGGCCTGCATCCCCATCGTTCCCAGCGTCATGACGGACTCCGGCTTCACCAGCCAAGATTCAGCCTGCTCAAGCGCATAATCCAGCGCCTTCTGATCATAACCCTGTTCCAATGTCTGCTTTGCCAGCGATTCGAGCAGTGCGCCCGCATCCAGGGATGTAATCTGCCTGCGGATTTCCTCCGTAATGGCAGGAGCCATACTGTCCAGCGGCAGCCGGCTCACCAGCCGTTTCGCCAGCGTATCGATGGCCTCTGCCGCCTTCGGGGATGCAAGCGCCTGCTCCACCCCGTTCAGCAGCATTTCGGCCAGCTGGATATCCTTGATTTTGGCCGCAATGCTTTCTTTATTCAAAAGATTATTCTCCACCGTGCTCACCAGCGCATCTGTCAGCTTGCTCCGGTTCTTGGGTAGCAGCGCCGTATGCGGAATCGGAATGCCCAGCGGATGGCGGAACAGCGCCGTGACGGCGAACCAGTCCGCCAGACCGCCAACCATTCCGGCCTCGAATGCGCCTGCCAGCAGGCGGACAGCGCCGTACTGCTGAAACGGAAGGGATGCCGCAAATCCCGCCCCCATTATGACAAGCGACCAAGTAGCCGCTTTTTTCGTCTGTCTTTTCTGTCTCGGTTTTGCCATAATCTATCCTCCAAACAGTGCCAATGCCCTTATAACTGAAAATACCCTTTGGCACCATATTATCATCGTACGGCAAAAATCCCAAACAGCAGCCCTCATTAGCAGCCTACTTCTGCACGAAGAAGTTCCGGTTCATGGCAAAAAGGGACTTGCCGCCGGTCCCCAGACCGCGCGTCAGTCCCTTTTTCTTAACTCCAATTCATATTTTTATAATCATCCCTGCGGACGGGAATACAGCTTGAAATCATCAAAATGGAAGCCCGGGGCCACCACGCAAGTAACAAGTACCGGCTCATCGCCGAGCGGGCGGGCTGTCTGCCACACACCTCCCGGAACAAGCGCCTGCGGGGATTCTCCCTTCTCCACATCAGCACCTACAATAATGACCGTTTCCTCACCAGGCTCTTCGCCGCTGCCTCCCAGCTTCAGCTCAATGGGGCTCCCGCTGTGATACAGCCAGAGCTCGTCGGAGTGAACTACATGCCACTCGGAAAACTCGCCGGGATGGAGCAGAAAATACGTGGAGGACGCCGCAAAGCGGGGGCCGGAATACATATCTGGCAGCACCGGTTTCGGAATTTGGAAATTGGCCTTCCACATCTCCTTGTACCATCCGCCTTCAGGATGCGGTTCCATATGTAATGCCGCCACCAGCGGGGAAATAGGTTTGCTCATAATAATTACCTTCCTTTGTTAAAAATATAGCCTTATCAACCAGAGACGCTTCCTCTACTGTAAAACACTTACATGCATTTGTCACGCAGCAGTCGTGGGATTCTCTGCTTCCTTTACTATATGCTTATGCTTCCATATCTTAATCCTGTGTTATCTTTCTTCACAGAAAATCCTTGAATTTCCGATAATCTCATTGTATCATTAGTTAACTATTTTCTACGTGTTCTATTAGCTTACATAACAAAAATGGTTTTATTTAACAAACATATTATTAAAATGAGGCGCATAGACACTAACTACTGAACCTGGGGCTTAACACAGATAAAGGGGGGCTTGTTCTGATTCAGTTTCGGAACGTCAACAAACATTACGGCAGCTTTCAAGTCCTGAAAGACATTAACCTGACGATCGAAGAAGGCCAAGTTGTTGTTATTATCGGTCCTTCCGGTTCCGGCAAAAGCACGCTGCTCCGCTGCATGAACCGTCTGGAGACGATCTCCAGCGGCGAGCTGTTTGTCAACGGAGTGGCGCTTCATGACAAGAAAGTGGACATCAACAAATTCCGCCGCAATATCGGCATGGTATTCCAGCATTTTAATCTTTATCCGCATAAGCGGGTAATTGATAACATCGTGCTTGCTCCAACCAAGGTACTGGGGGTATCCAAATCGGAGGCCGCCGCAACAGCCATGACTTATTTGAAGCGGGTCGGTATTGAAGACAAGGCACAGAGCTACCCTTCCCAGTTGTCCGGAGGACAGCAGCAGCGTGTCGCCATCGCACGGGGGCTTGCCATGAAGCCCGAGGTCATGCTGTTTGATGAGCCAACGTCGGCCCTCGATCCCGAGACGATTGGTGAAGTGCTTGATGTTATGCGTTCTCTTGCTCATGACGGCATGACCATGGTTATTGTAACCCATGAAATGGGCTTTGCCCGCGAGGTTGCTGACCGGGTCATTTTCATGGATCAGGGTCAAATCCTGGAAGACAGCACACCGGACGAGTTTTTTGCCGAGCCGCGTGAAGAACGTGCACGCACGTTCCTTAGCCGTTTGATCAACCACTAAATATATAAGCTTGAAAGGGGTTCATTTTCATGAAAAAAGGTTTGAAATGGAACGCACTTTTGCTGCTAGCCCTCTCTTTCGCTCTGGTACTCGCCGCATGCGGCAGCAATGGTTCATCCGGCACAACCACCGGCACTTCCGGTGAGTCCGGCGGGAAAGCGGAAAGCGCTCTGGAGGCCATCAAGGCGCGCGGCAAGCTCGTTGTCGGTGTTAAGAGCGACACGAAGCTGTTCGGTCTGAAAAACACCAGCACCGGTGACATCGAAGGCTTCGACGTGGATGTCGCAAAACAAGTCGCAAAACATATTTTCGGTGATGAATCCAAGATTGAACTGAAGGAAGTTACTTCGAAGACCCGTATTCCGCTTCTGCAAAACGGTGACATCGACATGATCATCGCTACCATGACGATTACGGAAGAACGCAAACAGCAGGTAGACTTCAGCGACGTATATTTTGAAGCAGGCCAGTCTCTGCTCGTTCCGAAAGGCAGCCCGATTACCGGCTTAGATTCTTTAACTAAAGGCACAACCGTCCTGGCCGTTAAAGGCTCCACCTCCGTAAAAAATATCAGGGAAAAGGCTCCGGATGCCGAAGTACTTGAGTTTGAAAACTATCAGGACGCATTCAACGCGCTCAAAGCCAATAAAGGCGACGCTCTGACTACAGACAACGCAATTCTGCTTGGTATGCAGCAGCAGGACCCGAACTTCCAGCTGGTCGGCGGCAACTTCACTGACGAACCATACGGCATCGCAGTCAAGAAGGGCTCCACTGATTTGCTGCAGGCAGTAAACGATACGCTGGCTGACCTGAAATCAAGCGGCGAATATGACAAACTTTATGAGCAATGGCTTGGCGTTAAACCTGAATAAGAGAATGGCGGAAGGAGCCGCAGCAGCGTGCTCCTTCTTTCTTGCCATCGGTTAACGGAGGTGTGATCCGCACATGCTAACTTTTGACGTTAATGTCCTGTTCAATTATTGGGACCTGTACATGGAAGGCTTCCTGAACACCATCAAGGTCAGCTTGATTGCTCTTGTGTCAAGCTTTCTGCTTGGGGCCTTGATTGCCATTTTCCGGATAGCACCCTTCAAGCCGCTGAATTGGCTTGGTACCGTTTATGTGGAAATCTTCCGGAATATCCCGCTGTTGATTACGGTCTATATTTTCTATTTGGGTCTTGGTCCTCTCGGCATCAACCTTGATGGTTTTGCTTCAGGCACTATTGGATTGTCCATTTATACCGCCGCTTATATAGCGGAAGCCATACGGGCGGGCATTCAGACGGTGCCCAAAGGCCAGATGGAAGCAGGGCGTTCGTCCGGTTTGACGTATAATCAAACGATGATCCATATCATTCTGCCGCAGGCCATCAAGATTGCGCTGCCGGCCATCGGCAATCAGTTCATTAACTTGTTCAAGAACTCATCCATTCTTGCCGTCGTTGCCGGCGCGGATTTGATGCTGATGTCCGACCGGATCAACTCGGAGACATTCTTGCCTGTCAGCGTTTATGCGTTCACCGCTTTATTATATCTGGTCGTTACCCTTCCGCTCAGCTTTTTCATGCTGTACCTGGAAAAGCGGCTGGCCAAAACATCTTAAGGAGGGAAGCCTGTTATGGATTTTACAGGATTATTTACTGGGCCTAACGTCAAATTTATACTGCAGGGTTTCCTCCTTACGTTGGAAGTCGGCATCTGGTCCATTGTTATCAGCACAATCGCGGGCATCATATTCGGAATTTTACGTTATACCCGAATTCCTGTTATTTCGCAGGCGGCTGCCACCATTATTGACCTGATCCGCAACCTGCCGCTTCTGCTCATCATTTATTTCCTGTTCCTCGTCCTGAAGCCGCTCGGATTTGATGTCGATTTGAAATGGTCCGCCATCATCGGTTTGTCCATTTTCGAAGGGGCCATGATTGCCGAGGTTGTGCGCAGCGGCTTGAAGTCTGTTGACAAAGGGCAGATTGAGGCCGCACGGTCTTCAGGTCTGAATTACGTTCAGACGCTGTGGCATATCATTCTTCCGCAGGGCCTGCGGCGCATGATACCGCCATTGGTCAGCCAGTATATTTCATTGATGAAAGATACGTCGCTGGCGGTCATTATCTCGCTGCCTGAGCTGACGCACAGCGCGCAGATTGCCGGCGCTCAGAACCAGTCGTTCGTTGTTCCTGCCCTACTGTTTGCGGCTTTCCTATATTTTGCCGTGAACTACAGCATGTCGCTAATTGCCAGGAAGCTGGAAGTACGGACCCACTGAACAGTCATGAGCTAGTCATGGGTCAATGAGCATTGACACGTTTACGGCTATCCTTTACTCTTAATTTGAATCATTGAATTGAATACCACCGCGGATGAGGCTGACGGGAGAGACCTGATCGATTTTTAGGATACAGGGCACCGAAGGAGCAAGCTGCACGGCACCCGGCCGGCAGTTAATCTCTCAGGTACATGTACCGCCAGCTGACGCAGCTCTGGAGAGTGCGTTTTTTTAGCCACCAAAGGGGTAAGACGGGTCAAGGCCTGTCAGAAACTCTCAGGTACAAAGGACAGAGACAAGGGACTATTTCCTTGTTCTGTCCTTTTTTTGCGCTTACATATTAACGTAGTAAGTGAATGAATACTGCACCATATTAAGGAGGAATGGATAAGTGCGCTTCAAGGATGTATTCTCCATCATCGGCCCGGCCATGACGGGTCCGTCAAGCTCGCATACAGCCGGTGCCGTGCGCCTTGGCCGCATGGCCCGGCACTGGCTTGGTGGAGTGCCTGAACATGCCAAAATGACACTGTACGGCTCTTTCGCGGATACTTACAAAGGACATGGGACGGATCTGGCCCTGCTGGGCGGCCTGCTTGATTATGACACAGATGATGCCCGCATCCCCGATGCTGAGCAGTGTGCGAAGCAGGCCGGGATGACCTTTGAGTTTGTTACGAGCGGCCTCCCCGCTCCTCACCCCAATACGGTCCGGTTCGAACTGCAGCGCGGCGGTGAAAAGCGCACGCTGCTCGGTTCATCCATTGGCGGAGGAAATATAAATGTGCAGCAACTCAATGAGTTCCGCGTCAATTTGACGGGTGAATTCCCGGCTCTGATCCTGCTTCATTCCGACAAGCCGGGCATGCTTGGGGCTGTAACCTCCTCACTCGGGGCAGCAGGGGTGAATATCGCTTATATGCATGTTGACCGCAAAGGGCGGGACGGTGAGGCTTTAACAGCGATTGAGACGGACAGCGCTGTCCCTGAACAGGTCATCACCGAGCTGCAATCACTAACCCATATGTATGAAGTGAGAAATATCGATATCCGCAGCAAAAACAGGCGGCAGCCATAGAAGATATTAAAAGGAGCAAAAACCTATGCGTTTCAGTCATCTTCACGAAATCAGCAAAATCTGCAAACAGGAGTCCAAAACAATCAGCGCACTAATGATTGAAGAACAATCCCGGGAGACGGACACGCCTGCCCAGGACGTGATCAGTCAGATGGCCGACTATTACGAGGTGATGAAGGAAGCCGTACGCCGCGGCCTGACGGAGGATACCGTATCACGCAGCGGTTTAACGGGCGGAGACGGCAAACGGGTGGCGGAGTATCTCCGGTCGGGAGAAACCTGCTCAGGAGAAGGCTCTGCGCTCGCCATGGCCTACGCCCTTTCCGTCTCCGAAGTAAATGCCTCAATGGGCCGGATTGTGGCTACGCCTACAGCCGGCTCCTGCGGTGTCATTCCAGGGGTGTTCATCAGTGCGCAGGAGAGATTCGGATGGACGGATGAGCATATGGTTCGCGGCCTCTTCACGGCGGGAGCCATCGGTTATGTGATCGCCAATAACTCATTTATCTCCGGCGCCGAAGGAGGCTGCCAGGCTGAGATTGGCTCCGCCATCGGCATGGCTGCAGGCGCTATGGTCGAGCTGCGCGGCGGCACTCCCGAGCAGGCGGTTCATGCTGTCGGCCTGGCCCTGAAAAACACGCTGGGCCTGATCTGCGATCCCGTTGCCGGTCTCGTCGAGATCCCCTGTATCGTGCGCAACGGGCTCGGGGCGGTAACAGCTCTGGCTGCGGCCGATATGGCACTGGCAGGTGTGCGCAGTGCCATTCCATCGGATGAAGTCATTGACGTCATGCTTGAAGTTGGCAGCGCCATGCCCGTCAAGCACCGGGAGACCGCCAAAGGCGGCCTTGCCCAAACCCCGACAGGCCGACGGATGACAGAAGCGCTGGCCGGCAGTCGCAAGGCAGAGGCAAGGGATAAGAGTTAGTTCCGTTCTTGCTTCAGCAGCGTACAAAGCCATCATGCACATAACAGAAGAAGGCCGTTCCCGTTTAAGCGGGAGCGGCCTTTCTGCTAATAACCCAATTATTTTTCTGTTACATTGACAACAACCTTGGCTGTCTTGCCTGCAAACTTCAGAGTGACGTTGGTTTTCCCTTTGCTGATGCCTTTTATCACTCCGTCTTTGGCCGTAGCCACAAGAATTCTGGAGGAGGCCCACACCCCTTTTTTCGTTACATCCCCCTCCGAACCGTCCATATACGTAGCCGTTCCGGTCAGTTGTACCTGCTGGCCGACAGTAAGGTTCAACAACACCTCGCTGGTTTCAAGGTATTTCAGTGCATCTACCGTAACCGGCACTCTGACCGTTTTACCGCCGTATTTTGCCGTAATATTGGTCTTTCCATATCCGGTTGCCGTTACGGTACCGCCTTTCACGGTTGCCACCTTGTAGCTGCCTGTTGTCCATTCTGCTTTATTAGTGACGTCGACTTTCGAACCGTCGCTTAGCGTTGCTGTAATTTTAAGATTACCTGTTTCACCGGTTTTTAGCGAAAGGGCAACTTCAGATGCTGTAATTTTGGTGGCCGTGTCTACCTGAACCGTAATGGTTACCTTTTGGCCGCCATATTTTGCAGTAATATTCGCTTTGCCTTTTTTATAAGCAGTGACATAGCCGTTTTTGATGGAAGCAATCGCCGTACTGCTTGAAGACCATTCCGCGTCTTTCGTTACATTTCTTGTATCGCCCTTCGAATTCGTTGCTGTGAGTGTAATCAGTTGTGGTTCATCTCCGGCCGACATGACAATCAGAAACTTATCAGCCTCAAGCTCAGCAGCAAGGCCAACTTCCACTTTAACGGTCGCTTTCAGACTCCCATAGGTTGCAGTTATAGTGGCTTCGCCCTCGGAAATACCTGTGATCAGGCCTGAAGAATCCACCGTCGCAGCTTTGGCGCTGCTTGTGGTCCATTCCGCTTCATTCGTTACATCTTCCGTTGTTCCATCTTTGTAGGTTACCGTCAGCTGCTGCTGATACGTATCATCAATATCGAGAACGAGTGATTTGGATTTCACTTCCAGCTTCGTAGGCTCGCCAACTGTAACGGTAACTGTTGCTGTTTTGCCATTGTAGGTTGCGGTAATAACCGCAGTCCCTTTGTTGTAAGCCGTCAGCTTACCCTTGTTTACATATACAATACTGTCCTTATCCGATGTCCAGGTCGCGCTATCCGTTACAACCTCCGTCGATCCGTCCGTATAGGTTACTTTGGCTGTCAATTGAACGGGTTCGCCATTCGGGGACATGGAAATTTTCGAGCTGCCGATGTCCAAATGGGATGCCGTCTCTACATTTACGGTAATGGTGGCCGATTTACCGCCATATGTCGCTGTAACCGTAGCGGTCCCGGAGTTATAAGCCGTGATCAGTCCTCCATCGGACACATAGGCAATATCCTCGTTGCTTGATGCCCACGTTGCCTGGCTCGTAACATCAGTTCCATTTTCATCCTTCAACACAGGCTGATGAGTGCCTTTGACATCAAGATAGACTTCTGATTTATCCACGCTCAGCTTGTTGACCTGGCCCACCTTTACAGGAAGGGTTGCCGTCTGTGTGCCGTAGCTTGCAGTAATCGTTGTGGTACCTGCACTGTAACCAATCACATAGCCTTCCTTCACATCTGCTACAGACGGGTTGCTGGACGTATAAGAAGCGCTTGCTGTCACATTTTTACGGGTACCGTCCGCAAACGTCGCAGTCAGCTCCAGCTGCTGTTTCCCGCCAACCGAATCAAGATTTACCTGGCTTTGGTTAAAGTCAAGATAACGGGCAACCTCCACGCTTACCTTGATCGTTACCGTTCTGTCCCCGTATTTGGCAGTGATCGTTGCTGCTCCTGCTTTATTGCCGGTGACTTTTCCTTTATACACGCTGGCAATGCTCTCATCGCTCGATGTCCACTGAGCGTCAGCCGTAACATCCTTGGCAGCGGCCTCAGGATAAGAAGCCGTCAATTTAAGCTGCTTTTCCCCGCCAATTTCGAGATAAAGGTCCTCATTGTCGACAGTCAGCTTGCTTGTTTTTTCGACCGTTACGTTGATGGTCACCGTCTTCGTTCCGTACTCTGCCTTAATGACTGCGGTTCCCTGCTTATAAGGGGTAATGCTGCCTTTCAGCACATCGGCCACCGTTTCATCACTGGAGGACCACTCGGCATTCGCCGTTACGTCCTCGGTCGTTCCGTCAGGAAAAGTTGCCGTCAACGTGACCTTCTCCGGAGCATCGCTAAGCAGAAGGGAGACGTCCGTGGTGCTTGGTGTAATGCGCTTCACCACATCCACAGTGACTTCAACGGACACTGTCTGCTTGCCGTATACGCCAGTAATGGTAGCTGTCCCGGCTCCAACACCCGTTACTGCTCCATTCACGACCGTTGCAACAGCGGAATTGCTGGATGCCCACTCCGCCTCATTGGCCACGGTATTGTCTGTCGTATTATCACTGTAAGTGGCTGTAAGTGTAATTTGTTCAGAAGTTCCTTTGCGGATATTCAGGCTCATAACATCTGCAGTCAATGCTTTCACTTTCTTGGTGACTGTGATTGAAGCCGATTGGGAAAATGTTTTGCCGTCCCCGTCCTTGAAAATAGCAACGATCGTTGCCGTTCCCACCGACTTCGCGGTAACTGTACCGTTATATACGGAAGCAATGGAAGTGTCGTCACTTGTCCAATCGGCATTGATCGTTACATCCGATGTCTTGGCGTCGCTATATATAGCAGTAGCGGTCAGCTTTAACGTTTCGCCAACCATCAGCTGGCCGCTGTTCGCTGAAAGAACAATTTTCGAAACAGCAGCACTTGCAGCCCACGCCGGTGCGGCACCGACGAGCAGCAGCAGGAAGGACAGCATGATCGCAAGCGGTTTGGTCAAACGGTTCCTCAAATGATTTACCTCCGATATATGTTTATTCTTTAAACCTCATAAGTTCATATATCGGTAGATGCTGGGAAAAAATTAACCTACTTTAGTCCTATTTTGACACCAATCATGGGATAAACGAACTTCATAACCGCTTGATCCATGGTCAACCCCCCGCTTTCATACCCAATCTGTATTCTGTCGGAGTCATACCGCACTTGCGGCGGAACACCTGTGTAAAATGTCTGACATCATGGTACCCGATCCGGTCGGCAATGTCGGCCAGCTTCAACTGGGGATCAAGCAGCAGCTTTTTGGCCTGCTCCATGCGCAGGCTGATGACATAATCCTTGTAGCCCTGACCGGTCTTCTGCTTGAACAGCTGGCTGAAATATACGGGATTCAGAAAGACGACGGAAGCCACCTTCTCAAGAGACAGATCCTCTGTAAAATGTGCACGAATGTACTGTAGCGCCACATCCACCGTATGAATCCCCTCCTTCAGAGATTCATCTCTGCCGGATACCAGGCTGCCCTCCAATGAACTGCGCAGCGACGCAACCGCATCGGGAATACCCGCAAAATCATAGTGTGGCCCGGAAACCACCGCCTGGAAGGGCAGCTTCAGACATCTTCGCAAATGTTCCTTCAGCAGGCCGATCAGCCTGTTGGCCTCCGATTCATTCTGAAGGCGGGCGATGCCGAGCAGGCTGTACCGGTCCAGGCTGATGACAAAACCATTGCCGGTTGTTTCCAAAATTTCGGAGAGGACATTTTCAATAATAAAATGCTCCAGATGATTTTTTCGCTCCACTGCCTCCATGCCAACCATGAAAAGGTTGAATTGCGGATAGTTCTCCACGAAAGGGCGAATATCCAGCTTGCCTGTATCCAAGCCGAGCGCATAGCGCTGAAATACGGCTTCTCTCAGATATCCCAGACTGGACTTCAGCAGCTTGCCTTCCTTCACTCTTTCCGACTCGGCCTGTACTTCTCCTGCCAGCGTCTCCACACATTCCAGCAGCTTTTTTTTGCCAATCGGCTTCAGCAGGTAATCCTTTGCCCCAAGACGAACCGCCTTCTGGGCGTATTGAAATTCGGAGTGCGCAGAGATGACCACCCACTGCAGGTGCGGGTGCTTGCGCTTGGAGATCCGCATAAACTCAAGACCGTCCATACCCGGCATCAGGATATCAGTCAGCACAATATCCACGGGATGCTCTGTCAGAATTCCCGCCGCTTCCTCCGTGGAAGCGGCCGCATAAATACGGCTGTCCGGCCAGGCCTGATGAAGGGTACGCCCAATGCCCTGGCGGATGGCATGCTCGTCATCAGCTATCAATATATTCATCGCTTTTCCTCTCCTTTGGAAGCGGAATGGTTACGGTAATTTTGGTTCCTTTCCCAGGTTTCCCTGTGATTCCAAGTCCAAATTCCTTGCCGAACATATGATGCAGACGCATTTGCAGATTCTGTAAGCCGATATGGCCGGTTCTGCCGCTGATGCTCTGTTTCCCCGGATTAGCCAGCGCATACCGGACCTCGATCAGACGCTCCGAGGTAATGCCGACGCCGTTGTCAGCAATCGTCAGCCGCAGCGTGTGCCCCGCTTCCTCGGCACGGACATGCAGCTCACCGCGCATATTCGGCTCCAGCGGCTCCAGTCCATGCTTGACCGCATTTTCAATCAAAGGCTGAAGCGTCATTTTGGGAATGCGTATATCCATCCACCGCTGGCTGATATCCATGAGGACGGTAACCCTGCCTTCCAGACGGGCCTGGATAATCGTCAGATAGTGCCCCATCTGCTCGACCTCCTCGCGCAGACTCACCTCCGCCCCCTCTTCCCAATGGCTGCTGTAACGGAACAGATGGGATAAGGACAGCACCACCTCACCGAGCTGATCCTGTCCCTTCTCATCCAGCAGCCAGTAGATCATATCAAGCGTATTGTATAAAAAATGAGGATTTACCTGCGTTTGCAGGGCATGCAGCTCGGCATTTTTCTCACTGACCGAAGATATCTTGACCAGCTCGATCAACTCCTCGATCCGCCCGACCATATGGTTAAAGGAATCCACCAACTGATTCACCTCCTGATAAGAGGTGACTTCCAGCCTCCGCCGGAAATTGCCTGTCTCGACCAGCTTCATTTCCCGAATCAGCCGCTTTAGAGGCTGCGATATGCTTCTGGACACCACCAAGGCAATGAGGGCGGACAGAATGATCAGCACAGGGGCGACAATCAGCAGAAAGCGCTGGGTTTGCGCCAGTTCAACATTCAAGTCCCGGTTTGGAGTTACACTGATCACGGACCAATCGGCAAAAGGAAGCCTGGAAGCTATGACAACCTGCTGGTCGCCCCTTTCAACGATGACGTCATCGCCGCCGTTCGCCTGCAGCCTTTCAAGGGAAGGAGGCGGGCTGGTGGAGGTTGCCGAGACAATCCTTCCCCCCTGGCCCACCAGGTAAACCTCGCTATTTGGACCGACGCGAAGATTATGAAGAGCAGCCAGTATGGACTTGGGCTCTGCTTCAATCAGCACGATACCAATTGGCTTGTGTTCATCCAGATCGTAGAGCTGACGTCCAAATGCAAAAACAGGCCTCTTCTCCATCTGGTCAATAACCGAATGGGGATAGACGCCAAGCCAGGCAATTTTGCCTGCGGATTTCTTGATTTCCTGATACCATTCCGAATGCATGTATTCTGGATCTATAACATTCATGTAGTTGCCGTAGTTATATACCTTGCCGTTGTCCTTTAATACATGAATGCCAATCAAATCTTCCCGCGAATAATAAATAGCGCCCAGAATATTTGTAATTGTCCGTTCATTAATATAAGCAACCGCCTCTGGCTGATTAGCCGTTTCCGTACCGAGCAGCCGCACAAGGTCAAGGTTGTTGGTAATGGATTTCGTAAGACTGTTATAGCTGTTCAGCAGCAGATCGAATAACCCGGCGGTTTGGGACACGTTCTTGCGGGCCAGATCGCTGATTTTATCGTGGAACTGAACGGTGGTCCGGTTATAGAACAGCAGACTTACCGCCAGCACAATGCCTGACATGCAGAAGAGGAACAGAATGAACAGCCGGTGATGAATGGATTGAAAACGGCGCTGCAAGCCCATGTACGCTCCTTTCGTCTCGTTTGTCCCGTCTGCTCCTCCAGAATACAGATCATGTAGCGGACAAGCCTTGTTCAGCCCTTAACCGCGCCGGCAACCATACCTTTCGTAATCCGTTCGGAGAGCAGGAAATAAATGATGATGACCGGAAGCGCTCCCATCACGAGATAAGCGCCAATATTACCGTAGTTGACAGAATATTGGCTAACGAACGTATAGATGCCGAACGGCAGCGTCTTCAGCTTTTCCGAGGAGATAAATGTGGCTGCCATGATATATTCATTCCAGATATTAATAAACGTAAGAATGCAGACGGTCATGACCGGCGGTAAAGAAATAGGCAGAATGATGCTCCGGAAAATCCGGTATATGCTCGCCCCGTCCATATAAGCCGATTCCTCAATCTCATGGGGAATGGACCTCATAAATCCGCTGAGGATAAAGACGGCAATCGGTGTCTGGAACGCAATGTAGGGCAGAATCAATGACAAATGGGTATTGAGGATATTTACATTTTTGAAAATGACCATCAAGGGCAGCAGCGTGGCCTGCATGGGAATCATCATACCTACGAGAAACACCAGCATGATTATTCCGCCATACCGCCAGCGGAAGCGTGTAATCGCATAGGCCGTCATGGAGCTAAGCAGAATGACACAGACCATCGTCACTCCAGTAACGAACACACTGTTGGACAGGTACTGCAGATAATTGCCTGACTCATATGCCTCCTGATAGTTACTCCAACGTGGTGTTTCGGGAAGAGCAAAGAAGCTGCCTCCCAGAATCTCCTCATTGGTCTTCAGTGAGTACGTCAGCAGCCAAAACAGCGGATACAGCTGCGTAACAACGAGAACCGCGAGCACGGCGTATACGATCACTTTTTTAAACGTTTTCATCGGCTCCGGCCTCCTTAGTTTACCTTATTCTCAATTCGTTTGAAAACAAAATTTATAACGACTGTAAACACAAGACAAAACACGACCAGGAAGGATGCCAAAGCGCTGCCGTATCCGTATTTCATCGACAGGAAGGACATGCCGTACATGTAGGTGGCCACGGTGTCTGTAGCATGGGCCGGACCGCCGCCTGTCATGACCCAGATCAGATCGAAGGATTGCAGCGAGCCGATAAAGGCCAGAACGATGGAAATTTTAAAGATCGGTACGACCAGCGGCAGCGTGACATAGCGGTCGGCTTTGAAGCCTTCGGCACCGTCAATTTTGGCCGCTTCATACAATTCATTGGGGATGTTCTGTACGCCGGTAAACTGAATCAGCAGGTGATAGCCAAAGTACTGCCACAGGGAGACAAAGTAGAGCGAATACATCGCGATATCAGGCTCAGTCAGCCAGTTGTGGGTCCATGATTCCAGTCCCAAAGCCGTGAGGACACCGTTCAGCATGCCGCCCATCGAAGCGGGATTGTAAATGGTTTTCCAGAGCTGGCCAATGATGACGACAGACAGAATCACAGGCAGAAAGTACATGGTAACGAGCGTATTGGCTTTTCGCACGTATCTGTTCAACAGGATCGCAATCAGCAGGCATACCGGAATTTCGATCATCGAAAATACCGCAAACATAATCGTCCGCTTCACGGAAGGCCAGAACAATGGGTCATCGGTCAAAAATTTCTGGAAATTGGCGAGGCCTACAAACTTGGCATCCGAGATTCCGTTCCAATCCAGCAGTCCGCTGTAAATGGACACCAGAATCGGTATGAACACCATACATACATAAAGCAGCAGACAGGGTAATACGAATACCGCTATGGTACCGGCTCGTACTTTTAATACATTCATGGTTCTCCTCCTTTATCTGTATCTCTTACTCTATCCTCTATTGCCGGACTTTTTTGCCGATCCTGAAAGCAGGGAAGGAACCGGAAGGCTCCCTCCCCGCCGCAGGCCGGGTATTCTGTTATTGCGGATTGGCTTCAAAGGCGGTCTGGTGCTCCTGTGCTACCTGGGCCGGGTCTGCCTCCGTGACGAACAGATTTTGAATGCTGCTCAGATGCGCCTGAGCCACTGCAGGGTTCATCGTATTATCGAAGGCAAGATCTCCGCCTTTAATATTTTTGAACAATTCGTTCAGGCCGATGGCAAGGTTCGAATAGCCTGCCGCTTTAAAGTCGCCTTCAATTTTGTGGCCGCTGCCTACCGCGTCCTTAAGCTCAAACCGGACTTTAGGCATTTCGGTCATGAAGTAATGCAGGAAGTCCTTGGTTTCTTCCAGATGCTCGCTGTTCGCCGAAATCGCAAATGCGCTGCCTGGCGCAATAATATAATCGTTGACATCCCCTTTGCCATTCACAGTTGGGAACTGGAATGCGGCCACTTGATCCGCTACAGAGGACGCGTCAATGGCTCCGGTCTCCCAGGTGCCCATGATGTACATAGCCGCTTTGCCTGTTTTGAAAATGTTGCCGCCGGCATTATAATCGATCGATGTTGCTCCATCCGGGAATGCCCCGGCTTTGACCAGCTTTTGGAATGCATCTACGGCTTCAACGAATGCAGGATCATTGAATGTTTTTTTGCCATCAATGACGTCCTGTAAAAAGCCCGGGCCGCCGTTCGTGCGAAGGAGGATGTTCATGAACAGCAGCGAGCCAGTCCAGGAGTCCTTTTCACCGATAGCGATCGGGGTAATTCCTTTGGATTTCAAGGTTTTAACGACTTCGAGCAGCTCATCGAACGTTTTTGGCGTTTCCTTAATTCCGGCTTGATCGAACAAAGCCTTGTTATAGTACACGACTTCGATGTTATTACCATCAGGAAGCGCGTATACGTTGCCGTCGAAGCTGTAATATTCCAGCAAACCGTCCTGGAATTTATCCTTCAGATTGTCGCGGTCCACCACGTCATTAAGCGGTGCCAACAGTCCAGCTTCAACGAAGGGCTGCATTTGGGCCGCCGGGTTCACGATGGTGATATCCGGAACCTCTTTGGAGGCAGCTTGCGTTTTCAGCTTCAGCTTCTGCTGGTCTGTATTCAGTGAGTCGAGCTCAATCTTAATGTTCGGATGATCCTTTTCATACTGCTCAACGAGCTGGTTCATCATTTTATGTGCGGGAGTCGTAGGATCGGGATAAATGTTCTGGAATGTAATTGTAACCTGTTCCCCGCTTTTTTCTCCGCCGTTGCTGCTGGAATTATCTGTAGTTCCACCGCCTTCCTGCCCGCCGCCGCATGCCGCCAGCATGAAGATCATTGCGCTCGCCATCATCAAGGCAAACGCTTTCATTTTTCCTGTACGCATGACCCTTTTTCCTCCTTAAATAAATGAATTAAGCATTTTCTTGCCGTTTGCACAAAGAATTTCTTGTAAAATTCCACTAAGGTGATATGGTTATTATCTTCCAATCAAAGGGTGTGAACAATGTGCGAACTTAGGAAGTGAGGTTTGTTTTTTTAAGGGGTCTTTTTTTACGATATTCCTGCAAACCACTTGCTTTTCTCTTGGATAATAGGCATAATAGGGTTAAATCGATCGTATGATAATGATTATCATTATTGGGACTACAATGATATGTACTATATCGAAGGGGGAAGGAACCCGGTGAACGCAGCTCTTCAAAAGACCTCTCTGCATATTGACGATTACTTGGACCTTCTGAATCTCGCCGTTAAAGTTCAGGATGAGAAGTGGCAGAAGGAAATTCGGCGTAAACTGCAAGGCTTGCTGCAGCATACATCGCAACAGGCCTAGAATAGATGAAAAAGCTAATCCAGGAATGGTTCCTTGATTAGCTTTTTTTCTCATAAACGGCATATTTCATTAGGGCAGTGCCCCTCCTCAGGGCAGCCGCACATCATGCGCAGGTCCTCCATTTGCAAAATGTTGATTTTTCCTTCCTTCATCTCAATCGTGCCCTGTTCTTTGAGCGAGGTAAGCATCCGGTTGACACTTTCACGGGTCGCGCCAATCATTTCACCAAGTTCCGTATGATTCAGTTTGATGTTCAGCAGAATACCATCTTCGTTCTTGACTCCGCATGTATTCGATGCACGGATCAAGGTCGAAGCCAACGCCCCGGTTTTTCCATACAGCAGCAAATCCCTGAAGCGGGATTCCATAATCCGCTGCTTCAGACCGAACCATTTTATAAATTGCACAGCCAAATCCCCATGCCTTGTCATGAGCCCTTCCAGCTCCTTGCCTTGAATGACCCCAACTTCGCATGCATCCGCTGTTTCTGCTGTATAGTTATGCTCCTCGCCGCCCAAGCCCCCGAATTCCCCGATCAGATCCCCTCTGCGTTGAATCGTCAGTAAAAGCTCTTTACCGTCTTCCGTAGATTTGCGCAGCTTAACCCGCCCTGAGCGGATATAGTACAGCTGTCCCGCGGCTTCTCCCTCCATGAAAAGAGTACTTCCCGCTTTAACCTTCTTCCAGGTCATAATGCTTTTCAGCAGTTCAATGTGCTCTTTCGTCAAAAACAAATCGATTCCCGTCCGCTCCGCCTGCGCCGATCCTGCCAGCTTTTCCATATATACTGCAGCCATGCTCATTTCCCCTTCACGTCTTCCTAATACTCCAATCATAATATGATTCACGAAATTGCGTTATCAGGAAATTACCTGATTTTTCTCGTCTTTTAACCCTGAATATGTGTGACTTAAATCACTACATTGTGTGACTATAATCACTACAGTCTGGGTGAGAATATGGTATTTTCCCTTATACTACAACAATATTTTGTAATCGACGGTTATCCACTTGGACATAGGGTGTTCCCCTGCCTTCTTCCGAATGAAGGGAATATATACTCTGGAGATAGCCGGAAAATATATGGTTTTACCTCGTAAAGGAAGTGCTCAGTTATGAATGATCTTTTGCCGGAGGTCAAGGGTGAGCTTGACTCCCTGCGTGCGCTGATTTCATGTGATGTGGCTGCGCTAGCATGGATTCATTCAACGCATAATTCCTTCCGCTGGCGTTATATATCCGGAAACCGTAGTGACCGTTACCGACGAATCTCCTTTAAGCCCGGGTACGGCTTATCCGGCATGGCCGTGAGACTTGGACGTTCCGTAGTGACCAACCCCCTCTTAGGGGATACGTATCGTTTAAGACAGGACTCTGCATTAATGCTTGCGGAACAGCTTCACTCTGCTTTTGTTGCTCCTATTTTTGGCGCGGACGATATTCCCAAAGGTGTGGTACTGGTCGGACAACGGAATACTTACAGCTTTGTTCCCCATGACACTGCTTTAGTGGAACAAACCGCCCGTCGTCTCAGCGCCCTGAAGTTTAGGCTGTCCTGATTCTTCATGCCCGTATCCCTCCCGGACAGGTGCTTTCAGAAAGGAATCCTGCATTGATAGGATTCCTTTCTTTTTGCTATGATGAGGTCATACACGCGATACATCGCCTACGGAGGGATATTTTGGTTCGTATACTTGTTGTTGATGACCATGTTGTCGTCCGGTCCGGTCTGATTGCCTTATTGGATGGAAAGCATGATATTAACGTCATCGGGGATGCCGCCGATGGGGATGAAGCGATCGCCAAGGCGCTTGAATTAAAGCCCGATGTCGTATTGATGGACTTCAGCATGCCCCCTGGCAAGGATGGGCTGATAGCTACAACGGAGCTGAAGAAGCTGCTGCCGGATACCGAGGTCCTTATTTTGACCATGCATGATGATGATGAGTATCTGTTCCGTGCCATTCAGGCAGGAGCCTCGGGATACATTTTGAAAAGCGCGCCCCACGAAGAACTGATCACCGCTATCCAATCGGTTGCCCAGGGAAATGCATATCTGTATGCCAATGCTACCAAACGCCTTATGAGCGAATATTTGGATAAGCTGAAGCAGGAGGGCGGCTCTGGTCCTTATGAATCCTTATCTGAACGGGAAAAAGAAATCTTATCCTGGGTGGCCAAAGGCTACTCCAATAAGGAAATTGCCGAGCACCTCGTGATCAGCGTCAAGACTGTAGAATCGCATAAAAGCAACCTGATGGAAAAGCTCAACCTGAAAACCCGGCCGGAGCTTGTCAAATTCGCTATGAAGAAAGGACTCCTGAATTATGAATAGCCAGTACAAATGGATCTTTCATCAGACGATCGGAGAGCAGGCCGTGTCCCTCATTGAGCAGTTGGATGAACATATTCCGGATGAATACTTTCGTAAGGCGTTGCGTTACTCCCTGCTTCAGCTGTCCGATCTGAAGTTTGCCCTTGATGAATCTTCCATTGTTGCGGTGACAGATCGCAAGGGGACGATTCAGTATGTTAATGATAAATTTTGCGAAATATCAAAGTATAGGCGGGAAGAGCTGATCGGCAAGGATCACCGGATTATTAATTCCGGCCATCATTCCTCCGATTTTATGAAAAATTTATGGAGAACGATCTCCTCGGGAAAAGTATGGCGGGGAGAAATTCGCAACCGTGCCAAAGACGGTTCTTATTACTGGGTTAATACCACGATTGTTCCCATTACGGATGATAAAGGCCGTCCCTATCAATATTTGGCCGTACGTAATGAAGTTACAGAGCTCAAGCAGGTTCAAGCCGAGCTCCAGGGCATGATGACACAGGTGATGCAAATCCAGGAGGAAGAGCGCAAGCGTTTTTCCCGTGAGCTTCATGACGGCATCGGACAAAGTCTGTTTTCCTTAGCCATTCAGATGGATCATGAATTGTCCAAGCAGTCCAATCCTGTAATCCAGGAGCTTCGTCAGCAAGTCACAGCCATTATGGCCGATGTACGAGGGCTGGCTTGGGAGCTTAGACCTTCCGTGCTGGATGATTTGGGCGTTGTTCCCGCGCTCCGTACTTATATTGACAACTACAGCAATCATTACGGAATACAGGTAGACTTCACCTGTTCGCTGCGCAAACGGCTTGATATCCAGAAAGAAATAGCCATTTACCGTATTGTTCAGGAAGCCTTGACTAACATTGCAAAATATGCGGATGTATCGGATGCCACCGTAACTGTTGAGGATCGGAAGTCTGAAGTCAGGGTAACAGTAGAAGACAAGGGGGATGGATTTAAACCTGGACAGGCTGGGCAGGGGGTAGGCCTTTTCAGTATGGAGGAACGGGCACGGGGGGCGGGAGGACGGCTTCGTGTACTGTCCGCAACAGGCAATGGCACCCGTATTGAATTGAATTTACCCGTTGAAGGGAAATAAAAAAGAGAGAGCTCTGTCGGAGAAACAGGCTCTCTTATTTAAGGTGTCACAACTGGTGTGACAAGAATCCGCTAAGATAAAGCAAAAAGCGGGTGATGGGAATCGAACCCACGCTACCAGCTTGGAAGGCTGGAGTTCTACCATTGAACTACACCCGCAAATACAAGATCGGGACGACACGATTTGAACATGCGACCCCCTGGTCCCAAACCAGGTGCTCTACCAAGCTGAGCTACGTCCCGTTATTCATTTATGAGCAATTTCATGAAGTTGTAATGGCGTCCCCTGAGAGATTCGAACTCCCGACCTTTTGATTCGTAGTCAAACGCTCTATCCAGCTGAGCTAAGGGGACATCTTATAAGGGCCATTCATAGTAAAGGCGCCACCCAGATTTGAACTGGGGAATCAAGCTTTTGCAGAGCTTTGCCTTACCACTTGGCTATGGCGCCATTGTGATCATGGAGCGGACGACGGGAATCGAACCCGCGACCCTCGCCTTGGCAAGGCGATGCTCTACCGCTGAGCCACGTCCGCAAAATATGGTGCGGTCGAGAGGACTCGAACCTCCACGGGGGGTTAGCCCACACGGACCTGAACCGTGCGCGTCTGCCAATTCCGCCACGACCGCATATTTTAGAAAAAACTGGTGAGCCATGAAGGACTCGAACCTTCGACACCCTGATTAAAAGTCAGGTGCTCTACCGACTGAGCTAATGGCTCGTAAATGGCTGGGGATATAGGATTCGAACCTATGCATGACGGAGTCAAAGTCCGTTGCCTTACCGCTTGGCTAATCCCCATTATGTAAAAGGGCGATCGATGGGACTTGAACCCACGAATGCCGGAGCCACAATCCGGTGCGTTAACCCCTTCGCCACGACCGCCATGGCATTTAAAAACTGGTGGAGGCTGATGGATTCGAACCACCGAACTCGTAAGAGAACAGATTTACAGTCTGCTGCGTTTGGCCACTTCGCTAAGCCTCCATAAGTGGTGCCGGCGAGAGGACTTGAACCCCCAACCTACTGATTACAAGTCAGTTGCTCTACCAATTGAGCTACACCGGCATATTCAGTTAAAGGTGGCTCGGGACGGAATCGAACCGCCGACACGAGGATTTTCAGTCCTCTGCTCTACCGACTGAGCTACCGAGCCCTGCATCAGGCAGAGCCGACGGATTAAATGAACCTTAACAGATTCTTATCCCTAGCTTTATTAAACGGAACCTCCAAGGTACTCTCACTGTGTGAGAGACTACGAAGTTTATTCAATTCCGATGAACCCTTTTGGGTTCTTATTCCTGAAGCTATTGCAATAGTGGCGGAACCGACGGGATTCGAACCCGCGATCTCCTGCGTGACAGGCAGGCATGTTAGGCCTCTACACCACGGTTCC
>NZ_JBJURI010000048.1:0-33240 GCF_046098255.1 Paenibacillus jiangxiensis
CGGGCGCCGCGGCGTGCGGCAGCGGCGCGAGCAGGCCGCCCGCAGGCGGCAGCAGCGCCCGCAGCGCGGCGGCGTGGTCCGCGGCCGCCGTGCGCAGCGCCTCGGCCCGCAGCGCGGCCTGCGCGCGGGCTGCGGCAGCGGCGATGCGCTCCGCCAGCGCGGCGCGCTGTTCGGCTGCGCGCGCGGCCAGCTGCTCCAGCAGCTGCTCGGTCAGCCCGCGCACAGCGCTGCGGTACAGCGCCGCCACACCAGCGCGCAAATCCCTGCAATAGTTCAGCGTATATTCAGGCGATAAGGCCGCTTCCTGCACCGTATCCGCCACAAATTGCTCCGTAATCCCTGGATGCAGCTGACCCAGCTCCTCCTCATACGAGCTGTCCCATATTTGATGGTGCTCGCCGAAGGTACGGAGCTGGCTTCTGACATGGGGCAGCAGCTGCCCGTCCGCCTGCTCCTGCAGCATGGACGTCAGTCTTTCCAACCGGCGCTGCCGCTCCTTCTCCGTGCGGCCACCGGCAAAAAACAGCCCGGCCTTAAAACCGCTTCTGCGGCTTTCCAAATATTCGGCAGCGGCATCCCGCAGGACGGCCGGCGTCAGATTCACCTGCTCAATCAGCTGCTCCAGCTCACGGCGCATCCGGTCATGCTCTGCCTCCGGAAGCTTCTCAAGCAGCTCAGTCTCCTGCTTCAGCCGCGCGTATTCCGCCTGCTGCCGCTGTGCCTCATTCGCACCCCCAGCGTCCTCCAACAGCCGGTCAAGCTCCTCCTCCAGTTCCGCCTCACGGGCCTGAAAATGCCTGTCCGCCAAATGATGCAACGAAGAACGCAAACTGTGGCTGACCAGCGCCTCTTTCATTCCGATCAGGGAGCGGATCAACTGCTCCAGCGAAGCCCGCTGGTTAAGCGGATGATTCTTGTCCGTCAGCGATGTAAACAAAATATCTGTATAGCGCACTTCCCAGGCCCTGAAGCTTTCTTCCACCGCTTTGCGGTAATCGGCAAAGGACAGCTCGCGCTCCCGGTGCTTGTCGATCTGATTGACGATCAGATAGAGCGGCTTGCCCCAATCGGACAAGCTCTTGGCAAAGGTCAAGTTGTTCTCTGACTGGACATGGTTATAATCCATCACATAAAAGACGACATCCGCCAAATGCAGCGCCGAATCCGTAGCCAGCGCATGGCCTCTGTCCGTCGAGTCTACCCCCGGAGTATCCAGAAGCACACCACCGCCCTCCAGGACAGGCACGTCGTCCCATACCTCCACAGCGGAATACTCGCCGCCATTGACGCAGTATTCCGCCAGATCGGAGAGGCTGACCTTAAGCGGGGCTTCCGACCGCCCACTGCGGTATATGAACGCACGCGGCTCCCCAGACCGGATGGAAACGACATTCGCACTGGTCGGCACAGGACTGGACGGCAGCACCTTTTTACCGCACAGGCTGTTGATGAGACTAGATTTCCCTGCTGAAAAATGACCGCAAAACGCAATGGTCAGCTCCCCGGCATCCGCTTTCTGCTGCAGATCGGCAGCAGAAGCCGCTCCGGCGGAATCCTGGGCATTTTGCAAAAATTGCCGTATCCGTTCCATGGACCCGGACTTGCTCTCCAAATTTTCGGTAACCGTTTTCACCATCTGTCCGGCTCCACTCCTTCATTTCGATTGCTTCTGTATGGAAACATTGTAGCACTGATCACTCCCGCTGAGAACCGCTGCCCCATCTCCCTTACCATCTTGAAGGCACAAAAAAGCCGCCCCCGGCCCAAAGACCGGCAGGCAGCTTAATGTGGAACGGATCGATTCAGTTCACGGCTTCTTCCAGGACAGGCAGCAAAATTTCAAATACCTGACCATGCTGCAAAATGGTGATGCCGCGCTGTTTGTCCTTCATGACAACAACCTCGGGCTTTTGCGACATGCGTTCCAGATAATGCTCGGGAACGTCGCCGGAATGGCTCACCGTGATCCCTTCCATTTCACGCTCTTCATTCTCGGAGAGGCTGCTGCTGAGCAC
The DNA here is from genome assembly GCF_046098255.1 of Paenibacillus jiangxiensis. Classification (NCBI taxonomy): domain Bacteria; kingdom Bacillati; phylum Bacillota; class Bacilli; order Caryophanales; family Paenibacillaceae; genus Paenibacillus; species Paenibacillus jiangxiensis. Next base: position 2,016 of record NZ_JBJURI010000048.1, read on the forward strand.
CTCTTCGAAAATATCGGAGAACGCTCCAAAATTATCCGTATAGACCGAAATGCACTTCATTTTTCTTTCATCCTTTTCTACTCTTATGTTTGTAGTCTTTTCTTGGCAACCTGACGCTTGACAGACGTTTCCTGTTCCTTATCCTTCCTGATTCGGGACGTTTTCATACGCTTCTTGCCTTCACGGCACACATCGAGCAGCGGGCATACCTGACACTGCGGATTCTGGGCCTTGCAATGATACCGTCCGAAAAAAATCAGTCTGTGATGGGTGATCGTCCATTCGTCACGCGGCACCCGTTTCATCAGCTTTTTTTCCACTTCCAGCACACTGTCGTCCCAGCCCGCCAAGCCAAGGCGCTTGGACACCCGTTCGACATGCGTGTCCACTGCGATGGCGGGAACACCAAAAGCGTTCGATACGACGACGTTGGCCGTTTTCCGGCCTACTCCCGGCAGCTGCACAAGCTTGTCGTGCGAATTCGGCACCTCGCCGCCGTACTGCTCAATAAGAATGCGGCACAGATTTTGAATATGCTTCGCTTTGTTCCGGTACAGGCCGATCCTCCGGATATCCTGTTCCAGCTCCTCCAGCGGAACAGCCAAATAATCCTCCGGCGTCTTGTATTTTTGGAACAGGTCGGCTGTTACCTTATTCACCGTTTCATCCGTACACTGGGCTGACAGCAGTACAGCAATCGTCAGCTCAAATGCGTTGCTGTGGTTCAGCTCACAATGGGCGTCAGGAAACATATTGCCGATCGTATCAAGAATATGGCGCGCGGTTGCTGCATTCACGGAATCCTACCTCCTACACAAAAAAACGTCCTGATGGGGGGGCATGCCCCGCATCAAGACGATCACTCTAAATAATCATCCGGAAAAAGAAACGACTATTATTTGGGTAGTCCAGCCAGTTTAAGGCTGAAATACTCTCTTAGTTTATCATTATCTGCGCCGGAATGCACCCCTTATGTCCATAAAAGAGCAATAAAGATCAATTATTTCGCTTGATCGGGTGCTCCAGATCCATATGGCCCATCAGCGACTCCACCGCTTTCCCGTCAACGAGAACGTCGAGCGTGTCCACCTCAGGGAACTGGAACATCGTATTGGTCAGCGCCTCCAGTGCCAGCGATTCTCCTCCGGCGCCAAGCCGTGCAGCATCAGGAAGGCTGATATTCAAAGTCAATGCCCCGTTTTCAAACCGAATATGCTGAATCTCTATCGATTCCGACCACAGCGGAACCTGACCGTCGCTGCCGCTCCGCTGCAAGGCCTGAAATGCCAGCTTATACTTTTGTAGCTCGCTCGGGTAGCTGATCTCCTGTGTGGACTGCAGCAGCTCGGCTTGATCAGAGTTCGTATAATACACGTTAATGCTCATGCTGCCAGCTTCGGCTTTATCTGCCGGCTTTTCGGTTGCGTCCGATTCCTGCGCTTCTGCAGGCGGCTCAGCTTCCTTATTTTCAACGGGAGCTTCCGCTTTGTCTCCTGCAGGAGCTTTGACGCTTTCCTCTGCGGGAGCCCCTTGCGCAGGCTGTTCATCCGCCGGCGGAGCGGCAGCCGGCGCTGCTGGTGCAGCCTGCTTGCCTGCACAGCCTGCCGTGACGGCGATGATCAGCGCGAGCTGACAAGCGGTCCAAGCTATCTTCTTCATCCCTCAGCCTCCTGTTCGCGTGAAAAGGGGTCAATTCACCCCGAGGTACTCTTCAATACCGTCTGCAATCCCCTGAGCCACCCGATTCTGGAAGTCTTCCGAGAATAAGGCCGCGGCATCATTGCTGTTGCTTAAATACCCCACCTCCAGCAGAACCGCCGGCATGGTCGTTTCACGGATGACATGGAAATTGCCGTAACGGACTCCGCGGTTGGTGAGCTGGGTCGCTGCAACCAAATGCTTGTGAACCGTGTTGGCCAGATCTTTGCTGCTGCTGCGCTGATAATACGTTTCCGTGCCGCTTGCCGTCGAGGAGCCGGCCGAATTGGCATGAATGGAAACAAACACATCGGCATTGAGGTTCTGGGCAATCTTGACCCTTTCGCTCAACTGAAGGAATGTATCATCACTGCGTGTCAGGACAACATCCAGATCAGGATTTTGCTTAAGTACCTGTTCCACCTTCAATGCCATCGCCAGATTGAAATCCTTCTCTTTTTTCCCGCTTTTGCTGGAAGCGCCGGGATCGCCGTCACCATGCCCTGCATCGATGACCACCACCTTCTTGCCGTCGCCTCCGACCGGAGTTGCTGTTCCGGCGCCTTTCTCCATCAGATCAACGATAACAAGATCATTGCCTTCATTGTACGCCTTGTAGCTCATCGCTTTTTTCAGATCGATGACAATTCGGACGGTGGAAGGATTATCCTGATACAGCGCATAGCGGATTTTGGAGACATTATCGTTATTCGCCACTTCCATCTCCCCGCTCTTCTCCGCGCTGAGAGTCAGGCTGTCTCCAAACGTATCCGAGAACGCCGTATTGGGCAGGTCAATGACAATCCTGTCCGGTCCTGCCATCGTGAACGTGTTCGGCTTTACAGTACCCGTTGTAGGGATGAGCATACGACTATCACTGAAGCTGATTCCATTCACCAGTGCAAGACCTTCCGACGGCACGGTACCATCCGTGCTGTCGTTCCCTGAAGCGGGAGGATTATTTACTCCGCTTCCTGAGCCGCTGTTCTGGGTAATAAGTGTTACGGTTCTTGTTGAACCGTCCCAGCTTACGTCCACTCCCATCTGCTCACCGATGAAGCGGAGTGGAACCAAAGCGCTCCCGGAACGTATAACAGGAGAAGCGTTCAAGGCAACCCGGTTTCCATTGACGGTTGCGGATTTGCTGCCGATCGCGAGTTGGATCTCCGTACCGGCATTGGATACCTGAACGGTCTTTGCCTCCTGATTCCAGTTTACGCTGTAGCCTAAATTTTCAGAAATGACCCGAAATGGCACCATCGTCGTACCGTTAATGATTTCCGGCTTTGCAGAGCCTGAAACATTAATCTGCTGTCCGTCCAACACAATTTGCGCACCGGCCGACGCTGCGTGTCCGTAATTCGGGGCCGCCCACATGAAGACAAATAAAAACAATAAAAAGCCTAACTTCTTCATTCTTCACCCTTCCATTCCAAAATTTTTGCCACATGCTTCAGCGCAGCCTTCTTTGTGCATGCTTACGCAATGCCGGACAACCTTTTAGACGTTTTGCATCGGCAAAAGTTGCGTATAAATGCCAAGATAACTAAATTAATGTACTTTACGGCGCTTGTTGTCGACGAGTACCTGATAATTTTTTCCTCTTATAGGCCTTAGGACTCAGTGAATTGGAATCATTTCCTTTCCAGCATTTAATTACAAAAAAACGGTTATATCAGAGTTTTTTTCCGCTGACATAACCGTTCTTATGTTAATTCATCTTCTCATAAGCCAAGGTACTCGCGCAGACCGCTTACAATCCCATCCGCGATCCGGTTCTGCGTCTCTTCCGAATACAGCGCAGCCTCGTTCTCGGCATTGCTCAAATAACCGGCTTCCAGCAGCACGGCCGGCATCTTCGTCTCACGGGTCACATGCAGACTCTTGACCTTGATGCCGTTATCCTTAAAGCCTGTCGCTTCCAGCAGATATTTGTGCATCACAGTCGCTAACTCTTTGCTGTCAACCTTGGTATAGTAGGTTTCGGAGCCGTTGACGAGTGCACTGGTTGCGGACTTCGTCACACTGTTGGCATGAATGGAGACAAAAACATTTGCATTCAGGCTATTCGCCATTGACGAACGCTCCGCCAGCTCCGGATAAGTATCCCCATCCCGTGTCAATACAAGCTCAATATTCGGGTCGCCTTGCAGCCTCTCCTGTACCTTTAAAGCCACAGCCAGGTTGAATTCCTTTTCCTTCCAGCCCGTAATACTGGACGTTCCGGGGTCTTTACCGCCATGACCGGCATCTAGCAGCACCAACCAACGTCCATCCTGACCGGATGGCACTGCCGGATTGGAAGGCACCGCCGGTGTGTTCACCGCTTGATCCGCAGGTGTACCCGGAGAGTCGTTCAGAGTAATGACATATTCCCCGTTCTCCTGAGCCACAGAGTATCCCTTCGCACCATTCAGCATGAGCACAATTCTTGCTGCCGATTCACCATCATTAAACTGTGCAAAACGGAGAAACTGCACATCATCGTTGGTGTTCACCTCAATCACTCTGGCGCCATCGCTGCCCTCAGAGTATTGATCTTTAAGGTCCTCGGCAAATTTCGCATCCTTAAAGTCAACGACAATCCGCTCCGGATTTGTCATAGTGAATACACTCGGATCGCTCCCCTCGTCCGCAGATACGATGAGACGGCCATCTTCGAAGCTGATTCCGTCTACCTCGCGCGCATTTTCCACTGCATCTGTGCCCGTTTCCGCATCCGTGTCCCGGCCTGTAGCTTGTTCATCCGTCTTGCTGCTGCTGTTCTTGTCTGTGTCATCAGTGTTGCCGCCATTGTTCTTGTCCGGCTCAGTAGCAGCAAGCTTTTGCAGATACACCGCTTTGCCGGCATTATCCCACTTGACGCTTAAACCGAGCTGCTCTCCCACGAATCGCAGCGGAACCAGTGTTGAGCTTCCCCGCAGCAGCGGTGGAGAATCCAGCTGCACTTCCTCATTTCCCACATACGCCGTTGTCCGACCAACATACATGGATACATCGGCATTGCTCTTATGTACTATTACTTTGTACTCCTTGGGCTCCCACTCAAACTTGTAGCCCAACTCCTCGCCGATGACGCGCAGCGGAACCATCACTTTTCCGTTCACCATTTCTCCCGACGTGTCTCCGGACACATTCAGCCGCTCACCGTCCAAAAACAGATTCACGCCTGCCGCCTCGGCCTTGTGAAAAGAAGGGATAAAACATAACCAAAATGCCAAAAAAAGCAGCCATCCGTATTTTTTCATCCTGATTCTCCTTATTAATATGCTCTTGGATCCCCTCGCTGCAGTTGGAGCTATCCTCATAATCTGTTAGACGCCAAAAGCTGCCAAATGTTGCGCGTAAGTATGTACGTTTTTTTATTTTTTTGACAAAAAAACCGCAAGCGCAGATTCTACCTGCACTTGCGGCACTACGGATATTTGTAAGAAAAACGTCTATCGACGCAATTCGCTGAAGACAGACCGCGCTTAGAGGTAGTTTTTCTTGCGATTCCAGGAAGCTTATACCAAGAAGTTTGTACTTTCTGGAATCTTCGAAAACAATTATACGAATGCTTTCTTGGCGATTTGCTCTTCATAAAGGGCAATTTTATCTTCATGCTGAAGCGTCAGCCCGATGTCGTCCAGACCCTGCAGCAGGAACTGTCTGCGATGCTCATCCAGATCAAAATCGATATGCAGGCCGTATTCGTCCGTGATCGTTTTGTTCTCCAGATCCACATTCAAACGGTAGCCGTCATGAGCCGCAGTCCGCTGGAACAGTTCCTCGACCTGCTCCTCCGACAATTTGATCGGGAGAATTCCGTTTTTGAAGCAGTTGTTATAGAAGATATCGGCGAACGACGGAGCAATGACGCATCTGAACCCGTAATCCATAATGGCCCACGGCGCGTGCTCACGGGAGGAACCACATCCGAAATTGGCGCGGGAAATGAGGACGGACGCCCCCTGATAGCGTTCCTTGTTCGGCTCGAAATCAGGATTTACGTTGCCTTGTTCGTCAAAACGCCATTCATAGAACAGAAATTGTCCGAATCCGGTGCGTTCAATCCGCTTCAGAAACTGTTTAGGAATAATGGCGTCTGTATCGACATTGACCCGGTCTACCGGGGCTACTATACCGTTTAAAGTGTTGAATGCTTCCATTAATCTCTCTCCTCCCGTGTCTTAGCTGACAACTTCCTGCTTGAATTCCCAGCCGCGCACATCATAGAAACGTCCGTGGATCGCTGCTGCGACAGCCATGGCAGGTGATACGAGATGCGTGCGTCCGCCGCGTCCCTGACGGCCTTCGAAGTTGCGGTTGGAAGTCGAGGCGCAGCGCTGTCCCGGCTGCAATACGTCCGGATTCATCGCCAGACACATGCTGCAGCCTGCGTCGCGCCATTCGAAGCCGGCTTCCTTGAAGATAACGTCGAGGCCTTCCTGCTCCGCCTGCTGTTTGACACGTCCGGAACCGGGAACGACAATGGCCGTTACTTTGTCGGAAACCTTGTAACCCTTGGCTACCTCGGCCGCGGCGCGCAGGTCCTCAATCCGGCCGTTCGTGCAGGAACCGATAAACACATAGTCAATTTCAATATCCGTCATCGGTGTTCCCGGTGTCAGCCCCATATATTCAAGCGCCTTCTCGGCGGCTTTGCGTTCGTTTTCCGTAGTCATCTCGGCAGGGTTGGGAACCTTGGCCGTGATGTCCGTACCCATACCAGGGCTCGTTCCCCAGGTTACCTGCGGGATGAGAGAATCCATATCAAATTCCGCAACTGTGTCGAACTGCGCGCCTTCATCGGTCACGAGATTCTTCCACTCTGCCACTGCTTGATCAAAGGCTGCTCCTTGCGGTACATGCTCGCGTCCGCGCAGGTATTCGAACGTCGTCTCATCCGGAGCGATCATCCCGGCACGGGCACCGCCTTCAATGGACATGTTACAGATCGTCATGCGCTCTTCCATGCTCAGCTCGCGAATGGCCTCGCCGGTGTATTCGATAACATAACCTGTGGCAAAGTCAGTACCGTACTTGGCGATCACGCCAAGAATCATATCCTTCGCCGTAACGCCAGGCTTGCGTTTGCCGACGAAGCGAACCTCCATCGTTTTGGCCTTGGCTTGCTGCAGACACTGAGTCGCAAGCACGTGCTCAACCTCGCTCGTTCCGATCCCGAAGGCAAGTGCGCCGAAGGCGCCGTGCGTGGAGGTGTGGCTGTCGCCGCAGACGATCGTTTTACCCGGATGCGTCAGGCCCAGCTCCGGTCCCATGACGTGCACCACGCCTTGATCGAGCGTGTTCAGGTCATACAGGGTTACGCCGAAATCACGGCAGTTTTGAGTCAGCGTGTCAATTTGCTGCTTGGAAATCGGGTCCGTAATGTTAAAGCGGTCCTTTGTCGGCACATTGTGGTCCATCGTCGCAAACGTGCGCTCCGGACGGCGCACCTTGCGGCCGCTCAGGCGCAGCCCTTCAAAAGCCTGCGGCGAGGTCACCTCGTGCACCAGGTGCAGATCGATGTATAAAATGCTTGGCTTGCCCTCTTCCTGATGAATGACGTGATTATCCCAAATTTTTTCAAACATTGTCTTTTTGCTCATTCTAATCACCCCTGTTGGTTACGTACATTTTGAGCGGGCGGCAGCGCCGTCTCTTGTTGACATGAATATATCATCTCCGTATTGATTGATCCAAGATATAATATCTATAGGAGTGATAGGCTGAGACTATAACCTCTGTAGTCGGACTGCCTCAATTCAGATATAATAAGGAAAGCAGTATATCAAGGTTTAAAAAGGATGATTGCTCCTATGGAATTCAGGCAGCTTCAGTACGCGCTTCAGATCGCCTCCGAGCGGAATTTCTCCAGGGCAGCGGAGAAGCTTCATATCGCGCAGCCTTCGCTGAGCCAGCAGCTTTCCAAGCTGGAGAAAGAGCTCGGAGTGCTTTTGTTTCAGCGCAATACGAGCGCAGTAGAGCTAACCCATGCCGGCGAGGTGTTTGTGGAAAAAGCACAGAAAATTGTCGACGCCATGGAGGTGCTGCGGCAGGAAATGGATGACATCTCACAGCTGCGCAAAGGCAAAGTTGTCGTCGGCAGCATGCCGATCACCGGCTCCCACTTGCTGCCGCATGTGCTGCCTGCCTTCAAGCATTTGCACCCCGATATCGAGATTACGCTGCTTGAGGACTCCTCCATGAATCTGGAGAAGAAAACGGCGAACGGACAGACCGACTTGAGCCTGCTCTCCCTTCCGCTGGTCGAGCCCTCCCTGTCCTATGTCCCGATTGGGGAAGAGATCATCGACCTCGCCATACCGCCAGGGCATCCGCTGGCCAAGCGAGCCGATGGGAAGCAGCCGCAGACGGTCAGGCTGGAAGAGCTTGCGGATGAGCCTTTTGTCGTGCTTAAGAAAGGACAGGGCTTCCGGAAGCTGACGATGGATTTATGCCATCAGGCCGGCTTTGAGCCGCGGGTTGTGTTTGAAAGCACCAATATGGAGACAGTGCAGTCCCTTGTCGCTACAGGCATGGGCATCACCCTCGTGCCGCGCTTTATCGCCCGCGCCGCCAGCAGCGAATTCGTGCCGGTATACCTGAAGCTCGCCGCCCCGGCTCCAAGCCGCACCCTGGTGATCGCTTACCGGAACGGACGTTATCTCTCGAAAGCGGCTGAAGCGTTTATCGATACTTTCAAGGAAACGGTGAGCCAATTGTCGATCGGGCTGTCACTGCCCCGTTCCGGCTCTTGACCCGGGGTTTAGCCAGCTCCTGATTTCTTTTATGAAGGCAGCGAAAAAGCCGTCTGCAGCACCCGCATAAGCGGATGTGCAAACGGCTTTACTCTTCTAACACGGTCTCCCTCTTTGAAAGTACGTCATCCTAATATCGCAAGAAAAACTTCCGCTAAATGCGGTCTGTCTTCTGCGAATCTACGTCGATAGACGTTTTTCTTACCGTTTTCGCTGTTGCGACACATGGCTATCCGGTAAGAAACTTCCTTCTCAGAAGGGGCCTCAATGCTCTCTTATATAAGCGTCGCCTTGTCACTTTAATCTTGCTCGGCAAATTTACTTTGTCCATCGCTCATCACTTCTTTCCCAGAATTCATCATTCGTGAGAGGTGCTGTCGACCGACTGACTGTAACGCTGTGTGGCTGAAATTTCAGCCTTTCATCAGAGCGGCGGTCCTATATCCTCCGCAAAGCCCATTTCATAATCCCCGCCCACAGCTTGTCTGCTTGTGTTCGGAAGCCTGATCCTTCGGTCCCTCAGTTCCAGTACGTTTCCACTCTGGATGTCCATCGTAATCCACCTCCTGGTTCGGGATACTATTATAATACACTTTTAAACTGTATCTGAAACAGATAAATTGAAACTTTGCCGATTGAAACTTTGCCGTATAATCATTGGATCCAGCAGCGATTCATATGAACATCGACAATTTCAACTTTTCAGTTCCAGATGCAGGAGAGGAAAGGGACGTCCGGAACCGTCCAGCTCGGAGCGTCCCGTCAGGACAAATCCATACCGTTTGTAGAACGCGTATGCTCCTTCGTTCTGCTCATTGACATCAACCTGAAGATTGGGCCCCTTTATTTTTTCTGCATGCTTGATGAGTCGGGTGCCAATGCCCTTCCCGTGAAAGCCAGGGTCAACGAACAGCATCTCTATCTTGGATTCATCCAGTCCGATAAAACCTGCCGGCTCTTTAGCCTCGTTCAATTCCATCCAAATCTCGACTTCCTCCAGTATCCCATTCCGAACCATTTCATGATAAAAATGAATGTCCTCATCCGTCAAAAAAGTGTGCGTCCGGCAAACCGCCCGGTACCAGATATCTACTAATTTATCATGATACTTGGCCGAGTAAGGAATAATTTCGTTTTCCATGTATAATTGGTACAAGGACGGACGGCGGTCTTCAAATACCGGAATGCGTCCCCGTACTTCCTTGACCAGCTCCGGATGGATCGTCCCGGTGACGAGCTCCTCCTGCTCACCTCCCTCGGCGATCACTTCTCCCCATGGGTCGATAATCATCGAATGGCCGAAAAATTCCGTTGTCCCCCCCGTGCCCACCCGATTGCAGGCAATGACATACATCTGGTTTTCAATGGCTCTTGCCGTCAGCAGCGTCCGCCAGTGATGCAGCCGCGGATGCGGCCATTCCGCAGGCACGATCAGCATGCCGGCTCCCGCCAGCGCCAGCTTGCGTCCAAGCTCGGGAAAGCGGATATCGTAGCAAATCGATGCACCAGCCTTCATGCCGCCGTCGAGCTCGAACAGCACGGGCTCGCTTCCGGCCTGCAAATATTTCTCCTCATCCATCAGCCGGAACAGATGAATTTTCGAGTATGAAGCAGCCGTATTGCCGCTTCTGTCAAATACATAGGTTGTGTTGTAGATGCCGCCGTCCACTTTTTTCTCCGCGATCGAGCCTGCCACCACATTCACCTGATGCCTGCGCGCGAAGCCGGATACCCATTCTCTTGTTTCCGTTCCTTCCCTATCTGCCAGCTCATGAATCCGTTCCAGGGCATAACCGGTATTCCACATTTCCGGCAGTACGATCACATCAGGTTTGTGATCAGCCGTCATGGCCTGCTCCATCAGCTGCTCCATATGACGGCGGTTGACGGCTGGCTCGCCAAGCGTGATATCAGCCTGTACCAAAACAATATTGACAGATTTGCTTGTATCAGTAGACATCGTTTTCTCCCTTCGCAGACGCCGCTCCGGTGACCGCATCTGTCTGCATATCAACATTTGTATCATCATATCCCGGCAAGCCCCGGCGTGCAACAGGATATGCTTAATTCCCTCTATACAACCCGGTTATATAATGATAGATTAATCTTTAATCAAAATTGAACATAAAGGTCGTGTACAGTTCCATGAACAATGAGGTTTCGAGCAGCAAACATTCCGCTTTTTCCATACCTGTAGCGGATGTGATGACACAGCTCCCGACGCAATTTTTTGCGACACTCGTTCAGAATGTCAATCGGGAGATTGCCGCGGGCCATGATGTCATCAATCTCGGCCAGGGCAACCCGGATACGCCAACACCGGAGCATATCGTCAAGGCGCTGCAGCAGGCGGCCGCCAATCCGCTTTATCATAAATATTCACCATTTACAGGCTACCGTTTCCTCAAGGAAGCCATCGCGCAGCGCTACTTCGATGATTACGGGGTGCAGCTTGACCCGGATACGGAGGTCGCCATCCTCTTCGGTGGCAAGACTGGGCTCGTGGAGCTGCCCCAGATTTTGCTGAATCCCGGTGACCTCTGCCTCGTTCCTGATCCTGGCTACCCCGATTACTGGTCTGGCGTTGCGCTGGCCAAAGCGGACATGGCATTCATGCCCCTATTGGAACGGAACGGGTATCTTCCGGACTATGAGAGTATCCCGGAATCGGACCGGGCGAAAGCGAAACTGATGTACCTGAATTATCCGAACAATCCGACTTCGGCGACGGCCCCGCTCTCCTTCTATGAAGAGACCGTGGAGTTTGCCAGACGCCATCAAATTGTGGTGGCCAGCGATTTCGCTTACGGGGCGATCGGCTTTGACGGCGAGCGTCCGGTCAGCTTTCTGCAAGCTGCAGGCGCCAAAGAGGTCGGCATAGAGTTTTATACTTTGTCCAAAACTTATAACATGGCAGGCTGGCGCGTCGGCTTCGCACTCGGCAACGCGGATATCATCTCCCAAATCAATCTTCTGCAGGATCATATGTATGTCAGCCTGTTCGGCGGCATTCAGGAAGCTGCCGCCGCGGCTCTAACGTCATCGCAGGACTGCGTCGCAGAGCTGGTTGGCCGTTATGAATTGCGCCGCAACGCCTTCTTCCAGGCGCTTGGAGACATCGGCTGGAAAGCAGAGGCTCCGAAGGGCTCGTTCTTCAGCTGGCTGCCGGTGCCGGAAGGTTTTACGTCCGCTTCCTTCGCGGAGCTGCTCCTGCGTGAGGCCAAGGTCGCTGTCGCTCCCGGCATCGGCTTCGGCAGCCACGGCGAGGGCTACGTGCGTGTCGGACTGCTGAGCACGGAGGAACGGCTGGTGGAAGCCGCGCAGCGAATCGGCCGTTTGAACCTGTTCCGCTGATAGCGAGGACGGGATGTTAATCCTTTTGCCAAAATGCGGCGGCCGTGATATTCTTGATGATAACTCGGGCATGATTTCGTAAACAGGCAAATTCAAAACATTAAACGCAATGACGGGGCCAGTAAGAGAACCGGTGGCGACCAGAGAGTAAATTCCGACAGGCTGTGAGAATTTACCGTTTACCCTCTCCGAACCCTACCCCCGAGCGGCCTGCATCCGCAGGACGTCCTCTGACGTTACAGGAATGAAGTCGGATGATGCCAATCATCAATAAAGGTGGTACCGCGGAAGCTCAAAACTTTCGTCCTTTGCTAAGGACGGAAGTTTTTTTGTTGCAACTTTAGCTGATTCTATTCCATTGAAGGAAGTGCATACCATGTCTTCACGTATTGTTGTCAAAATCGGCAGCAGCTCGCTGACCGGAGATGAAGGAGGGTTAAACAGGGATGCGATCTCGTTCTTTGCGGCCGAAATGGCAGCCCTGCATGCCGAAGGCCACGAGCTGCTGCTCGTAACCTCAGGCGCTGTTGCGGCAGGTTTCAGGGAGATCGGCTACCGCTTCCGCCCGAAGCAGCTGCATGAGAAGCAGGCCGCCGCCGCAGTAGGCCAGGCCCTGCTTATGCAGGCTTACCAGCAGGCCTTTGGCAGCCACGGGATTACAACAGCCCAGATCCTGCTGACACGCAGCGATTTCCTCATCCGCAAGCGGATGAACAATGCGCGCCGCACGATGGAGGAGCTGCTGCAGCAGCGGGTGATCCCCATTTTCAACGAAAATGACACCGTGTCGGTCGACGAGCTGAAGTTCGGCGATAATGATATGCTGTCCGCCCTCGTCGCTAACCTGTCCAAAGCCGCTCACTTGAGCATCATTACAGATATGGACGGCCTGTACACCGCGGATCCGCGCAAGCATCCGCAGGCGGTCCGCTTTGACAGAATTGAAGAAATTACGGAGGAAATTTACGAGATTGCCGGCGGCTCCGGCTCGTCCGTGGGCACGGGCGGCATGCGCTCCAAGGTGGAGGCCGCCAAGGTGGCGGTACGCGGCGGTGTGCCGGTATTCGTGGGCCGGGTAGCGGAGCCCGGAGATCTGCTGCGCAGCGTTGAAGGCACGGGACGAGGCACTTATTTTGATACACATCTCTCTTCCCTGCCTGTGAAAAAGCAGTGGCTCGGCTTTATGTCCACCCCTCTCGGAACCGTGCATGTCGATGCCGGGGCCGAAAATGCGCTGCTTCACGACGGCCACAGTCTTCTGCCTGTAGGAGTCGTCAGTGTGGAGGGAACGTTCAATGCCGGTGATGTCGTTGAAGTCGTCGGACAGGAAAAGCGCATCCTTGGGAGAGGCATCGTCAATTATGATGATGAGCAGCTCCGGTCGATTTTGGGTCTGCCAAGCGGAGACGTCATCGGAAAAATCGGGACCATTCACAGGCTTGAGGTCATTCACCGGGATGAGTGGATTACACTTTGAAGGCAAGGTTGGCCTTGTCGGATATTACTTATAGGAGGTTGAACGGAAATGAGTGAAGTAAAGGATAAAGCGTCACTGGCAAGAGCGACAGCCGGGGCGTTAAACAAGCTCAGCACACAGCAAAAGAACGAGGCGCTGCTGACCATGGCCGAAGCGCTTGTACAGCGCCGGCAGGAGCTGATTACGGCGAATGAAGACGATCTGCGGCGCGGCCTCGCAAACGGGACCTCGGAGTCGCTGCTCGACCGGCTCAAGCTGACGGAAACACGGATTGAAGGCATCGCTGAAGGTTTGCGGCAAATTGCCAGCCTGTCCGATCCGGTCGGCGATACGCTGGAGGTTCTGGACAGACCGAACGGTCTTCATATTGAAAAGATCCGGGTACCGCTCGGCGTGATCGGCATCATCTATGAGGCCCGCCCCAATGTAACGGTGGATGCGGCCGGGCTGTGTCTGAAGACTGGCAACCCGGTCGTGCTGCGCGGCGGCTCAGCCGCCCTGTCCTCCAACCGCAAGCTGGCGGAAATACTGCATGAAGCGCTCGACGCTACAGCCATTCCGCGGGATGCGCTGCAGGTTATTGAGGATGCGGACAGAGCTTCTGTTGACGAAATGCTGAAGCTGAACGGACTGATCGACGTCATTATTCCGCGAGGGGGCAGATCCTTGATCCAAAATGTAGTGCAAAATGCCACCGTGCCCGTGATTGAGACCGGCGCTGGAGTGTGCCATACGTATCTGGACGCTTCGGCTGATCCGGCGATGGCGGAACGGATAACGCTCAACGCCAAGGTGCAGCGCCCCTCTGTCTGCAACTCGATGGAGACGCTGCTTGTTCACGAGAATTTTGCAGCGGACCATCTGGCCCGGTTGGCAGAACGCTTCCGGGAAGCGGGTGTGGAGCTGCGCGGATGCGACAGAACGCGGGAACTGGTGCCATTTGCTTTGCAGGCCACTGATGAAGACTATGCCACCGAGTATAATGACTACATCCTGAACGTGAAGGTTGTAGCCAGTCTGGATGAAGCTCTGGGGCATATTGCCCGCTTCGGTACGATGCATTCCGAATGCATTATTACCGAAAATGAGGCGAATGCCGCGCGTTTTCTGCAGGAGGTTGATGCGGCGGCGGTTTATCACAATGCTTCCACCCGCTTTACCGATGGCTTCGAATTCGGCTTCGGGGCGGAGATCGGCATCAGCACGCAGAAGCTGCATGCACGCGGACCGATGGGTCTGCCTGCCCTTACATCTGTTAAATATATCGTCCGCGGCGGCGGACAAATCCGCGAATAATCAGGAGGTATCATTAAGCTATGTGTGAATCTACACCAAAAACCTTAATTTCACAGCAAATCGTTTTCTCGGGTGCAGGCTCGCTTGCCGAATCCCTGATCAAGGGTATGATCGCCCGCCAGGTGGTGCGTCCTGCGGGGATTACCGTAATCAACCGCAGCAATGCGGCAAGACTGCTGGAGCTCAAGACACGTTACGGTGTATTGACACAGAATGATGATGCTGCCAAGGAAGAGCTGCTGCGCCGGGCGCCGATCATCGTGCTTGCCATGAAGCCGAAGGATGCAGGCGCAGCGTTGAAAGCTTTGGCCCCTCTGCTGTCTGAAGATCAGCTGCTCATCTCCGTGATCGCCGGACTGTCCATTCGTACCATGCAGCAGCTGCTGGGCCGCAAGCAGCCGATTGCCCGTACGATGCCGAACACCTCCAGCTCAATCGGGCTTGGGGCCACCGGCATCACCTTTTCCAAGGAGATCTCCCCTGAGCAGCACGCCAGCGTGCTGCAAATGTTCGAATCCGTCGGCACCGTCACTGTCATTGAGGAGGAAAAAATGGAAATCCTCACAGGCATTTCAGGCAGCGGCCCTGCTTATGTCTATTACTTGATGGAAGCCATGATGGCCGCCGGGATCCGCGGGGGACTGACAGCAGAGCAGTGCCGAGAGCTGACGGTACAAACCGTGCTCGGAGCTGCCCGAATGGTACAGTTGACTAAAGAAGAGCCATCCGCACTGCGCGCAAAAATCATGTCGCCTAACGGTTCCACAGTTGCCGCTCTGCAAAAGCTGGATGAAGGCGACTTTTTTGAAACAGTCATCAGTGCCGTCAACCGCTGCGCCGAACGTTCCCGTGAGATGGGAGATGCGTTAAAGGAGGGAATTGAATGAGCTATTGCCAGGCAACCTACCGTGTATATGACGACAAAGCGGATTTTAAGAAAAAAGCCGAGTCGATCGCGGTAGGTATGACCGTCGGAAGTTGGACGGAGCTGCCGCAGACGAAGCGTGAAGCCATGCAAAAGCATTTGGGTCAAGTCATCAATGTAGAAGTGGCGGACCATGGTCCGGGACAGCGCTATGCTGATCTGACCATTGCTTATCCTGATATCAATTTCAGTGCGGACATTCCGGCACTGCTCGTTACGGTATTTGGCAAAATATCGATGGACGGTCGCATCAAGCTGACAAAGCTCGATTTCTCGGAGCGCTTTATGTCCGCCTTCCCTGGCCCGCGCTTCGGCATTCAGGGAGTACGTGACCTGCTGGATGTGCACGACCGCCCCCTGTTCATGAGCATCTTCAAATCCGTCATCGGATTGAACCTGGAGGAGCTGAAAGAGCAATTTGTAAAGCAGGCGCTGGGCGGTGTCGATCTGATCAAGGATGACGAAATCCTGTTCGAGAACGAGCTGACCCCGATCGAAAAGCGTGTTGAGGCTTGTCTCAAAGCAGCTGAGGAAGCCGGCCGCGAGACGGGAAGAAAGCTGCTTTACGCCGCCAACCTGACAGGACCTACATCCCAGCTTAGGAGCCAGGCGATCAAAGCGGTGCAGGCCGGGGCAAATGCGCTTCTGTTCAATGTGCTGGCTTACGGCTACGATGTCCTGCATGAGCTCAGCTCCGACCCGGACATCAACGTGCCCATTGCAGCACACCCGGCGCTCGCGGGTGCCTTTTACCCGTCCCCTTATTATGGCATTTCGGCATCCGTGCTGCTCGGGCAGCTCATGCGTCTGGCCGGGGCGGATCTGGTGCTCTTCCCTTCCCCATACGGGTCGGTTACGATGCCGCGCGAAGAGAACATGGCCATTCGGGACGAGCTGCTTCGTACGGATTTGCCTATGAAAACGAGTCTTCCCGTACCTTCGGCAGGGATTCATCCAGGGCTTGTGCCTTTAATTTTACGTGATTTCGGCCAGGATGTCGTGATCAACGCCGGCGGTGGCATCCACGGCCATCCGATGGGTACGGAAGCCGGCGGCCGCGCTTTCATGCAGGCGATTGAAGCTGCGGGACAAAACATTCCGCTCGCCGAATATGCTGCCTCCCATCCTGAACTGCAGTCTGCTTTGCAATTATGGGGAGGAGAACGATGACAACAGCGAAAAAGCCCGTCATCTTTTGTGATTTTGACGGCACAATCACTGTGAGCGACAATATTGTCGCCATTATGAAGCATTTCCGCCCGCCTGGTTATGAACGGATTATGGACGATATCGTTCTGCAGCGGATTTCTATCCGTGAAGGTGTCGGCGCGATGTTCGCTCTTCTCCCTTCATCCCGGAAGGAGGAGATTGTGCGGTTCGTGCTCGGACAAGCCGGCATCCGGGAAGGCTTTGGACGCTTCCAGGACTATTTGCGAGAGCAGGAGATCGAATTTTTTGTTACCAGCGGAGGCATGGACTTTTTTATCGATCCGCTGCTGGAGCCTTTCGGCATCCCGCATGATCATATGTTTTGCAACGGTGCCGATTTTTCCGGAGATCATATCCACATCACCTGGCCCCATCCTTGCGACAACCAGTGCAGCAACACGTTCAAGAATGGCTGCGGCATGTGCAAAACTACCGTCATGCGGCGTTTTCCCGCAGACCGCTGGCACCGGATCCTGATCGGGGACAGCCTGACCGATTTTGAAGGGGCGAAAATTGCCGATCTCGTCTACTCCCGCTCTATTCTGACCGCCAAATGCGTGGAGTTGGACGTGCCCCATGTTCCGTTTGAGACGTTTGACGATATCGTCGCCGATTTGAAATTAAAACAGCAGAAAGGAGTGCTGTAAGTGAGCTTAGTCAATATCCCTGCCGAGGAAAAACGGCGCGTGCTTGAGGAACTGGCGGACGTGAAGGAGCTGTTCGCCGCCCGCAATTGGTTTCCGGGCACAAGCGGCAATCTGTCCATGCGTGTAGGGGACATCGATGGCGACCGGTTCCACTTTGCCATTACGGCCAGCGGTAAGGACAAAACCAAACGGACCCCGGAGGATTTTCTGATCGTGGACCAGGAAGGGCGCCCGGCAGAGACCACCGGTCTCAAACCGAGCGCGGAGACGCTGATTCACTGCGAAATTTACCGCCTGACAGGCTGTGGCGCTGTTTTCCACGTACATACCGTGTTTAACAACCTGATTTCCGAATATTACGGAGAACAGGGCGCAGTACCGCTGCAGGGCATTGAGCTGATCAAGGCTTTTAACATTTGGGAGGAAAATGCGGCGGTTTCCGTTCCTGTGCTGCCCAACTATGCGGATATCTCTGCCATCGCCAAGCTGGTGCCCGGTGTATTGGATGAGAAGGTTCCCGGCATTCTGCTGCGCAATCACGGCATTTATGCCTGGGGCCGCGACGCGTTTGAAGCGAAAAAGCATTTGGAGGCCTTTGAATTTTTATTCGAGACGGTCTACAGATCGCTGCTGCTGCAAAAATAGTCCTATTATTGGTGTTCCCTGCTGCTTGGGAGCGCCATTTTTTTATTTTCAGGCACTGTTGAACGTTATTGTTGATATATAGCCGGTAAATACAATGGTCGTCAGCGATACAAATGTTATTATATTTAAAGACCTTCTAACGAATGTATGTTTTTTTCAGATTGGAGCCAGATTGTTAGCAGAGCACCAACATCGCAAATTATCAAAGGAGGCAAAAACAGTATGAAAATCATTGTTACCAGTTTATTCGTTCAGGATCAAGACAAGGCATTGGAGTTTTACACAGAAACGCTGGGATTTGTAAAAAAGCATGACATTCCCGTCGGAGAATTCAGGTGGATAACGCTTGTTTCTCCCAATGATCCAGACGGTACCGAGCTTTTGCTCGAACCGAATGACCATCCTGCCGCCAAAGAGTATCAAAAGAAGTTAGTTGCCGATGGCATCCCCGCAACAATGTTTGGCGTTGCAGATATTCATAATGAATACAAAAGATTATTGGATAATGGCGTGAGGTTTACGATGGAGCCGACAAAAATGGGCGATTTTACAATGGCTATCTTCGATGATACTTGCGGCAACCTTATTCAAATTATCCAGAGGTAATAATTAAACAATTTTATGTTAGCCCTGTCCTATTTTTAGGATATGGTTATCATAAAAAAACCATACATGGTTCACACTAGCAGGGAAAGCAAAAATGAAGCAAGGGAGCGAATTGAATTGGCAACGGTTCTATACATTACGGCCCACCCGCATGATCATCATAACTCCTACAGTATGGCGGTCGGAGAAGCTTTTCGTACAGCCTATCAGGAAGCCCATCCGCAGGACCGGGTTGAGCATCTGGATTTATACAAAATCCATGTGCCCCATATTGATGCCGATGTGTTCAGCGGCTGGGGGAAGCTGGCGGCAGGCACAGCGTTTGATCAGTTGACCAATGATGAACAAACCAAGGTGAAACGGCTTGGCGAAATCGTCGATCAGTTCGTCAGTGCCGACAAATATGTCATTGTGAACCCGATGTGGAACTTTTCGTTTCCTCCCATTTTGAAGGCTTATACGGATGCTGTCTGTGTTGCAGGCAAAACGTTCCGGTACACCTCTGAAGGACCGGTTGGGCTGCTGACAGATAAAAAAATGCTGCATATTCAAGCCAACGGCGGCGTTTATTCCGAAGGGCCTGCCAAGGAAATGGAATCCGGCAGCCGCTATTTGCGAATTATAAGCGGTTTCTTCGGCATCCCTTCGTTCGAGGCGCTGTTCGTGGAAGGCATGAACGCCCAGCCAGACCGGGCACAGGCCATCAAAGAGGAAGCGATCGAGCGGGCGAAAAAGCTGGCTTCCACATTTTAAGGCACTTAATATTTTAAAAAAACCGCTCAACGATAGGTTGTTGAGCGGTTTTACCTGCATGACGTTCCAGGTTTAAGCTTCTCCAAGCTTGGCAAAAGCATTACCGTTCAGCCCTGCTGACGATGCGATGTCTATTTCAGCTTGCACTCTTCCTGCTGCCCATGAGCAGCTTTGTTCCTCCTCCGATCAGCACGACGGAAACGATCACCGTACGCAGATGAGTATCGATCCGCTCCTGCAGGCGCAGGTCCGGAAAACGCACATCAATAAACGGCACAACCATGTTCATCATTACAAAGTACAGACCCATGCAAAGCAATATCAGACCGAGCAGCTTCTGGTGCTGTGCAAACATATCCAGAATCGGCCTATCCTCCAGCGGCTCCCGCTCATAGCGGCTTGCCTGCTGCAGTCCGTCAAAAAAGCTGTAGAACCAGATCACGGGAATCAGGAACAAAAACACGCTCAGCCTAAGGACATCAAGGATATAAATTCCTCCGACAAACAATAACATGAGCTGCAACCCGCGCTTTTGCAGTCCGAGATACATTTGCCCCGCCCCCGGAAAGGCAGATAGGATCATGGCCAGCACCTTGCTGCGCCGGCCGCCGGCTCTTCCGAGCTCAAACTCCTCGAACAGGGTGCGGTCGCTCAGTATGTTTCCCGCCTGCTTGTACTCAATGTACCGGAGAGCGTCAAAAACACAGTAAAGCCAGATGACAGGCAGAATGCCGAGAAAGACAAGAAAGCTCCCTGCACCCGTGATAACAGCGGCAAAGAAAGTCACAACACCAATGCCGAAAAAGGTGAGCAGAAACGATAGCCCCCGCTGCATCAGGCCCATGTATAAATGGCCCAATCCCGGTATGAACGAAAGCAGAATTGTATTGAGCTTTTCACTCTTCCTGTATACCGGTTGCGGAATATGCTGCTCATAATCCGGGAATGCTCCCGGGTAAGCTGCTCCGCCGCCTTCCCCGGGAGGAGCATAGGGGTAACCCGCAGGCGGATAATAAGCATTCTGACTGCTGAGCAGCCTGAGCAGGAGATGCAGCATGCTGATGCCCCATACTGCCACCGCCCCCAAAAACGTCATCAACAAAAAGAAATCCTCATCGCCGATGATGGCGCCCAGAATCGCTCCACCTAGTATACCGCCAAAAAACATAAGCATATATAAAAATCCAGCAAATTTCCTATTCCAATAAAAGAACCCGAGACCAGGCACCATATTCAAAAGCAGCGCCAGCAGCCTGCTCCGCTGAGGATCCGGCATATTTGTTCATCCTTTCTGTATTATCATTCAAATCCAAGGTCTGAAGCCGTGCGGTTCGTCACTGTTTCAACCTGTCCAGCCAGCCGGTGGCCGCTTTCATCGCCTCATCGCTGTACGAAGGAGTTGAGCCTTGGTCCAGCAGCAGCGACCGCTCAGCGGTCAGCTTGTCGAAAGCACCCGAAAACAGAATCAGGAGTGTAATGCTTGCGGCCAGCGCGTAATGGAAAAAGGTGTGCTCATACCAGCGCTGCCCAGCCTTTTTGCCGGACGCTGCTGTGTTATTGCCGACCGGCAGACTGGCCATGACCCGCTCGGCAAACGAGACCGGATTGTCCAGCTGTGGCAGACGATCCTGCAGCCGCTCAAGCTCTTTCATGTACTCCGCAAAAATGGCTTCATCCTCTAGCAGCAGCTGTTCTATGTAATCTGCCTGCTCTGCGGTGCAGCCGCCATGAATATAAGTCCTTATGTCCTGTGCTGATATGCCGCTGCCGCTACTCATCGCCATTCCTCCTCATTCCAGTTGCGCCGAATCCACTGCCTAGCCCTGTACAATCGGGATTCGACCGTTTTTAAAGCAACCTGCATCTCTTCTGCCATCTGCTCGTAGCTTTTGCCCTGCAAGTAAAAGGCGGTAACAATTTCCCTGTGCTGCTCGGGCAGCGATTCGATCTTGTCCGCCAGTTCCTTGCGTCTCTCCTGCCGGATCAGTCTGCCCAGTATATCCTCTTCCCGGGAAGGAAGGACTAGCAGAGCCTCATCCGCCACGGTCATATCGGCCGTTCTGCGGCTGCGCCTTCGTTTGGCATCGATGGCTTTACGAAACGCTATTTGGGTAAGCCATGACTTAAAGCCCTCATTGCGGTACTGGGAAAGAGAAGTGTACACCTGTACGAACGTTTCCTGGGAGACATCCTCCGCTTCCTTCGCATCCTGAAGAACCGAATAGGCCGTCTGATATACATGCCTGCTGTACTGGTCCACCAGATCGCGAAAAGCGCTCTGTTCCCCGCGCCGGATCCGTGCGATTAACATGTCCGTTTCAATGACTGTCTCCTCCTTCCCATACCAATAGACGCAGCAGCCTGCAGCTCCCCCTGCATTTTTAAAAAAAGTTTTTTAAATTCCGTTATCCGTGCCCGCAAAAGCATAAAAGCAGCAGATTTCAGCTCTGAAATCCCACTGCTTTTTGTTTTTCGACATATTTCTAGTTTACTATAAGTTTGATCCATGGGCAGCTAACATTTCATATAATGAAGATCAAAAGGTCGAGAACAGGGGAAACCTACTTCTGTTCTCGACCTTTTTCCTTATCAGAAATCGCAGCAGATCGGCGATTGCTTTCTTGGCATTAATAAGGGGGGTGCACGGAGCGTCTCATGACCGTCCACCTGTGCGGAATTTTTGCGTATAAACCTTCACGTCCTCCGCACTCCTCACCCGGTTGCGGCTCCATTCCAGCAGAATACGATCGATGTAGCGGAAATGGACCTTGCCTGCAAATACAGATTCCTTCAAGGCCATCAGAATCAGGTCCTCGGGATACTTGTCCTGATCCACCCAGCCTGAGATCGTTTCAAACTCCATGGGAGACAGCGGTCTGCCGAATTCCCGCTCAAAGATGGTAAACAGGTTTCGCTTGCCCTCCGGATCATAATCCGAGGAAAACAAATCCTCTTCCAGCTCTGTGCCAACGGCCGGACGCCGCTCAGCAGCCAAATGTTCCGCCAGCTTGCGGTAAAGGCCTGTGAACTGGTAACGCTCATACTGCACGTCCGACTGCTCGTAGGAGCCGGATTCAATGCTGATCCAGCCTTCCTGCATCAGCTTTTGCAGCATTTTGCCCAGCGCTTCCGCAGTCAGGCCCATCCGGTCCCTTAGCTGGTCCAATGTCGGAAATTCATTATGCTCCCCCTGCCTGAACGCCAACAGCTGGATAAGCAGCATAACTTCCGCATCCGACAATTGCAGATTGCGGTAATACCGCAGCAGGACGTAGGGGATTTGCACAACACTGGCTTCCAGCGCGAAGGCAGCCCCTTCCGTCCATTGCCCCGCCTCATTACGGAACTGATTGTTCATCGGTTAAGGGTAGAGGCGGTACAGCATGCGTGGGAACGGAATCGTCTCGCGCACATGATCCAGACCGCAAATCCAGGCGACGGTGCGTTCCAGGCCTAGGCCGAAGCCGGAATGGGGAACCGTACCGTAGGTGCGCAGATCCATGTACCACTGATAAGCTTCTTTGGCCAGATTATGCTCGGCAAAACGCTGTTCCATCAATTCCGGATCATCAATCCGCTGCGAGCCGCCGATAATTTCCCCGTATCCTTCCGGCGCGATCATATCCGCGCACAGCACTACCTCAGGACGGTTAGGGTCAGGCTTCATATAGAATGCCTTGATGCTGGCCGGGTAGTGGGTGATAAATACCGGCTTGTCATATCTTTCCGCAATGGCCGTTTCATGCGGTGCCCCGAAATCCTCACCCCACGGAATATCGAAGCCCTGGCCTTGCAGAAATTCGATGGCTTCATCATAAGTGATGCGCGGGAACTCGCCTGTGATGTTCTCCAGCTTGGAAATGTCTCTTCCGATCGTCTCCAGCTCCTTGCGGCAGTTCTCCAGTACGGATTGAATTACATAACTTACAAACTGCTCCTGGATGCGCAGACTCTCTTCCAGGTCCACAAAAGCCATTTCCGGCTCAATCATCCAGAATTCAATCAGATGGCGGCGGGTCTTGGATTTCTCGGCTCTGAAGGTTGGACCGAAGGAGTACACCTTGCCCAGCGCCATGGCGGCGGCTTCCATGTAGAGCTGACCACTTTGTGTCAGGAACGCGTCCTCGTCAAAATACTTAATATGGAACAGCTCCGTCGTACCTTCGGCGGAGGACGGCGTCAGGATCGGCGGATCCACCTTGGTGAAGCCGTTGCTGTCAAAGAACTGCTGCACCGCGCGGATAATTTGCGCACGGATCAGCAGAATCGCGCGCTGCTTCGGAGCGCGCAGCCACAGGTGGCGATGATCCATCAGAAAATCGATGCCATGCTCCTTCGGCGTGATCGGATAGTTTTCTGTCAGATGGATGATTTCAATGCCTGTTACCGTCAGCTCATAGCCGGACTGGCTGCGCGGTTCTTCGCGGACCACGCCTGTCACATACAGGGAGCTTTCCTGGGTCAGGCTCTTTGCATCATTCCATACCTGCTCCGGAACTTCGCTCTTCACGACAACCCCTTGGATGTAGCCGCTTCCGTCGCGCAGCTGCAGAAACTGTATTTTACCGCTGGAACGCTTATTATGGACCCAGGCGCCGATGGTCACCGTCTGTTCGGCATGGCGTCCGGCCTCGGAAATCGTGCATTTTATAGCCACATATATCTCTCCTCTGCAACCGAAATCAAACAGCCCTCCCCCCGGGACAGGCTGTTTGATCAAGGCTTACTAATTAATATCTGCTTCTATTGTACAAGGCGGAAGGTGTCGCGGGCAATCACCAGTTCTTCGTTCGTCGGAACGACCAGAACCGCCACCTTGGACTGCTCTGTGGAAATGCGGCGCGGATCGCCTGAACGAATGGCATTCAGCGACTCGTCGATTTCCACGCCCAGGTAGGTCAGCTCCTCCAGTACTTTCTGGCGAAGCACAACCGAGTTCTCGCCGACACCGGCCGTGAACACGATGACGTCAACGCCGTTCATGGCCGCCGCATAAGAACCGATATATTTGCGGACACGATAAGTATACATATCGAACGCTAGCTTGGAGTTGGCGTCCCCTTTCTCCATGCCGTCCGTAATTTCACGCATATCGCTGCTGACGCCGGAAATGGCCAGCAGCCCGCTGTGCTTGTTAAGCATCGAGTTCACTTCGTTGACCGTCAGTTCCTCCTTGTTCATCACGTAAGGAACGATGGCAGGGTCCAGGTCGCCGCTGCGCGTGCCCATCATCAGACCTTCCAACGGAGTCATCCCCATGGACGTATCGACAGAAACTCCGCCTTTTATAGCTGTAATACTGGCGCCGTTGCCGATATGGCACGTAATGATCTTCAGATCGTCCAGCGGACGGCCCAGGAATTTCGCAGCCTCCTTGCTGACAAAATCATGGGATGTGCCATGCGCGCCGTAACGGCGCACTTTATATTTGTTGTACAGCACTCTTGGGATGGCGTACATGTACGCCTTCTCCGGCATTGTTTGATGGAAGGCCGTATCGAATACGACCACCTGCGGAACGTTCGGCATATTCACTTCCGCAGCCTTGATGCCCATCATTGAAGGAGGATTATGCAGCGGAGCGAGGTCGAACAGACGGCGAATTTCCTTCTTCGCTTCCTCGGTTACGACAGCGGATTCCTTAAAGGACTCGCCACCATGCACGACACGATGGCCGACCGCATCGATTTCATCGATGCTGTCAATGACCCCATGCTCCTTATCCGTCAGAGCGTTCAACACTTTGCGGATCGCCGTGGTATGCTCCAGAATTTCGCTGACTTCCGTCATTTCGTTTTTATTGGTCGGTTTGTGCGTCAGGATGGATGAATCCATACCGATCCGTTCCACAAGCCCTTTGGCCAGCACGGACTCATCCGTCATATCATACAGCTGGTATTTCAGCGAAGAGCTGCCTGCGTTGATTACTAGAATTTTCATACACGGTCACCATCCTTGTCGTACTTGAAGAAACCTTCGCCTGTTTTCACACCCAGATTGCCGGCACGCACCATTTTCTTCAGGACGATGGACGGACGGTATTTCAATTCGCCGAATTCGCGGAACATGCGCTCAAGGGCGGCCACCACGGAATCCAGACCGAAACGGTCGGCCATCTCGAGCGGCCCGTGCTGGAAGTTGTAGCCGATCCGCATTGCGTCGTCAATATCCTGAGCAGAGGCTACACCTTCCTGCAGCACATGCGCAGCCTCATTGATCAGCAGACAGATAATGCGGCTTGTGACAAAACCCGGGGACTCATAGACCATGATCCCTTTTTTCTCAAGGAAGTTCTCCACAAAAGATTTAGTATGCTCAAAAATTTCGTCTGAGGTTTTCAGTCCGCGGATGATTTCTACAAGATCGATGCGGGACACCGGATATATAAAGTGCATGCCAATAACACGCTCAGGATACATGGTCGAGCTGGCGAGCTCGGTCAAGCTGAGAGTGGAGGTATTGCTTGCAAGTATAATATTGCTCGGACAAAATTGATCAAGCTGCTTGAACACTTCCTTCTTCGCATCCAAATCCTCGGTGATGGTCTCGATGACCATATCGCAAGCGCTCAATTCACCAAAATGGGTTACCTTGTGAATACGGGAAAGAATCAGCTTCTTCTCCGCCTGGGTAATGGCCCATTTCTCCAGCTGTTTGTCCAGGCTGGTTTCGATCATTTCGTACGCGTAGCCCAGTTTTGCAGGGGTTTGTTCCACCAACAGCACGTCGATGCCTTTGGAAGCTAGCATTTCGGAAATGCCCTGCCCCATCGTACCGCCGCCGATTACGCCGATTTTTTTAAATTGCATGGTTCTTGACTCCATCCTTTCAAGGTCTCTCTGATGTATTGTATCCTTCACTGTCGAAAAATACAGGTTTATTGACCCAATAGATAATAATATCTTAGCACGGAACAAAAGTAAAAAAAAATACCAGCATCATAAATTATGCTGGCAAAAGGCTGTTTTCACGAAATTGACACCGGAATTGGTCCCCGGTCAGCGTTTCTTCCTTCAACAGAATTTCGAGAGAATTGTCGAAAATGCTGCGGTGCTGTTCCAGCAGCTCGCTGGTGCGGGCATGCAGCGCGTTCAGGATCTCTTTATTTTCACGCATCAGCTCTTCCTTGGTCACCATCTCCATGTTCATGATGCCCAGGGAAGTCAGGCCGGATTTCATCATCGTTTCCACAATGTTCAGGGCCTGCTCGAAATCGTTGCTGGAGCCGGTGCTGCGTCCGCCGTAGTACATTTCTTCGGCCACAGCACCGGCAAGGGCGATCATAATCTGTTCTTCAAGGAAGTCCTTGGTATACAGATAGTGCTCCTGCTGCGGGTTATGGCGCACATACCCGAGCGCCTTGCCGCGCGGGCTGAGGGCTACCTGCTTCACGCTGCCCGGACGGACAATCTCGGCCATGATGGCATGTCCCAGCTCGTGGATGGCAACTCTCTTCTTCTCTTCCTCATTCGATTCACGGTCTGTTTTTTCGCCCATCATCACTTTATCGATTGCCATGGACAAATGGTACTGGCTGACCACATCCAGATTCTGGCGCATCGCGTAAATCGCCGCCTCGTTCATGACGCTCTCCAACTGGGCGCCGGAAAAACCGTAAGCTTCCTCAGCGATTTTATCCAGTTCCACATCCCCGGCCAAGGGTTTGTTCTTGGCATGCAGCTCAAGGATATGCTTTCTGCCCTTTTTGTCAGGAAGATCCACCTGGATATGGCGGTCAAACCGGCCCGGACGCAGCAGCGCGCTGTCCAGCATTTCCTTGCGGTTGGTGGCCGCAATCAGCAGGATGCGCGGAGTATCCGATGTGTAGATTCCGTCCATTTCGGTCAGCAGTTGGTTCAGCGTCTGATCGTATTCACGCTGCTGTCCGCCTTCGCGCTTGCCGCCGATGACATCAATTTCATCAATGAAAATAATGGCATTTTCCTTTTTCTCTTTGGCGGCTCTCGCTCTGGCGTCCCGGAATAGCTCGCGAATTCTGCCCGCGCCTACACCTACGTACATTTCAACAAACTCACTGCCCGCAGCCGCCACGAATACCGAATTGGTATATTGGGCTGCAGCTTTGGCCATCAGGGTTTTGCCTGTTCCCGGAGGGCCGGTGAGCAGAATGCCCTTTAACGGGCGAATGCCGAATTTCGAAATTTCTTCATGGCGGATCAGGAAATCAAGCGCCTCCCGCAGCTCCTGCTTGGCGCTCTCCTGGCCGCCGATCTGGTCAAAGGTCAGCTTGGCCGACCCAACCTTCTTGCGCTTGCGCTCCTGGCTTGCGCCGACCGCCAACCCGCCGCGCATATGCAGCAGCATCATCAGTCCGCCAAGCACGGCCGCAGCAATCACAAGCGGCACCACGTTAAACCCGATATAAATAAGAAAAATCACCAGGACCGGCACGATGCCGATCAGCAATTCCTTCACCCACCTAGGCATTGGGCCACACTCCCATCGTTTCCGGCTCGCGCGGCAGAATAATATATTTGCTTGCTTGCCCTTCCTTCAGCCTTATATAGACGTTCTGATCGTCCATTTCCGTCTCGGCCTGTACCTTGGAACCCTTCTGCTCCAGCGATTCCAGCGTGGCCGGGATTTGCGTGTACTTTTTATTCTCCATCGCCTCCGCGATCGGGAACATGGCCTGTGCCCACCACTTGTCCAGTTCGGCGCTGGAGCGGTCCTGAATGTCCAGCTTCAACTGGCGGCTGCCGATAATGGGCTGCCCTTCCTTTTTGACCTGCTGCACCAGGCCGCGCAGATCGGCATCCGGCTGCAGCACAAGTTTCAAAACGACCTCATCCTGTTTAATAGCTATTTGGGCGCTGGAGACGCCCGGATATTTAGTCACTACCTGCTGGAGCGGATTCTGAATCGCCATATGACGGTACAGGAACCATCCGCCGAACAGCACGGAAGCTGTTATGATCACCGTTAAAGCTATAGGCAAAATACGAAGTTTCAAAAAAACGTCCTCCTCTCAAACATGAAATATCAGCAGAAACGTCGTTGGGACTTTTTTTGAACTGTAAGGTAAAAAGGAGCCCTTATAACCTAATAGTCTATCACTAGTATAAACCTGAGTATATCATATCGTATATCACTTTTCGAAGGCAAAGTTTGAACAGTTTATAAAATTTGTAATAATTTTATACAACCGGATATTTTGCACAGAAAAAACACGAAATAAGTATTCATTTTGCAAATATGAATAAGCTCCGGCCGCAGCCGGAGCAATTGCTCTCACATGATCAGGTTCCAGCTCTATGTCACTGCAGGGTGTTGGGCAGCTGAAAGGGAGTGCCGACCGGACTTCCGTCCGCAAATTTGTAAAATTGATAATAATAGCTGTTGTTGATTTTGTAGAACAGCTGCCAGACATATTCCTCATTAAAAACACCTGGCAGCAGACGCACAATCTCGAGGTCGGGATTTGCAGACGTGATTGCTGTGCGCATCTGCTCCTCGCTTACACCATTTTGCAGGAGCTCGCTGTGTACGCCTTCGGTTCCCTGCTGCGGTATGTCCTGCCCGTCCTTTATCGATTGAAAAGGCACCCATACCATCATTTTTCTGTTTTCGGCATCCGTGCCTTCCACCACCCAATAGGTATTAGCCCACACGTTTTTCCACGTCTTATCCGTTGCAACCAATCCCGCTGTCTGTTTCGCTTTCAGTATGGCCGTGCTCTCCTCCTGCTTCGGCCCCTGGGTAACAAAGGAATAATACAAATACATGGCGATCAACAGCAGGATGAAAATAAACACCCCATAGGCGATCATCGTTTTTCTGTTTTTCAATCCAAGCTTCCTTTCCGATGGTGTGGTTTGATCAGCGGGAAAGCAGGCCGGTGAACGCCGCTTGCGCTTCGTGCTTGATCCGTTCCTCATCCATGGTCAGGCATTCGCCGTTCCTGACAACCTGACGGCCGTCCACCCAGACGTGCAGAACATCCTTGGCGCTGGCCGAGTACACGGCGTGGGAAACGAGATCCGTTTTGGGCAGAAAATGCGGCTGGTCGATATTCAGGGCAATAAAATCGGCCTTGTTGCCTGCGGAGAGCGATCCCACTTCCTTCAGGGCAATCGATTTGGCACCGTATTCCGTGGCCATGCGCAGCGCCTCACCCGCTGGAATAGCCGTCGGATCGCCCGTGACTCCCTTATGAATCAAAGCGGCCAGCCGCATTTCCTCGAACATGTCCAGATTGTTGTTGCTTGCCGGACCGTCCGTTCCAAGCGACACGGTTACCCCTGCTTTAAGCAGCTCAGTCACCCTCGCTACACCGCTGGCCAGCTTAAGGTTACTTCCCGGATTGTGGGAAACGGCCACCTTGCGCTCTGCGAGCAGGGCAACCTCTTCATCATTCAAATGCACGGCATGCGCGACCAGGGAAGGACGGGAGAAGAAGCCCAGCTTATCCAGATGCGCAACGGGACGGAGACCGTATTCACGCACATTCTGCTCTACCTCGGCCGCCGTTTCCGACATATGGGTGTGGAGCGGCAAATTGAGATCATGGGCCGCCTGCACGAACTGCTCAATAAAGGCCGGCGGGCAGGTGTAAGGCGCATGCGGTGACATCATGGCCGTGATCCGGCCGCCTGCCTGACCGTGCCAGTTCTTCGCAAAGGCTACAGCCTCCGCCAGTTTGGCGCGCTGCTCCTCTTCCGAGCATAAACCGATGGCACCGCGCATCAGGCTGGCACGGATGCCGGATTGCTCAACCACTTTGGCCACCTCGTCCATATGGTCATACATATCCAGAAAAGCCGTTGTGCCTCCCTTGAGCATTTCGAGCACGGACAGCGACGTGCCCCAGTACACATCCGAGGCGGTAAATTTGGCTTCCATCGGCCACATCTTCGTTTGCAGCCATTCCTGCAGCACCATATCGTCTCCATAACCGCGCAGCAGCGACATGGCGGCATGGCCGTGCGTGTTGATAAGGCCCGGCAGAAAGAGCAGCCCTGTGCCGTCAACTGCATCTGTGGCTTCCTCTCCTGCGGGCAGCTCTTCTCCGATATAGGTGATCCGGCTGTCTTCAATAATCATGTAGCCGTGGACAACCGCTTGTTCTTCACGGTTCACCGCGAAGGCCCCATTTTTAATCAGCCATTTATTGGTCGTCATCTTCATTGTCATCCTTTCCGTTCTCCAGGTAATAGGCCAGGCTCAGCAGGTCTGTCGTAAAGTCCGTGGCATGAATGCGGATATGCGGAGGTGCCTTGATGATGGTAGGGGCGAAATTCAGAATCGCCTCAATACCGCTCTCGATCATCTCGTCAGCCACGCGCTGGGCTTCAAAATCAGGTACGGTGATAATCCCGATCCGAATGTGCAGCTGTCTGACCGTATCTCGCAGCTCTTCCATCGGCTGCACGGTCAAGGTGTTGATTTGGCGTCCGATCTTGGCAGCTGAGGAGTCGAAGACCGCCACGATTTTCATATTGTCCTTTAAATAAGCGTTATAATTGGACAGCGCCTGTCCGAGATTACCGGCCCCTACCAGCGCAACGTTGATTTGCTGGTCTATTTTGAGAATATGGCGTATTTTATCGATCAGATACACCACATCGTAGCCGATTCCCTTGCGTCCGAAATCGCCGAAATAAGCCAGATCCTTACGGATCTGTGCCGGATTCAGGTCCAACTTCTGCCCGAGCTCCTGGGATGAAACCGTCGTGACCTCCCGCTTATGAAGCTCGTTCAGATAGCGCAGGTAGACGGGCAGCCTGCGTACCACGGCCTCGGATATTTTGTCTGCTTTCATGCTTAATCCTCCTTGTATGTTAAGAGCATCTCCTGATTTGGGGTTGCTCTTTTCCTTTTGCTCTTTGAAAAATGAATAAGTTGAAAT
>NZ_JBJURI010000049.1:0-31717 GCF_046098255.1 Paenibacillus jiangxiensis
AATTCGAGTAGACTTCATAGTAAGCGCCTCCTGATAGGTTTTCTAAGGGCTTTTGACCCGTCACACCCCTATCATACTAGGCGCTCCTGTTTTTTTCAAAGACGAAATCTTAGCATACACAGGAATGTTTACATCTTGAAACCCCGCATTTTTATCCAAATAGCGTCGCCCACAACCGCTAGAATCAAACATGGCCTAACGGCCACCGCCGATTTTACTACGCACTCGCAACTGTTCCCCATCCTAGCAACGATATCGGTTTTAAGCCAAAAAAATGAACCACAAATTTGCGGTCCATTTCCTGTTGATATATTCCATATCATAGCCAAGATCAAGCGGGGTATAATGCTCATACAAATACTTATGTACGGTAGTAACTGCGTGAAAACCCAGCTTTTCGTAAAGCTTTCTGCCTTCTTCCGTGGCAATCAGCACAGTGGACATCACGCTTCTGAACGAGGAACGTGAAAACCCGGAGGCTATCATCAGCACACTTTGATAAGATTAAATATTTCGTTTCTCAGACTCGAAAGGTTCTTCGCACGAGAAAATTTCATGGAAAAATCCCTTATACGGAATTTCTTCTTCGAGGCATTTTATACAATATGACAACTCCTCATTGCACTTCGTCTCTTAACTGTTGTTCCGCATTACCTCGAATGAATCTACAATATTTTCCACAAGGCTTAGCAGAGGTCTTAGGGGTTAGTGTAAGAACGATCTATCGTGATATGCAGGCTTTGAGTGAAGCAGGTAAAAGCAGGATCAAAACGTTTTCCTATGAATTCAGCTCCAGGATCAAAGAGTATCCTAATCATGTCTCATCCATTATGGGAACTTTGCCTTTGGCACTTGTTTCCGTCGCGCTAATGGACAGGGGGGACTCAGTATTGCATACACGCAGCTTATCCCCATAATCCCGTCGCAACACGAAAGAAATATCTTTGGCGAAATTGGTCCGGTTATCTACCATCGTGAGCAGCACACCATCTACCGTCAGCTTCGGATTAATTTTTTGCCGAATACGCGCAACCGTCTGCAAAAGCTGCGTCATGCCTTTGGCGGGTAGATAGTGCGCCTGTACCGGGATGATGACGCTATCTGCCACTGCCAATGCGTTGATCGTCATCATGCCCAAGCTCGGCATACAGTCGATCAGGATATAATCGTAATCTGCTTTTACGGAATCAATGTACGATCGCATAATCGTTTCCCTGCTCATCGTATTGACGAGCGCCACTTCGACTGCCGATAATTCGATGTTTCCCGGCATCAGGTCGATACCTTCGTGATGATGCAGAATACCTTCCCTCGGTTCATACGGCTCATCCGTCATACCCTTCACCAACATCGTAGCCAGTGAAATGGACAGACTATCCGGTTCATGGAAGCCTAGCGAATCTGTCAGGCTGCCCTGCGCATCCGCGTCCAAGAGCAGAACCTTCTTGCCTTCCGCCGCCAAGCCAATACCGAGGTTGACTGCTGTTGTCGTTTTGCCGAGGCCGCCTTTCTGATTGGCGAGAGCGATTACTTTGGACATATTCATTAGTCTCCTTTCACGTAAAAAGCCGGTTGCTCTGGAGTTCAGGGCAACCGGCTCTTATAGGATATCTATATAAAAAGAGAGCGCCTGATCAGTGGCGCTCTCTTGGATATATCATATTCATTTTTAGGATCTTATTCTTCTTCTATTCTAAACAATTTGCTTTCCTGAGATAGTTCAACAACAATATGGGCTTTATCAAGCACGCTTACAGGCAACTTATCCTTTAGAATAGAAACAACCAATTGTATATTCTTTCTACTAACATAATCAGCAACCTTAATTAATTGATTATCGTGCATTAATTCTTTTTTGTCATTTAGAAGGAAGTGCAAGCTCGGTATCTTTTCTTCATCAGCAAATAATATTGCTGCAAGATCAAAACATAAAATCTCACCCTGTTTTTTTCCTGAGCTTAAATTAGCATTAAATGCACTAAATTTATATATTTGTTGTTGGCTCTTTTTGTGCGTAACTTTATCATATTTCAATGCGTACTTTTCACCGTAGAGTTCAAAAGAAATCTCAGAGAAATTTCTGTTGAACTTGTTAATTTGGCTTCTTAACTTCTCTTCAAAATTACCTGAAAATAATACATCATCAATCACTTTAATTTTAGTATTAATTTCTTCAATGTTCTTTTCTACTTCATCTAATTGTGAGATAATACTTTCATACTCACCCTTAGTTCTATACTTATCATTCAGCTCAGCTATAATTTTTTCAAGCTCTTCAAAAGAGTCACCTTTAGATATCGTCATCGCTAACTCTTTCTCCTGAATTAGCAATAAGTTCAAATTTTTTTCTTCTGTCTCGATTTTTACAATTAAAGAAGGTAAGTCAGAAGTTATGAACTTAATTTTCTCAACAACCATATTATTATGGTATGTTACCAACTCTTCAAAAGTTTTTTGTATATTACCAATATTGGCCTTAGCCTCTGCGTAAAGTACCTCCAATTGCCTTAAGTCAATATTAGCTTTACTACTTTCCATTTCCTTTTGAGCCTCTTCAATGAGGTTCTTCCTAATGTTCATTTTACTTATGTTAGAACTGCTTTTATTAATTCGAAACTTTACAAGGTTAAGTTGTTCTAACTGACTTTCAAAATCTTCATTCAAATTGAAGTTTGACTTTTTCTCATTTAATTGGGCTATCTCTTCTTCAATCATTTCCAGAGCAATTGCATAAGCCGTTTTTGTTTGCTTTTTTTCCAATCTTTCTTTAAAGGCTTCTTCTTGCTTTATTTTCGTCACTAATGCTTGCTTCTGCGCACCTTCATCGAAGTCACAACCCAATAAGAACAAGTATAAAGTCTCATACTCCACATCAGAGGAATACTTGTCCAAAGTCTTTAATGTATTACTTATATTCTCATCCTTATATCTAATATTGTGAGAGATGATCTGCCTGAATGTAGGTTTCTCCGAATTATGACTGGGAAAAAGAAGCCTTTGTAACTCGTCTTCAAAATCCTTTTCAAGAATTGGTTTTCCGTTAATTCTTCTAATGCTCTTTTTTCGTGGCAGAAAATTGCGTTCAATTATTACTTCATCTGATGTCTCATCTAATAAATCCTCAACAAGAGTAAGAGTAATCAATACTTCTTCAGCTACAAGAAAATCCTTAACCAAGTCATAGACTTCTTTTTTATTCTCTGTATCCGAATATATTATGGAAGCGCTAGCTCCTAAGCAGAAGTCAATTAGCTTCAATACTGTTGTTTTCCCCACATTATTTCCAGTCGATTTATCATCGTCGGAAGGTGTTTCATCAATAATTAGGTTTAAGCCGGAATGAAAAGTTAGTTCTCTTATCGTTTCTGTACGACTAGTTATTTTCAACGTTTTTATGAACATAATTCCACCCATCCGTCATCGTCTATCTTGGCAGAATCAATAAGATACAGCCAATCTAAACAAAGCATAAAAGTGGGAAACGACATATTATATAGGCTTTTAATTCTTTGATACAAATCAAATACTTGCTGTTTGGCAAGTTGTTTCAGTTCTTTCAGAACTAAAGCACCATTATAATAAATGCTAAGTTGAGGATGGATATTATCCGGCAACAACATGGCTATACCCCTCCGGATTCTTAAAAATTTTGCATCGTATAAAAGCATCTACGACTAAAATGAAAACGCAGAGTTCAAGCTCTTCATACGGAATTTCGATATAATTTTTGCTCTCGATTATTATTTTAGTTATGTTATCGATTATACTATAGAAAAGTTCCTTTGAGTTAGTTTTTTCATATTGAATCATTGTGTATTGTTTTTTGATTATTTGAAAAACCGAAAAGCTTTTATTTGAACCTTCTCTATCGAACTCAGCATATTTTTCATCTAGCTTTTGGTAGAATATCTTATAATCATCAATTGTATCTTTCACATCTGACAAATCGTTAAATATTATTTTCTTATCAATCTCAAAGGAATTTATTTCTGGAGATTCTATACAGTTTGTGAGATTCTCACTTGCAAGTATATTAATGATGGTAGCTAGATTTGTATCAACTTTAAGTACATCAATATCATTCCCAAGTTCCTTTTTTACAAACTCAAATACCTCACGCTGCTTATCGATTTCCATATTTAGTACAACATTCAATAATGTATTTACATCCACAATGTCATCTGCAGGAGAAAAAACAGCATTATGCGGATTAACAAAGCTCAATTCTCGAAGCTTATTTGCATCCTTAGCAATTGAAATAAAAATGAAGCGGTAGCCTGGGTACTTAACAAATATATCCTTCTTTAAAGAGCTTTCAATTTTTTGTTTTGTGCAAGTTGAAGACACCTGGGCTACAACTTTGTGATTCACATCAACCAAATCAATGCCTTCAATATTCTGTTTAAGTATATTCATGTTGACCAACGTAAATCCAAACAATAAGTTCATCAATTCTGCAAAAAACGTTTCTGAATAAATGTTTAGATCCAATAAATTTATTTTTCCTCGTTTCTCAATTCGTCTTGCCAAAACCTCCAGCTTTTCCTCTATGTAGTTGAAGTATTTACTTCGATTCATTAGCCATACATACCCCTTATATTCAAAAATGATTTAGATTCTATGTTAATTGATTATTCGACAAAACATTGGAATTTCCTCTCCATTCGAAGTTTATTAAAAAGAACGTCCAATCAAGGACGCTCTCCATACTTTATTACATATCTACCCACCCGACGTCTAAATCCAAGTCCAAAATGACCGAAACCTCGATTTTGTCCTTTAGCAGCTTATTTTTGAAGTCGTTGCCGTCCATTGTGAATGTCATAAATCGCGCAAAGTGTTGAAAACAAAGGATTTCTATGTATCGATGCTTGTATTCCTATTACGTACTCCACATGCTCCCCATATGGTAGACAGGTGAAATAATAAATCCTGTTACTGTGAGGGGAGTTTTTTCATGTCGACGAATTGTCAAGCTAAGTGCAACACTTCTTCTTGAAACGATTCATGTTCTCACATCCCTGTTTTGGAGTTATCCTTCATTACCCGATTTACACAGGGGAGGTGAATCCCGTGTTTATTTAAGTCATCTTATATAGTAGCTTGTCTCGCTCAAAAGTGACGTTTATGTTCGAATGTTTCGATTCGAATCTGACTCAAATAGTTTTGGTATACGCTCTAAAAAAGGCGACGGCCCAATCCAATTCGCCGACTTCATCGCACAGTACATAGAATAAACCGCCAAACGATCGGGCATCGGTACTTTGCCGATGCCGCCAGGCCAATAGAATATAGCGTTTACCTCGTATGATCGATCTACCCGGTACATTTCTTTGCTTAAACATTCCTGTGTATGCTAAGATTTCGTCTTTGAAAAAAACAGGAGCGCCTCGTATGATAGGGGTGTGACGGGTCAAAAGCCCTTAGAAAACCTATCAGGAGGCGCTTACTATGAAGTCTACTCGAATTCAAGTCACAAATCAACGGATTGAACGAATTACCACCAAACATGTCATCGTGGGGATCGACATCGCCAAGGATGTCCACGCCGCCCAGGTGACCGATTTTCGGGGGCGTGTCCTCACACCGCGCCATCTGTCGTTTGCGAACACGCGGGAAGGCTTTGAGAAGCTTCTGCGCTGGACACGTGACGTACAGGACAAGCATCTTCTGCTCACTCATCATCGGGATGGAGCCCACAGGCCACTATTGGTTTAATCTCGCGAATTGGTTGCGGGAGCAAGGGATCACGGTGGTTGCCTCAGTGCTTATTGGGCTGAAAAAAGGAGTTTTTTTCTAGGCCTGCCCAATTAACAAACAAACACGGTTTTCGAGACGACTTGAATAAAGATTTGGGTCCTGCGGAAACGAAGGCGATTTGTTACTTCGAGAAGTCGGGCTTCAAGCCTTACGTTCGTAAAGGTAACTTTCATAATACACACGCCTCAACTGTTTCAACAGATTCTCCTGCTTGAAGGCATCATCTACGTCGTCCTGCGAGACAAAGTGCCTTACGAGGAACCGGGGCGCAGACTATTTGGGTAAACGTGAGAAAACCATCAAGTACTGGATTCGTAAAATCAACCAGATAGGCTATAAAGTTGAGCTGCATGAATTGAATTTAGTATAAACCCATATTACGGAATTTCTGTTGAACGGAATCGCTATTTGATTTTACATGCTTTCGCACTTTAACGTGTAAAGCTGTTTTTCGTATAAAAACTAAGCTGCCGCCAAATGTTTACGAGCACCATCCAACGTTTCTCCGTAATCATAGGAGAATTCTTTTCGGGCCGGCTTTGAATCCTTATACTTAGGTAAGTTAACAACCTTCTCTCCTACCGGTTGACCTGAAAAATACTGCATTAAGTCCACTTGCTGTGCCATATCACATTCCTCCATAGGTCCCCGCGGCAGTCGGGACGTAATTTTACGATTCCCCCTGACCGGGGCACCTACAGCTTCAGCTAAAACTTAGCTGACTCTTTCTCGGACGCAAAAAGAAAGAAAAAAACATACATATCCCGTATGTCCTTCATTCTTCCTTTAAACTTCCGATTTCAATTATGCTGACACATACCTATTCTTTGCTCAGCGAGCTTTACGTCAGGAAAGATAATGATTAACCACTAGATTTAAGAATATTTTAACATGACACGTAGAGAAGGCAAACCCAGATGAGTGAAATTATATGTAGAATACTATCAATTTGAAATGTGACCATAAAGAAATGATTATATTTCCGTGGAGGATAATTTTATGTTATTATGGAATTGATAAGTGCATTTTCTTTCTAGCATCCAATTCGTTCAATTATTTATTTTTTTGACAAAACCCTACTTGCTTGAATTCTTTTCAAATCCCCTCCCTACAATCTGGTACTTATAAATTCAGACAACAACGATAAAACTCCATTATTTTATTA
The DNA here is from genome assembly GCF_046098255.1 of Paenibacillus jiangxiensis. Classification (NCBI taxonomy): domain Bacteria; kingdom Bacillati; phylum Bacillota; class Bacilli; order Caryophanales; family Paenibacillaceae; genus Paenibacillus; species Paenibacillus jiangxiensis. The sequence continues at coordinate 6,926 of NZ_JBJURI010000049.1, forward strand.
TTATAATTTTAGTTCAGGAGGATATATGGAAAATCACCTCATCCCACCGAATAGTTGTTTTTTTCTGAACGAAATGACTCAATTTTTTCCTTGGGGTTCTTACGTAGTAAAAAAAGGGGAACGGATATTTTTAACTCATACGGAGTCTACTATCCTGCTGTTTTTTTGTCATAACCCAAATAAAAAAATATACACTCAGGATATTATAGAACTACTCGGTCAAGCGCTTACAGATCAAAACATCTTCGTACATATGAATAGGCTTAGGAAAAAAATAGAAATTGACCCAAAACAGCCTCAATTAATTGTAAATAAAAGACCTGGTTACATATTGATACAATAGTACAATTTCCCCTATCTTTTTCGATAGATACAAGATATTCAATTTGTGCCGAAATTATTATTTAATAATAAATAGGATTGCATGATTCTATTGGCAATCTCAAAACAAAATTACATAAGGGTGGTGTAAGTTTTGAAAATTTCTAAAAAGAAAGTGATCTCACTGGTATCCGTTGCCTCCCTCTCTGTCTTGACTTTCGCCTCTATTTCTTATGCTACAATTTGGGCTGGGGGAAGGAGCTCTGGTGCCAATTTCAGTGCTTATTATGACTCTTCTGTTGCCTCTTATGGTTATACGAATCATTATGATTCTGCACGCGCTGACTGGAATTCGGCCTCATCCTCCGTTAATATCACAAAAACTACTTCAACCAGCGGTAATCCTGATAAATATTATGTTGGTGTTTCTAGTGTAGCAGGCTTGCTTGGTCAAATTTCTCGATACACATCAAGCGGTCAAGTAGTAACTAGTCTCTCGGACGATTGGGCTTATGCAACAGTTTCAATTTACCATAATAATATGGACGCTTATGGAGAAGATGGAATGTCTCAATCAGAAAGAATCTCAAATGCAACCCATGAAGTCGGCCACACTCTTTCTATGGCACACCCCGTTACTTCCAGGTCGTCTGTTATGAAACAGGGTGTTCAGTCAATTGGGGTTCAATCATACGATAAGGAATCACTCATAGAAAAATGGGGAGATTAAAAAATAGAAAGGGGTTGCCACAATGACTATAAACAAAAAGAAGTTTGGATTAGCAATATTGGCAGTTAGTTCCATTGGATTAGCTAGTTTCTTAACCACAGGTTATACTTCCACTAACTCTATGGAGAATAACGCTATTCCTGAAGTCTCGGTATCCGCCAACTATATAGCTTATGAAACGGTCGATAGATTAGATTCAGGAGCGGAGCTTATTGTTGTCGGAAGCGCCTCTCAGGAGTTTGATGATCGTAAGCATATGGCGACTTACTTTGAAGACGGCACGATACAAGACTTCTATACATTAACTGATATCAAAGTTGATAAGGTCATTAAGGCCCCTGAAGAGAGCAATATTTCTCCAGGAGATTCTTTGACCATCATTGAACCAATCTCATATGTTGAGGATTCAACTGGAATAAAGAAAATAACGACTGAAGATTATAGTGAGCTTGAGAAGGATGAAAAAAATATCATTTTCCTACAAGAAAATGCGTATGGGCAGTACTCAGTAATCAATATGGAGCTTGGGAAATTTAGCCTCGAAACTCCTATGACTGTTCACTCAGCAACTTATGAGAAAAACTCTTTTAAGGCAGAATTTCGTGCTGATGTTATAGAAAAATATAACTTGAATTAATAAATAGGGGCTTTCTCATTAGGTCATAAAAAAAGACTTATGGGATTGCCCCCTTTTCTATTTTATCGAAATGACGGATTCTCAAGCCAAGTGCGACAGTTCCTCTGAAAAGGATTCGTGAGCTGTCTTCCACCCCAAACATTTTCGTGGTGTGATTGATCAGGTGGAGGGCATCCTCCAATGCCTCGTCTGTAATCTGGGCGAAATCCGTACCTTTGGGAAAGAATTCTCGCAGCAAGCCGTTGGCGTTTTCGTTAGAGCTCCATTGCCAGGAGGAATATGGGTCAGCGAAATACACCTGTACATCATGGGTGGCCTCCAGGCTGGCATAACAGGCAAACTCCTTGCCACGGTCAGCTGTCGCCGTTTGGAAGGCCCCATAGGGGTACTGGAAAAAAACAGGGACACCAAAGGCGATCTCCATGGACAATGCGGTGCGGTCAGGCATCCGAATGGCGGTGTACAGGCGTGTTTTGCGTTCGATGAACGTGGCACATAGCCCTTACTTTTCCCGCGACCGGAAACGACGGTATCCAGTTCCCAATGACTGAACGTTTCTCGAGACCGCACCTCTTTAGGGCGCTGGGAGATGGGCGTACCTATCGCAAACTTACCACGAGTCTCCGCAGGCTTCTGACGCTTGTCTTTTTGCCGGAGAACCGTGAGCACGCCTTTCACTAAATGACCAGCGTACAGCCAGCGGTAGATCGTTTTAAAACATACGATCGATAGTCCCTCCTGACGCAGCCGCTCTACGATCTGCTCAGAAGACCAGCTCCTCCGAAGCTTCTCTTCGATATCCGTCGCCAACTCCGGTGTCCATTTTCCTGCGGGAATGGACACCTTACGACGCTGGATGTAGCTCTCCTGAGACGCCTCCGCATGGTAAGACTCCTGTGCTGCATTTCGACGGAGTTCCCGGCTAATGGTGGCATGGTGTCTGCCCAGTTCCTTGGCAATGGCTCTGGCACTTTTTCCCTGTTGGTGGAGGATTTCTAGCTTGCTTCGCTCGATTATACTAAGATATGTTTAGCTCATGGCGGATTCTCCTTGTGTGAATGTGGGTGTAGGAACTTTCATTCTACACGAATCCGGCCATGGGCCCTTTGTTTATTTATTTCCAGTAGGTGTCGCACTTCATATTACAATCTGTCGTACCCTGCAGATGAACTCTCTCCAGGAAGATACCAATGAAAGAGGTCCTAAAATAACATGTTATTGTCGATTGAAGTTCGTTCGCCACGCCTAAATTTCATGCATTTAACTGTTACCCCGAGATGATAAGGTGTTTAAGCAGCTTCTGCTATCGTGGTGTAAGTTCTAGAAGATATATATACCATCAGATTTCTAACTAAGCTCGATATATGTGGGAATTAAGGTGCATCAACAGTCATTCATTACTGATATGCTGAAAACTCACATTTGAACGTAAAAAGTTATCATCAAATTCATGTATCTGAATAAGAAAACCGTTTGAATTGTTCGGGGGCACGCACGAACAAAAATGAAGCATAAAGTGGACAAAGAAAAACAACCGGACTGGTCAAAGATAAGTCTCTTGCCCAGTCCGACTTCATTTTTGATTCTTAGACTTTCGAGAATCCTCTTTAGACTTTATTTTAATCTTTTTGAGAAATTACTTTTTTTATTAAATCAGTTTGCTCAACGGAAAAGGCATAAATTGTAGTAGTATCTGCTGTATGCATGATGGATCCTTGGGGAATGTCTTCAAATACCCATAGAAAATAGCGATTAATCTCCTTTCCATTCTTTTGAATTGAGATTATATGTGTTGGATCAGCTATATTATGGGTACCTGAAACAATCTCTGCTTTCTTAATTGCGTTTAGAATCATAGAGACCTGTTTAGGGGCTTTAGTAGTAAGAACTACTTCACCGCCTGTTTGAGGGGTAAAGTCATGTAACGACTGATCATCCGGAAATTTTGATATAATTATTTCTTCTTGATCATTATTGCTTGAAACTGAGCTGCTACTTGGGGCAGCATAAGAACTACAAGCCGAAATTATTACAGCCAAAGCAACACAAAAAAACCAACATGTTTTCTTCCACATAAACAATCTCCTTTGCCATTTGATACTAATACAGACGTGATAGAGATGAAAATTGTTTCAATTAATCACAAAATTTGTTAAGTTAATCAAGCAATAAGGTACTCCCTCCCCTGATGACGTAAGCCATATTCCAAACGTCGAAAATTCCATGAAGTGTATTCATGTATTTATGCCAAGCGATATGGTGCCGCTTCAGTTTCGTTCCACAAAGCGGACATTGCAGCAGTTCACTATGAAAATAAATTCTCTTTTCTGGGGTAATCCGGTTTTTGGTTGAAAGCATAAGTACCTCCTCCTTTCCTACCTCTTATTACCACATAGGAGAATCTTTCCACCAAGGTTAGTTAAACTGGCGGGCCTAGTTTTTTTCTAACGTTTGTATCAGAGCCTATTTCGGTGGAATAGCCCCTTTACCTGTAAAAAAAGGAAATAATCTCACCGGCAGCCATTACATCTTGTAACCCCGCATTTTTATCCTAGTAGCATCGTCAGCTACGGATTGAATGCAAGCCTCCGTTACCTCTCTTCCTAATCGGCATCCTCTGCAATGCTCATTCACGATAACCGTACCAATGGAAGCAAGTGTTTCTCCGTAAGGGAAAATCGCCGCACTTGAGACAATTTCACCCTGTTTATTTTTATGTCCGTATATGGTCCCTGACGATAGAATGGTGTGAAAATCCGGTTCCCCATAATCCCATCCTACGGATGCAGTGAGCTACATAAGTCCTGGAATGTCCTGCCAGTTGAATTGCTGAAGCTGAAATGCCGTAAGATTCTGTTTCTGGTTCAATCGTATTTCCATTGCAGAGGTCCCTTTCTCATCTTGGCAATATAAATGATTTGCCCTGTATGTGTGTGAATTTCTCTTACCATTTGGATCAGTAGGTTAACGACTGTCGTCTCGTTGTTAAAATTGCTGTATGTCAGTGGCGGCTTATTGAGATAGGGCTGGGACAGCAGCAAATCCGGTTGGGATTTCAGTTGTTCGATGTACTTTATAATTAAATCAAAGGACTCGGTTCCGAGCTGTAAAACTTGTGCTTTGGATAATACTATTCCTTTCTCAAATTCTTTATCTCTGTCCCTGGTATCCGGAATATCAAATAACAATATCTCTATTCGCGAATGGACTGTGCCCCTGATATGCAACACCAAATTGGCAATACTATTGCTTTCCTCCGTTGGGGACCAGCTGACATCTTCCTCGTCAAGCTGCTCAATAGTCTGAATGAACCATTTTCGTTCTGCCACGAATTTCAACAGCACACTCTCAATTAACAAAATCGGAAGATCCATCGCTTGTCCTCCTCTCCATTTGATTTTCTCAAGAATTCCCGCCGGTTATCGTCCATGATGGTTCCAGCTCTATATCCAGGTGAACCCCCTTCATGTGATCTGCTTTCCACATAATTTTGCTTTCAAATTGTACACGGGCCAGAGCCAACAGCTGAAGCTTGGTAAAAGAAGCCTTATCGGAATTTTCCGATATACAGCGTATCCGATCCGATTTACTTATTATTATTGAAGAGAGAGCATCACCGGGCATACGGCCAAAAACAATGTTTATCCCTTCAAATGTGCCGCTCTGTCCGGTTCGTTCATAAATGTCATCATGGTCCTCATTCATGAACTGCTGATAGCTTAATTCATCTGTCCAGAAACCAAAAATATGAGCAATGCTCATCTCCTTGCGGGGCTCCCACCCTCCGAGCTGCCCGATACAACCCTCGACATTGGATAAAGAGCTCCATTTCCCCTGTGCAGCTGAAAAGAGAAGCAGTTTACTACTTAGTACTGAGCATCCTATCCATTTAACAAACATATTGCACCTCAATCATAGGAAATAAGGCTTTCACTGATCTACTTTCAACAATTCCTCTCTGGCTGCAATCAGCCAAGGATGTACCAGTTTGAGCTGAGTGCGTTGTTCCCAAATATGGTTCAAATAGATCAATATTCCCGCAATCAGCTGCTGATCATGCACTTTGGTTTTAATATCAAGCAAATACGGGTGCTCTCCCGGCAGCTCCCAGGAGATTTTGTCCGAAATAAAAAGCACTTTATCCAGCATGCCAGATTGAGGCTTTAATGTTGTATGGCACTCGATTGCGTCAAGTATCCCCTCATCCCGGATATTAAAAATTTCTGCCGCCATCGCCTTGGATAATTTTTGGTGGATAATACGCGGATATTGATACTCCTCTTCGAGAATATGAACGGATAGTTCTTCAGCAACACGCATCATCTCGCTAACGGGAACCACATTGCTGATATCATGCAATAGCCCGGCTTGTTTGGCCTTCTGCGGGTCTACATTGTACATCTTAGCAACCCGTTCCGCTTCATTCGCAACCTTGAGGGTATGATCCAAGGTCTCGTGATCACCGTACGATAAGAAGAACGACTTGATGTCAGCTTCCAATTCACCGGTTATCTTCAGATCCTTTACATATGGTTCCAGAACTGAATTCATACTTCTATCCCCTTTACCGGAGTTTTTACTAACCTTTTTATTCTGAAGCACGGATGTTTGGAGTTAAAATCGTTTTTTTCCGTGATACTGTCGATTTTATAAACTCCTCTTTTATATGATGCTTCAACGTCTTTATCCTCTCACGCCCGATTTTATCGTACCAGGCCTGCACCCGCTTCACGTGTTCTTCATCACTTCTCACTTGTGTTTCGATCCTCTCATAATTCTCATAGCTATCATATTCCCATATAGCAAACACCTCGACTTGATCGTCCTTTACCTCCGTTTCCCATCTTCCTACTAATCTTGCGCCATATTTTTGTTGTGCAGGCAAAAGTGTCTGATTAAAATGTTCGTTAAATTCATGTAACATCTGGGGGGAAATAATATAGGTTTTTCTGCGGTAAATCACACTTACCATCTCCCGAAGTAAAAAATTTACTTATCCTTCAACTACAACTTCGCTATCGATTGCTGCTTTCCTTCCAATATACTAGCGATATGGAACACTCCTTCGATACACCTAAGAACTACCGTACGTAAAGATACGATTCGACAACATGACCGACGAAGGGGTTACAGATCGTCAGGTTTTCTGGATAACTTGGCACCAGTTTGAAATAATTTAATCCTGTTCAGCCGAAAATTGTGCTCCGTCTTGCCATTTGAACAATTTGGAACTATTTCCATTCGGCAATTTTTTAATGCACTAATGATTCCAAAGTCTCTCGTTCTTTTTACATACTACTCTATTGTTCTTTTAAATTTAACTAGGTATAATGACATAGGAATAATGTTCCATATTAAATGGAAGAGGAGAGACAAATGAACTGTAAGCAGTGTAATCATGTGTTACAAGAGAATTCTGTATTTTGCAATCATTGCGGAAAAAAGGTGGATCATGATATTTCAAATTCTCATTGGAGCCCCCGTAACAAGAAGTTATACATAATTAGTAGTGTAGGCGTGCTCGTTGTTCTGATTTTAGTTGGCTTTTTCCTTTTATACAAAAATCCCCTAAGCGAATTCAAGAGTGCTGTTAGAGGAAATGATTATTCTGAATCTAATCAGATTTATAATTCAGAAATAAAAGGCAATGTAGAGACAGAGAAGGATGCAATAGCCTTCTTAATGGAGGAAGTCAAAGAAACGAAAAACGGCTATGTTTCTCAGAATATTGAGTTTGCTGAAGCTAAAACAAGGTTGGAGACAATTGAAAGAACAGGTCTAGTGAATACAGAGGTGGGTACTGCATTATCTGAAATTAACGAACTTCAAAACTCTAGAACAGCTTTCCAGAAAGGGAAGGACCTACTTGAACAAAAGAACTATAAAGAGGCCCTCATCCAATTGAATAAGGTCATTGAACAAGATGAGAACTATGCGAAAGCTAAAGAGTTGAGCGAGCAATCTTCCGACGAGTATAAAAAAGCTATTCTGGCTGAAGCTGATAAGTTAGCTGCAGTGAAGAAATACGGAGATGCCGTCAAACTGATGGATACCGCATTAAGTATACTTCCTGACGAGCCGGAGTTTGCAGCCGATCGAGATACCTATTATAAAAGCCAACAGGAGCAGTTAGCGGCTGAGCGTAGGGCAAAAATGCAAGCCGCTGCCGAGCAGCAGGAAGTCGTAGTCGAAACAGCAAAGATCATCATCCAAAGTGATGAATACAAGGCATTGTGGCCAGATATGATTCAAGTTATAGTTTCCAACCATTCATCCAAAACGGTGAAAAACATGAAGGTTTCTACGCTTGGATTTGATAGTAATGGATATCCTATCAAAATTGATCGTATTTATGGTGATGATACTTTCGAATTTATAGGCACAGCGGATAATGTTAACATAGTCCCCAATTCCTCTTTCGGGGAAGACAATGGCTGGGAAATTGATGAGAATCACGGGATTGATACTGTGCTGGCCTGCGTTAAAGAAGTTGAATATTACGATGGAAGCAAGTGGGAAAACCCTTATTACGATTATTGGATTGAAGAGTACAAAGAGCAGCCACTGCACTGAATAGGATCTTTCACTTTTCCCTTTCCACTTTACGAAAATTTAATCAATTATAATCAAAGCCTCTTGTTTGGGAAAAGATTTTTAATGAGGCTTGTTCAGCTCAAAATGTGAAAAAAAGCAGGGTACCCAACCGTAAGGCTAGGGCCACCCTGCTCTCTTTTTAAATCAATCAGCAAAAATATGTCTGCCGATTTTCAAATTTTGCGGACGTGTCCAGATCCACGCGCTTGTAGCTGTATCCGGATTGAAATAGTACAGGGAGCCGCCGCTCGGGTCCCAGCCGCGTACCGCATCCAATGCGGCCAAATAGGCGGTGCGGTTCGGAGTGAGCCAGTATTGTCCGTCAGCCACCGCCGTAAAGGCGCCAGACTGGAATACCACTCCCTCTATTGTGTCCGGGAACTGTGGGGATTGAATACGGTTCATGACTACCGCGCCAACGGCAACTTGTCCTTCATACGGCTCACCGCGCGCTTCACTGTATATAACTTTCGCCAAAATGTCCATTTCATTAATGTTCAGGCTGTTTCTTTTTAACTGCTTCCAGGTCTGCTCGCCTGCAACTCCATCAGGGGTGATGCCATAATCCTGTTGAAATTTGCGGACAGCATTTTGCGTGCTGCTGCCGTAGCTGCCATCCATATCCTGAGTATAGTAACCAAGCGTCTTCAAGCGGTACTGAAGATCCCATACATCCCCGTTGGCACTGCCGGTTTTCAGCACCGGAGCAGCTCCTGCTGTGCCGGGGTTCAAAGAAAAGCCCAGCGCACCTACGATGACTAAAAATAACAACGATTTTTTAAAGAAAAGCATAACTCCCTCCTTTCGCTGCATTATAAATTCCATACGATGTAAGCGCAACCGTTATTAACTGGAAATGATAATAGCTGTTGGCTCCAAATTTCAATGAATTTTCTTAATGAGGAAGAAATTGGGGACCAAAGGCGAACGCTGCCGCTTTTCCGGAATTGCTTCGTTCTCTCCGCTGCTCCCTGCATTCCCCTGCTAAAAGGAAGGCACGCCAATCTCCTTTGGTGATTTGGCAAAAAAACAAGAACAGGTTCAATTTCCCCTGTTCTCGACTTTCTGATCTATACGCACGTAGCCTCATATAAATAAGCATTGTTTCTTGCTACTGCTTTTCTGGGTCCGCTGAGGATGCCAATTTAATTTGCAATCGCTTTCAAGAGAGATGAAGATTATTCTGTGTTGAATCAGGCTGGGCCATCTCTTCTTCTGTCTTCAGCTTGATCGGTTCCAATTTATCCACAATTAGCAGGAAGGCAATACCGCCGATGACGGCGACCGCAGCCGTATAATACATGGCGCCATGGTAGCCGCCGGTATTCTGCACCAGTGATCCGATAACGATCGGGCTGATGATGCCCGAAAGGTTGCCGCATAGATTCAGTACACCGCCGACAGTGCCCACCATTTTTTTCGGCAACACATCGCCCAGGCATACCCATCCCATATTGGAATACGCATTGGCGAAGAATGCAAAAGAAAGGATGGTAACGGCAATATATGGCTGGTCCTCGAAAAAGTTGGCAAAAGCCAGTATGCCTGTCAGAATCATGCCCGATACCATGGGCAGCTTCCTTGCAAATATGGTTGATTTTCCTTTTTTCAATAAATAGTCGCTCAGGAATCCTCCGAACAGGACACCCGCCATCGCCATCATATAGGGTAGAACAGCAGCATAACCGGCTTTGCTAATCGGCAGATGCAGGCCTTTCTCCAGGTAAACCATGAACCAGGTCAGGAAGAAATACAGCGTGGAGGAAGCGGCAAACTGTGCGATAAATATTCCCCAGACTCTGCGCTGCCTGATCACGTACAGCACCTCGCTCCAGGACACCTTCTGTTTCTTGGCCGAAATGTTGGCCTCAAATCCGCCGTTGTTGCGGATATAGTCCAGCTCTTCCGCATTTGCGCGTTTGTTTTCCTGGGGATCTCTGTACACGATAATCCACAAAATGCCGAACACAATGCCGGCGAAGCCGGTCGCATAAAACACGGCCTCCCAATTCCACTTCGCAATGATGATGGCCAACGCCGGAGTGAATACGGCAAGCCCGATATACTGGGCGGAGGAATAGATGCTGGTTGCTCTTGCCCGCTCATTGTTGGGAAACCAATTGGTTACAATTTTTGTGTTGCTCGGGTAGGCAGGGGCTTCCGTCAGTCCGATCAGCATCCGGCAAATGACCAGCATGGCAAACGAAGCGCCCGTGCTGGCAAACACATTATGCGAGCTAAATGCCATGATAAAAGTGAAGACACTCCATAAAATGATGGCCCAGCCGTACAGCATTCGGGGACCGATCCGGTCCAGCAGCCATCCCACAGGAACCTGGGCGGCGGCATACGCCCAGGTGAAAGCGGAGAACAGGAAGCCAAGCTGTGTCGCGCTCAGTCCCAGCTCATTCTGGATCGTCGAGCCTGCTACCGACAGATTCGCCCGGTCCATGTAGTTGATTGCCACCGCTATAAAGAGAAGGAACAGTACAAAAAAGCGCTGTTTTGTCGGTTTATTTTTCATGGCTTGCATATCCCCCTGTTCTCAGATCATGGTTTTGCGGAAGTGCCGTCAGGCATGCGTGCCAGCGTCCAGGCTGGAATCGTGCCCTGGCACGGGTATTTGGCCGCTTCCTCTTCAATAAGATCAACGCCGAGCCCCGGACGGTCATTCACATAAGCATAACCGTCTCTGGTCTTGGGACTGCCCGGAAATACAGCTTCCAGCTGCTCGTTCAGCGGCGTCCATTCCTGCACCCCAAAATTGGGAGAACTGATGGACAGATGCAGGTTGGCCGCTACACCTACCGGCGATATATCCCCAGGCCCGTGCCATGCTGTTCTTACTCCATAAAACTCGCCGAACGTCGCCAGCTTCTTGGCCGGCGTAATTCCGCCAATGGCGCTAACATGGGCGCGGATAAAATCAATTTGCCTGTTGGCAATCAGCGGTTTCCATTCATTTATATTGGTGAAAAGCTCGCCCATCGCGATCGGCGTGCTGGTCTGCTGCCGGATCATGCCGAGCCAATCCAGATTCTCGGGAGATACGGGGTCCTCCAGATAGAATAGGTGATAAGGTTCAAGCTTCTTCGCCATACGGACGGCTTCGATCGGCGCGACCCTCTCATGAATGTCATGAATCAGCTCCACATTATAACCGAGGGTGGAGCGCAGATGCCTGAACAAATGCTCGATGCTCTTGGCGTAAGCTTCCGGGTCATAATAGACACCGGGCAGCGTATTTTCCGGCGAACGCTTTGTCACAATATTCGTCGCACGGGAAATGACGCTGGCAATCAGGCGGGTGTCCTCCGTGCCGCTGCCGCCGTACATGCCCATCTGAACACGCAGATATTGATAGCCTTCCTCCATCGCTTTCCGTGCATTCTCTTCCACTTCAACTTCGGTGCTGCCGTCCACATGACGGTACAAAGCAACACCTTCACGGCATTTGCCGCCGAGCAGCTCATATACAGGCAAATCCGCTATTTTGCCCTTGAGGTCCCACAGCGCCATATCCACGCCCGACAAAGCATTGTTCATGATCGGCCCGTTTCTCCAGTAACCGCTTACACTGGCGCTCTGCCAAATGTCTTCGATCCGGGACGGGTCCTTGCCGATCAGGAAAGGAGCCAAATAATCTTCGACCGCCGATTTCACTGCAAAAATCCTTTGCGTGAAAGTAGCGCACCCTAGACCGTACAGCCCTTCCCGATTGGTTTCGATTTTCACCACGACCAGGTCAATGCCGCCGGGGGCGGTCAGAATGACTCTGACATTCGTAATTTCCAGGCCAAGTTTAACATTAGCAACCTCTGTAGTGCTCATACATACACCATCCTTGTTGTATCATTGATATCATGTCAGTTGTCCTACATGTAATAAGGAAAGAATGCCCTACAGTCCGTTGTCCGTTGCAGGAACTGCAGGCATGTCATTTAGCTGTCTTGATATGCTCTCTCATTTTAACAACGTTCTCTTCCATGGCTCCCTGTAAAATGTCCTGAGCGGCTACACTGTCTCTTCTTTGCAGCGCTCTCAGCAGGTTGATGTGCACTTCTATGCTTTCAAGCGGAATGCCGAAAACGCGGTTCAGTTCTTCAAGATAGAAATAAAAGAGCTCTTTGATGCCTTTGGTCACTTTATAAAAGACTTCATTTTTCGACGCCTTGGCAATGGCGAGATGAAATTCAAAATCAGCTTCCGTGTATTTTTTGTAATTGCCTCTATTATTGATCATCTCATCCAGGATGCGCTCAAGCTGCTCGTAGTCCTCGTCCGTGGCGTTCTGCGCAGCCAATTCAATGCTCCTGAACTCCAGTGTCTTCCGGAACTCCATCATGTCGAGGAATTCCTTCTCGCTCATGCGCATGATCGGCCCTGAATCCAGCAGCGTGAATTCGCCCGGAATTTCCGACACGAACGTCCCCCTGCCCTGATAGGTGGTGACAACTCCCATATCCCTGAGCTTCTGGATCGCGCTTCTTACACTGACCCTGCTGACCTGAAACATTTCACACAAGCTGCTTTCAGAAGGGATTTTGCTGCCTGCCTTCCACTCGCCGCTGCGGATAAGCTCATTCATTTGCTCAAATACACGGTTAACAATATTATCTTTCCGAACGGATCTGATGCTCATCACATATCCTCTCCAAACATGTCATACAAATGAGGTCATTATACAACATTCAGGAAGATTTCGTAAACGAGACATCATCCTGCCACAGGAAATTCGCCTATCGGGGCGATAGCTCACCTTCCTAACCAGCCGCCGTCAACCGCAAGCAAATGTCCATGGATGTATTGGGAGGCATCTGAGGCAAGAAATACGGCAGGTCCCTTAAAGTCGTCCGGATTCCCCCAGCGTTCTGCCGGAATCCGTTCCATAATCTGCCTGCTCCGTACCGGATCGTTGATGAGCGCCTCATTCATGTCTGTCGCAATATAACCCGGCACAATGGCATTTACATTGACACCTTGCGAGGACCATTCGTTCGCCAATGCCTTGGTCAATTGTGCGACCGCTCCCTTGGCGGAGGCATATGCGGGAACCAATATCCCGCCCTGGTAGGATACGAGGGAAGCGATATTAATGATTTTGCCGCTCTTCTGCGCAACCATATACCTTCCGGCCTGCTGACAGAGAAGCCAAACTGCCTTCAGATTCACCTGAAGGACATCATCCCAGTCTTGCTCGGAAAAATCAACAGCAGGCGACCTGCGCTGTATACCCGCGTTGTTCACCAGAATATCAATATGTCCGAGCTGCTCCACCACCGCCGGGATCGCTTCCTTCACTTGTCCGGTATCGCTTATGTCACAGGGGATAATTACGCAGCGGACACCGTACTTCTCGATCTCTTTCTGAACTGTATCGTTCTCCGGAGAACGCTGGAGCAGTACGATATCGGCGCCCGCTTCCGCCATGCCAAGCGCGATCGAACGACCAATCCCCCGGGTTGCCCCTGTAATCGCAGCCACTTTGCCTTTTAAGCTTAATAACATGCCCATGACCCTCCTATCCTATGGGTGAAATAAAACCTTTAATGATATCTCGGTGTTCTCCATGTCCTCGAAGCCCTGTTTGATTTGCTCCAGCGATAATTTATGGGAAATGAGCGGTCTCACATCAACAGCCTTTTCCTCCATGAACTGAATGGCTGTTGCGAAATCCCTTGAGCTTGCGCATCTGGTGGTGGTCATGGAAATTTCCCGGAAATGCATGGCAGCCAGGTCGATGGCCGGCGGCTCTTTAAAAACGCTTACAACAACGATCTTGCCCTGGGTTTTGATGCATGAAATCATTTGCTTCGCTGTGCTGGCCGTGCCAGCCACTTCGAATACTACATCGGCACCGATACCGTTCGTATAATCCATGACCGCTTCGGTGATATCGGCTTCTTTGGCGTTGATGGCCGTCAAGCCCAATTGGCGGGCTGTATCCAGACGGTAAGGACTGATATCGGAAATGAATACCTTGCCCGCGCCCGCCTGTTTGGCTACCATTCCGATCAGCAAACCAATGGGGCCTGCGCCCAGTATCGCCACGCTGTCGCCGATCTGCAAATCAGAACGGCGGACCGTATGAACGGCCACGGCAAGAGGCTCCACAAGAGCTCCTTCCTCATCAGACACGCTATCAGGGAGACGGTGCAAATGATCGGCAGGCACGGCCACATACTCCGCAAACCCTCCGTCCCGGTCAATACCGATGCATCTGAGCGTTGCACATACATGCGATTGTCCCGCACGGCAGGCGGCGCATTTGCCGCATGTCAGATAAGGCTCAATGGCCACCCGGTCCCCTGGCTTAAAATCCTGTACGTTCACCGCGGCTTCGACCACCCCGCTGAATTCATGGCCCATGACCAGCGGAGCCTGCGCTCGCGGATGCTTGCCAGCATAAATCATCATATCGGTGCCGCAAATCCCGCCATACGCCACTTTGATGAGCGCCTCCCCGTCTTTGGGAACTGGCTTCTCGACCGTCCCCGGTTGAACCGTCTTCGCGGCGATAAAAATTCCTGCTTTCATTGCATCCCCCTCCAATTTCTTATCGCCTCCGCTGTAGGATGCGATATATTTGTCATACAAGATGTTTTTTATTACATCAAACTTGTCATACAACTACTGTAATGCATAAAGCCGTTTTTGTAAACGTTTTATTTTTTGACTTTTTAAACAAAAATGTTGACTAAGTTCGCAAAGTGGCTTAGCATAAGTAAGTAATGCTTATTTAGCGAACCTTTATTATAGATATAGTCTAGCAAGGAGAGTACAGAATGGAACACAATAATTCCTACCGTATACTGCTTTATTATAAATATGTAACTATTCCTGAATATGAGAGTTTTGCGCAAGAGCATCTGGAATACTGCAAAGAACTCGGCGTTAAAGGGAGAATTCTCGTAGCCGCAGAGGGAATCAACGGGACGCTGTCAGGCACGATTGAGCAGACCGACGCTTATATGCGCTACATGCATGATCATCCGCTGTTTTCAGATATGGTGTTCAAGATCGACGAGGCTGATGGGCATGCTTTCAAAAAAATCTTCGTTCGCCCTAAAAAAGAGCTGGTGACCCTGAGATACGACACTCCGCTTGATCCTAACGTCATCGGCGGAAAACACTTGTCCCCCAAAGAGTTTTATGAGCAAATGCAAAATGAAGATGTAATTATTCTGGATGGCAGGAATGACTATGAGTATGATCTCGGTCATTTCCGCAATGCCATCCGGCCTGATGTCGAATCCTTCCGTGAGTTTCCCGAATGGATTCGCACCCATATGCAGGACTTCAAGGACAAACCTGTCCTCACCTACTGCACAGGCGGTATCCGGTGCGAGAAGCTGACCGGTGTGCTGATCAACGAAGGATTCAGCAATGTCGCGCAGCTGGACGGAGGCATTGTAACCTACGGTAAAGATCCTGAAGTGCAGGGCCGTTTATTTGACGGCAAAATGTATGTGTTTGACGAGCGTATTTCGGTCCGTGTCAACCAGACGGATGAAGACATTACGGTAGGCCAATGCCACCACTGCGGCAGCCCGACCGATCGTTATATCAATTGCGCGGATGACACCTGTCACGCCCAGCATCTTTGCTGTGATGAATGTCTTGAGACTTATGAAGGCTACTGTTCAAATGACTGCAAAGTCAATGACACCAAATCACAGGCAGTGTAAATAAAGGTCTTATTCATACAAGAAAGCGGCAGCTGAATCTCCAGTAGATTCGGCGGCCGCTTATTTTTTTCACTCTTAATTTTCCTCACCAAGAACGATAACCTCGGTTTCCAGGCTGACGTCAAACTTTTCCCTAACCGTTTGTCTGACCAGATCGATTAAAGCCAGATAATCCGTGGAGGTTGCGTTATCGATATTCACGATAAAGCCCGCATGCTTGCGGGACACCTCGGCTCCCCCAATACGCACCCCCTGCAGCTGGCAGTCCTGAATCAGCTTTCCGGCAAAATAGCCTGGCGGCCGCTTGAACACACTCCCGCAGGACGGATACTCCAAAGGCTGTTTTGAGCTTCTGGCGAGGGTCAATTCCTCCATTTTACTTTTAATTTCCCGGACATCCCCTCTTCTGAGCCTAAACCTTGCTTCCAGAATAATATAGTCTTCTTTCATAAAGATACTGCTGCGGTAGTCAAGCTGCAGATGCTCTTTGTCCAGCTCCAGAATTTCCCCGGTTGGGGTGAGTGCGGTGACGCTCTCAATAACATCCGCAATTTGTCCTCCATAGGCCCCTGCATTCATAAATAATGCTCCGCCGATACTGCCCGGAATACCGCAGGCAAACTCCAGCCCCGTCAATTCATAGCGCAAAGCCGTGTTGGACACTTCGATCAAGGCCGCTCCGCTTTGTGCTGTAATCACATCATCGTCCGCCAATTTGATTTCATTAAAATGAGCGAGGGACAAGGTTACACCGCGAATCCCCCCATCCCGTACGATGACATTCGATCCATAACCAAGAATCGTTAACGGAATCTCATGAGCTCTTATGATCTCGACAAGAGACTGGATTTCACCGACCGTATAAGGTCTGACAAAAACGTCGGCTGCTCCCCCTAATTTGGTGTATGTGTGATTTTTTAAGGGTTCGGAATATTGGACCATGCCGAGAGCTTTGTTTTCAAACAATTTTCTGTAGGTATGCAAGATTATCATGTACTCCTCATTCTTTGGTCTTTGGTAAAACGTTTGGTTGCAGTTCACATCATGCAAACTCAAAACATATATCGAAAGTATACCATAAACGTTTGTCATTTACGGTTATCGGTCTGACGGAATTATTAAATACATGTAAGGAGAAATGCTGTGAAATATCTTGATATGTTAGAAAAATTGGGTGTTATCGGTGCACATCCCGGGGGGCTGGAAAAAACAAGAAAATTGATTGAGACCATGAATATCCCTGCGGGCTCCAAAATTTTAGAGGTAGGCTGCGGAGCCGGCGAGACCGCCTGTTTCCTTGCCTCAGCCGGCTTCGAAGTGAGCGCACTGGACAATCGTCCGCGTTTTTTGCAATTGGCCGAAGAGAGAGCATACATGAGGGATGTAACAGTCAACTGGGTCGAGGCAGATATTGAAAACATGCCTTTCCCTCCAGACAGCTTTGATGCCGTGCTTGCGGAATCTGTAACCCTGTTCACCAGCATTCAGACAGCATTTGATGAATATTTCCGTGTATTAAAACCGGGAGGTGTGCTGGCGGATTGCGAAATTGTGTTGAAGCATGATATGCAGCAGGCAACAGCACAGCAGATTACGGAATTTATGGATCTTGACGGGTTATATAAAGTTGACGAATGGATTCAGTTTATGGAGAATTCCGGATTCGTGGTTAAGCAGCCTGTTGAAAGGACCGAGCTTTGGGACCCAGATCAATTTGCGGAGGGGCAAAAAGTGGATACGTCCCTGTTTTTGGACTCAGCCGTTTCCCAAGCGGCCGCAATGTACTTTGAACTTATGATCAGCAACTTTCACTATTTTCAGAATGGCATGTTTATCGGCAAGAAATTCGATGCAAAAAGAAAATTTAATTAGCCGGGAGCACGGACAGATATCCAAGCGCTGTGTTTATATGCATCATACATTGGCATTAATTAAAAAAGGAGGTGCCTTATAATGCAGATGATTGCCCGGTACCCGGTGTCTAACGAATTGATCGAACCCCATGTTGGACGCCCCGTTGTAGCTATGTTACACGACGGAGAAATGGTCTGCGGAGTCATTGACCGTGTACATGACGGACATCTTTTCATGAAGCCCGTTCACGGTGTGCCTGAAGCTACGATCCAGAGTGTAAAAAAGTCTATGAAAAAGTCGGTTGGTCCAGTGTCTAAACGCCCCGAGAAATTGCAAACAAAAGGCTTTGCGGGAGGATTTGGGGGTTATCCTTACGGATATGGGCACGGCAACTTCGGTTGGGGAGCCGGCTGGTGGTTGATTTTTCCATTATTCCTGCTTACTGCCCTCGCAACCGTCCCATTCTTCTGGTAAAAAACGATTTGGCCTGTAATCTGTGCCCGATTTTGCAGCCAGCTTACAGGCTGTTTACTTTTCAGACTCTTGAAAGGAAGCTGATAAACGATGGCCAAAAAGCCTGCTGTCGCGAAAAACCCCGTTGTTACGAAAAAGCATGCAAGTCAATGGATCGGTCACCCTGTTTATGTAGTATTGCAAGACGGAAGCTATTATGCCGGTTTTGTTACTGACGTTAAAAATGGCGAATTGTTGCTGTCCGGAGCCAGAGGCGAGGGAAAGTTAAGCCCCTCTTCCCTTGAAGACAAGGCGCAAATATCCGGACTATTAGGGGCCATGCTTGGAGGAGGCGGCGGGGGATTTAATCCGCTTAATATGCTTAATATGCTGGGTTCCGGCGCAGGACAGCAAGCAGGCGGCGCGGCGGGTGGTGCTGCAGGAGGAGCACCGGGAGGCGGAGCTCAAGGAGGCGGAGACTTCTTGGGGAAAATGATCCCCAATATCCGGCTTGGGCTCAACATGCTGCAAATGATCATGCCTATTTTCCGCTTCCTTTAATCCCCTCTTCCCTGGAAGCAACATACATTTAACGAACCGCCCTCACATATAGATGTAAAAAGCTTTCCCAAAAAGAGTGGTGACAGATATGGATGACCAAGCGAGACAAAATCCAATGAAGGATTTGAGCGCCTTTCACAATCAGGCCAGCGAGGTGTTGGGGGAAGAGTTTTGGCAGGATATGGCCGGACTTATCCCCAATACCGGTCCACGGATTGATATTTATTACACCTCGACCGAAGTAGTTGTACTGGCGGAAATTCCGGACCTTCACTCGCAGGATCAAATCGGCATTTTGCTGGAAGGGCAAACGCTGGTGCTGGAAGGCGAAATTCCCCGCCTCTACCCTGTGACCGACAACCGGATTACACAGGAAGAGCGTTTTTTTGGCCGTTTTCGGCGCTCCCTCACCATGCCAAAACCCGTCTCAATGAAGGGCATTCAAGCAAAGTATCACCGTGGACTGCTTACAGTGGAGCTGCCGATTGACCTAAGCTTGCAGCAAGCCTCTATCCCGATCGACTTCGAATCCTAACGCAAGAGGAGGGAGAATATGGTACGAATCGTCTTTCAGGATCTGCAAATCCATACCATTTCCAACTCGTCGGGACTTTTCTCCGGAATCAACAGACAGTGGAAGTATCGTCATACGGCCAAAGCAAATCAGGCATTTGGAAAAGTGACCGGAACTCATACCATGATTTCCAACCTGAAAATATCCCTTGACGACCATGACCGGGTTGACTCCTACACCCTGGGCAGGACATCTAAACCGTGAGCCCCTGGTTTGGCAATAAAAAACGCCGTCCTCCAGATCCGGCCCAAAAAATGATCAAAGAGCTCGACACCCGTTTTCGTGATCTGGATGACCGTTTCCGCAGGATCCAGGAAGAACTTGAACGCCTTTCCGCCAGTTCGCCGCAGATCACCATTGAAAATGTACATATCCATCAGCCGGTCTTGGAGAAAATGGAATACCGTTTGGACGGATTGGATATCGAGAATCTGAGCGGCTCGCTGAATCTCGGCAACAATTTTGGCGCAAAAATGAACCCCGATTCCTTTGCGGCGAAGCCGAATTCAACGAAAAAAACAAAGCCGCAAACGTCTGCCTCTGGCGACAAAGCCAATCATGCCACCCATTCCCCCCAGCAGCCTGAGCATTCCGACCCGGGTCTGTATCGCACGCCATCCGGCTTCAAAGTAAGAAAAACGTCTATCGACGTACATTCACAGAAGACAGACCGCGCTTAGCGGTAGTTTTTCTTGCGATTATAGAAAAAAATAACTACATTGCTTGGAGGTGCCGGCCATGTCGTCCTTTTTATCCCCGCAATTTGTCATCGGCTCCATTCGCATCGGTTCTGTTGAGAACGCCGCTTGCATCAATATGGGCAATAACTGGCCGACCGGGTTTGAGAGCCATCAAAAATTGACACAGGGCTTCGGTTCAGTCAGCGGAGACCGGAACGTGGTTTCCGGGATTCGCTCCCTGCTGAACGATTCCGATTTCCTCGATATGCTGAATATGTCCGATACCGAGATCCCTGAATGGCTGCAGAAATTAATGACGTCTACGAGCAATGCATCCACGAACGCCTCGGAAACTGACATTGGCAACATACCGGAACAGGTTCAGAACAGTGCTTAATTCACAATCCCGTAGAGCTTGTAAATTGTAGGCAAACCGCATTTGGCACAATATGCGGCCGTTTGGGGATTGACATGTTTACAGCCCTTGTCCAGTTTACCCGGTTCATCACAGCAAGAGTTTTTTACCGGAGTGCCACAATGGGTACAGAATTTATCCTTCTCTTCAGGAAGCTGACCGCAGCGAATGCATGGTACCTGCTTTTCTTTCTCACTCATAACCATCACCAACCCCGGGCTTTTACCCATAGCATATGATGGCATTTTTCATTGGTGACTCAGCGTTTCCTCTGCATACATAGGAATCAAGCTTCCTTTCAAGCTTCCATGACGGAGATTCAAGATAACGAAAATTTTGCAATGGCCATACGGCGGAGGAGGTCCGAAGTTTGTCCCAACAGAAAACCTGCGTCATTTTCAATAAACTGGTCGTCAATAATATTGAGAACTCATCAGGCATTTTTATCGGCACCAACCAGGCGCTCGGCTGGAGCACCTACGGGAAGACCAATCAAGGCTTTGGCACTCTCAGCGACTCCACCCTTACAAATTCCGTCAATGTGGTTTATGACCCGGACGCAATAGATGCCTCTGTAGAAGATGCAAGGGATATTACGCTTGTGGAAACCGCCAACGCGCTGCAGCAAAGCGCAATCGATTTCCAGTCCATCAATACCAATACATTGAATTCAGGCGCGGCCATTGATTTGGGACATAACAAGCAGCTCGGATGGAGAAACTCCAGAAAAGTAAATTACGGCACAGGCAAAAGCCTTGGCAGCAATTATTTAAAGCAGGTGGCCAGCCTTGTTTTGGATAACGATATTATAGACGCTCCTTCGCATACGCAGGAAAAAGTCACGGATGAGACGGAAGCGATTGAAAAAAACACCCGCATTGTGCAGAAAAAGCCTGCTGCTCCTGACGATAAAACCCATTCCTGACTGCATGGAGCCCTGCGCCATGGAAGATACAAAGTATGAATTGTAACTTTCAGGATTGGGCTGAATACCATGTCGGTATAGGCTATCGGGGGTGAGCATATGGCGGTTTTTATTACACTAGCGGCAGGCGCAATTAATGTGAATACATTGAACAGAGGCGGTGTCATTGCGGTAGGTGAAAACTCCCAGAGCGGATGGAGCCAGAACGGCAAGTCGAACTTCGGCAGCGGGCAATTATTTGGCGCCAATATCGAGGCAGGGTTTATATCCACTGTATTTGACAACGATATAATCGATAACCCGATCAGAACGATCGAACCTAACATAGCTCCCCAAAATCAGTCATTATGAAAAAAGGGAGTGCCCCCATCGACCAGGGGCACTCAGTAATTTTTAGGCACAAAGACTCATATAAAAGATCATTTGATGTTATTAAAAGGAAAAAATAGTTTATTTTTAAACATCAGATTTTAGGCTATCCAAAATTCCCAAATACACTGTTGTAATAGGAAAAATTAACAGTATGATCCCTTATGTCTTTAAGGGTCCCATTTAAAAAAAATTATATTTTATTAACAAAAAATCAAAAGGGTCCCATTTTCCTATTTTGTTTTTTTACATAATTTTGTAATATATAAGTGCCTTAGGAAATACGATTGGCCAATCAAAAAAAATAATTAAATTCTGTGGAGGTACAATGTCTAAAAAATTATTCATTCCTTTACTCAGTCTTCTTTTAACACTGTCTATTGCTCATCCGACATTCGCCCAAGAAAAGATTTCTTCCGAGGAAAATAACAAAATTTCTGAATTAGAAATTAATTATGATTTAGACAAAGGGCATGACAACAAATCCAAAGATGAAATAATTGAAGAGTTAGTGGATCTCGGCGTATCTATGAATGATGCAGAATATTATGCCAAACTAGATATACTTGCTGCTAGTCTTGAAAACAATGGCATAAAAATAAACTTTGATGAGGTTGAGTCCTATCCAAGCGAATACGCTTCTTTTAACATGTTAGATATCAGAGAAAAAGCATTAGAGCTAGATAAGCGTGCAATAAAAACCTTGTTCGAACAAAGTACCATTTTAGTAAGAAATAATGAAGAATTGCAGAGCAGCTTAGATAAACAATCCTTATATTCAGATAACAAGGCAACCATTAGATATCCTGATGGTAGTTCAATAACTAGGGTTTCTGAAGTGACTAAAATTAAGGATGACGATTCGTATACCACAGACACAAATTATCCTGGTCCGTGGGATAGTCCGTATGGTGGCAAAGATATGTATGAGCAACGCAATGTTTATGAATCAGGATCCTTTTATCAAACAAACGATGTAACTTTTTCTGGGGGAGCCTATTGGGCCACAATCAATAATACCTTTTCCTATCAGATAAGAAATAACGGCTCTACGAATACAAATAATTGGACAGCCCATTACCAAAATAGTCAGTCGGCTTCCTCAAGCAGTGGATTCGTAAGTGTCACAAGTGATAAACCTTATCATCAAGGCGAAACCGCGCGTGCAAACGAGTTTATACAAGCATACACTGAAGGTAGATTCGCGATAAGCGGATCTGTTGGAGGATCTGTGAGCTTCGCTGGAACATCTTTAAATATAAGTATTCAAGCTGGAGACAGCTGGCGTCAGTATGCAATAACAGAAGTAACTGGTTCACATATTTTGTTAGCCTGGGAAGCTTACTACTATTAATTTTCACTAAATTACTAAAACAATTAAACATATACAATCAAATTCGAACCTAATATGCCTGAAATTTTTCCAAATTGTTAATTTAAATTAGGGGGAATAAGTATTCCCCCTTTATTGTTTTTGTAGAAGAGGCTCTCAATGAAAATTTGTGTTATCCTAGCTCTTTTTATACTTATAAGTTGCTCTGTTAAAGACACATTTATTTTGCAAAGCGATTATAATGCCTCTAGGCTTATAATGTTTGGTACAAATAAAATCATCACACCAATTGGAACTCGTGAATATGAAAATGTTAAAATTGGCCTTATTGACGTTGGCATAACAACTCATCCTAATTTGAATTTGGTTAAATTATCCAATTCATTGAGTAACGATATTGGCCACGGTACAATCGTTGCTTCAATTATTGGTTCAAAGTCAACCCCAATAAATCCTTATAAGGGGTTGTTACCGGGAGCCAAAATATATGCTTATAATCTCAATTCTTATTTTTCTACAGATGATTTAATTTACGCAATACAAGCTATGATTGATAACGATGTTGATGTTATAAGCTTATCAATAAGCTCTCAGAAGTCGAGTATATCTTTAGAAAAGATAATTAAAAAAGCGGTTACTGAAGGAATTATAATTGTGGCTTCGGCTGGAAATTCCGGAATTGAGGAGAAATTGTATCCGTCTGCATATGATATACCGGAGGTAATTTCAGTCGGATCTTTAGATAATAATTATAATATTTCCGACTTTTCAACATATAATAATAATATTGATATATTTTTTACTGGTGAAGAAATAACTGCTATTGGTCCGAATGCTGGCGAGATAAATGAGTACTCTGGTTCATCGGTCGCCGTACCTTTTGTAACATCCTTAGTAGCTCTAACAATAGCCGTTTATCCAGATGAAACACCTTCCTATATTGTGAATCACCTTCTATCCCATACCGAATCTTATATGGCTAGGTGGAAAAAGACTAGTAGAGCTGTTAAAATACTAAACCTTAATAATTTATATAAGGAGTAAAAATTTTATGAAAACAGTAAAGAATGACTTGTTACTGTTAAGTGCAAGTATAGTGTTAATGATAACTTCAAGCTGTAATTCTTCTGCTGTAAACAGCAACAACAATTCTGATAACCCCGATAAAATGGAAAGTAGAGTGATAACAAAGCGCGCTAGTGAGTATAACGTCACTAACACAGACCTGGAGCAACTCATAGTTGATGGCTTAAAACAGAGAAAGGATATAGAAGTCCAAGCTGATAGACTTGTTCTCGATTATCCTTACTATTACAACGATTCAATTTTCTCGACATTTTTGATTGAAGAAGAAGCACCTAAGATAGGACTCGTTTATGCCGATTGGGTTGAAGGCGAATATAAGCTCCAGTTTATAGACTTATTTCCTGCAGACAAGGAAAATCCCTTCAGTGTAATTAGCACACATAGCAAATTATCTAATGATAAACAGAATTTCAAAGCTATTTTTGGATATATTGACGACAAATCTATAACTGGGATCAAACTGAATTATAAAGAGAACGAAACAACTTCCGTTAAGGTAGCGTCAAGAAGTTTGTGTATGGAAGATGTAGGGGTATTCAGTGGGACACTGAATACCGAGATTTTGTAATGTT
>NZ_JBJURI010000005.1:0-284125 GCF_046098255.1 Paenibacillus jiangxiensis
AAGGCTGGGCTGTGATGGGGAGTGAAAATTACAGTAGCGAAGGTCATGATCTCACACTGCCAAGAAAAGCCTCTAGCCAGGTGAAGGTGCCCGTACCGCAAACCGACACAGGTAGGCGAGAAGAGAATTCTAAGGCGCGCGGAAGAACTCTCGTTAAGGAACTCGGCAAAATGACCCCGTAACTTCGGGAGAAGGGGTGCCTCGGTAGGGTGAATAGCCCGAGGGGGCCGCAGTGAAAAGGCCCAAGCGACTGTTTAGCAAAAACACAGGTCTGTGCGAAGCCGCAAGGCGAAGTATACGGGCTGACGCCTGCCCGGTGCTGGAAGGTTAAGGGGAGCGGTTAGGGGTAACCCGAAGCTGTGAACCGAAGCCCCAGTAAACGGCGGCCGTAACTATAACGGTCCTAAGGTAGCGAAATTCCTTGTCAGGTAAATTCTGACCCGCACGAATGGCGTAACGACTTGGGCGCTGTCTCAACGAGAGATCCGGTGAAATTTTAATACCTGTGAAGATGCAGGTTACCCGCGACAAGACGGAAAGACCCCATGGAGCTTTACTGCAGCTTGATATTGAATTTGGGTACGATCTGTACAGGATAGGTGGGAGCCTAGGAAGCAGGAGCGCCAGCTTCTGTGGAGGCAGCCTTGGGATACCACCCTGATCGTATCTAGATTCTAACCTGGTACCGTAATCCGGTGCAGGGACCGTGTCAGGCGGGCAGTTTGACTGGGGCGGTCGCCTCCTAAAGAGTAACGGAGGCGCCCCAAGGTTCCCTCAGAATGGTTGGAAATCATTCGAAGAGTGCAAAGGCAGAAGGGAGCTTGACTGCGAGACCAACAAGTCGAGCAGGGACGAAAGTCGGGCTTAGTGATCCGGTGGTACCGCATGGAAGGGCCATCGCTCAACGGATAAAAGCTACCCTGGGGATAACAGGCTTATCTCCCCCAAGAGTCCACATCGACGGGGAGGTTTGGCACCTCGATGTCGGCTCATCGCATCCTGGGGCTGAAGTAGGTCCCAAGGGTTGGGCTGTTCGCCCATTAAAGCGGTACGCGAGCTGGGTTCAGAACGTCGTGAGACAGTTCGGTCCCTATCTGTCGTGGGCGTAGGAAATTTGAGAGGAGCTGTCCTTAGTACGAGAGGACCGGGATGGACGTACCGCTGGTGTACCAGTTGTTCCGCCAGGAGCACCGCTGGGTAGCTATGTACGGAAGGGATAAGCGCTGAAAGCATCTAAGCGTGAAGCCCCCCTCAAGATGAGATTTCCCAGTATGTAAGACCCCTTGAAGACGACGAGGTAGATAGGCTGGGGGTGGAAGTGCAGCAATGCATGGAGCTGACCAGTACTAATCGGTCGAGGGCTTATCCTAATGAATAAAACGTAATGACGTTTCGGATCCGGTTTTCAGGGTGTAACACCTTGATACGCTGTGAAATTCATACACACTGTACGTGGTGTACCGAATTTCTCGCGGTAGCATGAAGCTGCATGTCTTTTCTAAGGACTGATATTTTCTCGCAGCGATTTCGAGAAGCGGAAGCTTCGAAAAATCACGTCTGGTGGCGATAGCGGAGGGGTTCCACGCGTACCCATCCCGAACACGACCGTTAAGCCCTCCAGCGCCGATGGTACTTGGACCGAAGGGTCCTGGGAGAGTAGGACGTTGCCAGGCAAAGCAAAACCGCTAGTTATAAGGACTATCCTTATGATTAGCGGTTTTTTATGTTTTTTAAAATCTCGCCTCTACGTTATGATTCCAGAAGGCCTAATACCCATAGGCTTTTTGGAGCTATTTTTTTGCTTCAGTAGATTTATAAAAAATAAACACACAAGTGATCTGGATTTGGCTTACAGATGGGCTCCTGTTCATATTCAGGATACAGACAGCAGCGATTATGATGCGGATTATTTAAGTGCTATCGACTTCGATGGTGAATGGGATACTTCGAACAATTGGGAGAATCAGCCGGCTGATGTCAACCGTTTGCAGGGAACGGCTTATTATTCGATTGTCGAGACGTCAACCCACTGGTTCATCATGTATGCATTCTATCATCCGAGAGATTGGACAGACTTTCTTTTCTTTGGCCTGGACGAGCATGAAAATGATTTGGAGGGCGAGCTATCACGAATTATGACATTACGGACGTCATTTACTATTATCCAAGCAAGGATACTGCCGAGGTGCCTGACGGAGGCAACGACCGCAATGTGAAGTATAAGCTTGTGGACATCTTTGCGAAAGACGGTATGTGGGATCACCGTTTTGATCCGCAAACCTTCTCAAGCTGGGGCTCTTTCAATGGTAACAACGGCAGTGGCGGCGCCAATGCTCCATGGGGGTGGGACGATAAAGACGATGGTGGTCAACTGACAAGAGGTATGCTGGCGACGGATCCGGCCAAGCTTGTATCCATCTATTTTGGCAATCGGGGTTCCTTCAACACGGATTATATCCGCAACACGTATGATTTGGGCGGTTGAAGAGGCGGTCCGACCACAAAAAAAGCGGCTCCTTTCCAGGAAGCCGCTCTATTTTTTTAGAATACTCTGTTGTGATAGCTTTCAGCATTTATCAGGCTTGTCCAGACATCATCAGAAGCTCCGCCGGTGTACCAATAGGCGAAGCCACGGATATGCTCGTTTAATCCCAGCTGCATTTTCAAACTTAACGATCGCCCTTCCTCAAGCCATATTTTGTGCAGAACACTTTGATTGTCATAATATGACCCTGTGTACTGCCCAAGCGTGTCGCTCCAGCTTACCTGCTTGTTCATCAGGTGAGTGAGGAGATTCTGCTGAATCAGGGAAATATCTGTTTCAGCAGCGGTTCGGTTGTTTTCATCTACGCTCCAGTCACGGGTATACAGCGGCAGCGCAAGAATGATGTGGTCGGCGCTGACCTCGTTAAGCAAGTTGTCCAATCCTTGTTCGACCCAAGGAAGGGAAGCGACGGAACCGGGATCTATGCGGCCGGCCCAATGCTCATCATAACCCATCAGAATGATATAATCCGCAGTTTTGCCAAGGGAGGCATAATCAAAGGCCGCTGTCCAATCTGAACCCTGATCCGGGGAAACACAGATCGAGAGCACAGCCCCGGCCTGGTGCAGAGCTGCCGCCAGTTCTTTGACATAGGCTGTCAGAGCACTGCGGTCCGAGGGGTAGACATTTTCCAGATCGAGCACAATGCCATCAAGAGAATACTTTTGGACTTCATCGGTCAGAAGCTGTATAATTTGATTTTTTCTTGCCGAATCCGTCAGCATCAGGTGTGTGGAATCCGCATCAGAGCGGTTCCCGAACATGGGCCATACCTGCTTGCCATGCTGCTCTGCCCAGCTCAGAAGCGACGTATCAACATTACTGCTGATTTGGCTGCCTTCATCTTCAAGAAAATACCAACGCGGTGACAATGTATTAATATTGGAATGAATAACGGAAGATTCATACTGCTCGGTCGTCTGGTCATATTGCCAGCCCAATTGAATGGGTTCTGCCGCGGTCTCATTCACCTTAACCGCCTGTGTAATACGCTGCAGCAGCACGGCAGCCTCTTCACGTGTCAACGGTTTTCGAGGGTTAAACTGACCGTCTGAGCCGATCATCAAGCCTTTCTGCCCTGCCTGGCATACAGCAGTTGCCGCCCAGGCAGCGATATCACCGTCGTCTGTGTAGCGGGTACAGCCGGCGGCAGCAGGAGTACTGGTCATCAGTCTGCTCAGCATGACAGCCGCCTCCTGGCGGGTGATGGGGGATTTGGGCATAAAGGTGGAGCTGTTTGTACCTTGAATCAGTCCTACATTTACTGCCGTTTCAACCGAACCGTAATACCAGTCGTTCGTGTTTACATCACGATAGGCCGCAACTGATGAGTACACCGGCTGAAGCCCGAATATACGGTCAAGTACCGCAACCCATTCGCCCCTGGTCATATCCGCTTTGGGAGAGAATTGGCGGTTGCTCTTCCCGTTGAGATATCCTTTTGCATGCATCTGTATAATAGCCTGCTCAGCAAAGCTGCCCTTGATATCGTCAAAAGGCCGACTTGAGGCGTTTGCCGCTGAAGCAGGAACAAGACTGAAGGCCATCAATACGGCACCAGCCAAAAAAGAAGAGATGCGAACGCAGCTCTGACGTAACCATTTCACGATATATACCTTCTTTTCATAAAGTCTATAGGGCAGACTCTAGTAAAAAGAGCCCATCAATGAATGGTATCACTCGAGCTGCGGACTTGCATTGTAAAATTTATGGAAGCAAAAAAACCGCCTTTCTCAGGCGGCGCTTGATGGTGGTCCAGGGGAAGCTTCAGCTTTTTTTGGCATAGATAATACCAATCGTTTTTGGGCCGCAGTGGCTGGAGATCACGCAGCCGGCCGTTGCCAGGGCCACTTCGGCTCTCGTTTGCACCTGCAGCTTTTTCTGCAGCTCCAGCGCATCTTCTTCTGCCATGGCATGCACAACAATGACCAGTTCCAGGTCCATGTTATCTTTTTGACTGAGGGCGTTGTTCAGCATTTGCTCCAGCGCTTTTTCCCGTTTTCCACGTACCTTGTATGCCGGTGTCATTTTACCGTCGATCACTTTAATGACAGGCCGGATCTTGAGCAGGCTGCCGATCAGATTTTGCATGCCCGAACATCTGCCGCCCTTATACAGATACTCCAGGGTGTCAATCACAAACTCGGTATCGACCCGGGGCTTAACTTCCTCCAACAGGCGCACGATTTCAGGAATAGCCAGACCATTCCGGGCCGCTTTGACGGCTTTCATGACAAGCAGCCCAATGCCGCAGCTCAGGTTTCTGGAATCCACGGCATGAACTCTGCCCTCCGGAAACTCTCCGCCTGCCAAAAGCGCGTTCTGATAGGTAGAGGAAAGTTCAGAGGACAAACTGATATATAAAATATCCATACCCTGCTCAATATAAGGTGTGAAATGCTGAATAAAGTCGGCAGGGGAAGGGGCGGCTGTTTTCGGCAGGCTTCCTTCACGGGAGACTCGTTCGAATATGCGGTCGGTGGTGATATCTACTCCGTCCCGCAGGGACTCGCTTCCAAAAACGGTGTAAAGCGGAACGATGCCAATGTCATATTGTTCAATCCATGGCCTGGGAAGATCGCTTGTACTGTCCGTAAAAATTTTAACAGGATTCATAAATGCTCCTCTCGCAATACAGAAATCATGTTCATTATTTTCCACAAAAGAACGTGAGAAATCAAGGATGGGCCGCCGAGATTGGAAATGGGGCTTCTTTCCTTGTACAATAAGTTAAACAGATTAAAAGGGGATGTACAAATGCAGCGCAGATGGGTAATGCTTGGTTCTTTGATGATGCTGCTTTCCGTAGCTATCGGGGCGTTTGGCGCACATGCGCTTGGACCGCGGATTGGTGAGGATAATCTGGCGATCTATGAAACGGGCGTCAGATATCATATGATACATGCGGCAGGTCTGCTGATTATAGGATTGGCGGCGGGCCAATGGGGGGGTTCATCCAAACTCAGATGGGCCGCAAGGCTGCTGTTTGCCGGTATTATTTTATTTTCGGGAAGCCTCTATCTTCTGAGTATCACCAATATTCGCATTCTTGGAGCGATCACACCGCTTGGCGGAGTATGCTTTATGGGCGGATGGCTGATGCTTATGCTGGCTGCTGCCGGATTGAAAAAAGATTCCTGAACAAAAACAAACCGTCTGCGGGCGCTTCCGCAAGCGGTTTGTTTTTGTGTATATGTACCTCTTAGGTGGGGTAGATTTCATCAATTTCATTGATTTTGAAGGTGTATACCTGCTTTTCATCCACATGATAGACGCTCATCATTCCGCTGTCCTGATCATTGTTGATAATCCGGCACGGGATGCTGCGTTGGCCGCCGTAACGGTTCACGACCAAACGGACAAGCGAATTTTTCTTAATATAAGTATTAATCAAATCATGCATGCTGCTGGATTGACTCCCGGCTGATGGTTCAGGTGATGCGTTATTTTTGGAAGCAGCCTTGCTTGCGCCAGGCTTCTGCTGTTTGTTTTTTTGTCCATTTTGAAGGTTGCCTGATGTATTTGCATGTCCACTCAATGCCTTTTTTTTCATTTCGAGAGCTGTTTCAATAAGCCTGCCTAATTCAATACCCGAAACGACGCGGTAATCGGCGACCTGTTCAAAGCTGTTGAGAACTTCCATTAGGGACTGAAGCGCGGCGGCGTTGGAGCTGCCCTTTACTAAGACATCCACGTTAAATAAATAACTCGATTCCTCTCTCGGCGTTACCTTGTCCATATTTCCTCCAGCCCTGATTTCAATCAAATTTTAAAGTTTTTCGTTTCTCAATATATCATTAAAATGCAAATCAGAATAGTCCTAATGATCGACTTTATGAACTTTTTACATATAAAATGCGACTTTATGATCACACGTGTCCACACCTGTCAAAAGCTGATGCATAAACTGGAACAAACGCCGCACAAAGAGGAGGTGTTTTTAAGTTGATTCATGTGGAGCCTATTCAAGTGGGTGAGCATACCTTCATTGGAGTGGAAGTGAAGCTGCCTAAAACCACCCTGATTTCCATTTCCAATGACCGCGGCTATATCATGTGTGGTGCGCTGGATGTCGGTTTGTTGAATGATCGGCTCGCAGACCGCAAAATTATTGCCGCCAGGGCTGTAGGAGTACGCACCCTCAAAGAGCTGCTGGAAGCTCCAATGGAGTCCGTTACTGCCGAAGCTGAGGCGCTTGGCATTCACCCAGGATTACCCGGTTATGAGGCACTATTGAAAATGGTATAAACACCAGGTGCCGAGAGCTGCTGCACAAGTACAAAAATACCGGAGCGATCGGCTCCGGTTTGATAAAATACTTTACCGCGTTAGCGGGATGCTTTGAACAGAGCAGCGAGATTATCGGAGTAAGGCGGGCGGACAATGCCCTTCTCGGTGATGATCGCTGTTACATATTCATTCGGAGTAACGTCAAATGCCGGATTAAACACTTTCACACCTTGTGGAGCCGTTCTTTTGCCAAAACCTTCGGTAACTTCTTCAGCAGCTCTTTCTTCGATCGGAATATCGGCGCCTGTCGGTGTATTCAGGTCAATGGTTGACAAAGGGGACGCCACATAAAAAGGGATACCATGCGCCTTCGCCAGTACAGCAACGCTATAGGTTCCAATTTTATTGGCTACGTCTCCGTTGGCCGCCACGCGGTCAGTACCTACAATAACTGCCTGAACCCATCCTTTAGACATGACCATGCCGGCCATATTGTCGCAGATCAGGGTAACATCGATGCCTGCCTGCTGCAGCTCAAATGCCGTCAGGCGCGCTCCCTGCAGAACAGGGCGGGTTTCGTCCGCAAACACCTTCAGGCGAATTCCGTTCTCCTGCGCAAGATACATGGGTGCAAGAGCGGTGCCGTATTTGGCCGTGGCCAGTCCGCCCGCGTTGCAGTGGGTCAGCACCCCCATGCCGTCTTCGAACAGCGGGAGAGCGTGCTCTCCGATGCTTTTGCATACCTGCTCGTCCTCTGCCTGAATCGCGATGGCCTCCTGTTCAAGTCCTGCGTTCCAGTCTTCTACCGTTCCGGTCTGCACAAGCTCCTGGGCGCGCTTCTTCATACGGTCCAGAGCCCAGAACAGGTTTACGGCTGTCGGACGGGAGGTGGCCAGATAGCCGCATACGGCTTGCACATGCTCAAGCCAGCCTTCCGCTCCCGCAGCCCCATAAGCCTTCGCCCCGAGTACGACACCGTAAGCAGCCGCCATGCCGATGGCAGGAGCTCCCCGCACCTGCATGGCGTGAATCCCTTCCCATACCTCTTCTGGCGTGAACAAATCCAGCATGACGATGGATTCGGGAAGCAGGCGCTGATCCAGCATGGCCAGCAGGTCTCCTTTCCAGATCAGGGACACGGGCGCGCCGGCTTGCTCAAATGTTTGGTTCATATCACTTCACCTCTGTTCCCGGCAGCAGTTCGGACGATATCGTCAATCTCGGCGATGGAATCGATCTTTCTGCAGTTCATGATCAAGGCTTTGCCAATCGAGAGCACCAGGCGCTGGGCACGCTCCCTAAGGGGCTCATCCGGAATGGTATCAATGTCTGCCACATGGGAAAGACCGACGATACGGCGGATCATTTTGGCACCGGCAAAACCTGCGGTATCCTGCAGTATTTTACGAATGTACCAATCCTGATAGCCAGGCGCATGGGCCAGCGGATCAACAGCATGCTCGTCCCACAATTTGCGGAATTCCGCCTCGAATCTGGTCCATACATCAAGTGAGGTTTGCAGGAGCCAGGTCTGATGGCTGCGGCGGTCCGCCTCATCCTCCTTCCAGCCGATCTGGGCGGCAAGGTTAAGCAGCAGGTTTGCAATGACGGCCCCGATATCAAAGCCCATGGGGCCGTAATATGCGAATTCGGGATCAATGACCTTGGTTGACTCTTGTGTAACAAAAATACTGCCTGTATGCAGGTCGCCATGGAGGAGAGCTTCCGTGCGGGTCAGAAACTTCTCGCGCAGCAGGGCAACCTCCAGATGGAGCGCCTTATCTGTGCGCAGGGCTTCCGCTTCATCCTCAATGGCAGCAGGGTAATTGTTGTTGTCCGACAGCCTGTACGGATCGTCGAAGATCAGGTCCTCCGTAATTTTGCACAAATCCGGATTGATGAACCTCCCGACCTGCTCCTTCTTCGCGCGCGGGTCCAGCGCAAGATCGGAGGTGAAGAAGAGGGTATTGGCGATAAAGGTGCCGATATGGTCCGCAAAATGCGGGAATACTTTGCCTTCAATCAAGGCGTGCCGCATGATGGTATAGTCGCTGAGATCCTCCATGACCGTGAGAGCCATCTCATCGTCATAGCTGTACACTTCGGGCACCAGGTCAGGGCACAGCCGGTGCTGCACCTGAAGGGCTTCGCGTTCAATGCGCGCGCGGTCCAGGCTGAGCGGCCACGATTCGCCTACAACTTTCGCATAAGGCAGAGCCTGTTTGATTATAATACTCTTACCACTATCGGAATCTTTGATATGGAACACCAGATTCAGATTACCGTCTCCGATTTCCCGGCAATCGAGCTTGGCGCCTTCCGGGAAAAAGCCGGGAATCGTTTTGGCGAGAATGATGGCTTCTTCATTGGATAATGGATGATAAGCAGACAAAGAGGACACCTCCGTAATATACTAAAACCTACTGGTTCACTTGGTATAGACAGTATAACGAAAATGGTCTAAATTTAATATAGCTTTTTCGAAAATGAATGAGCCGGCCAACTGGCGTCCGAGGAACTTCTGCTTGTTTCGCCCTTTTCGCGGAAGGGTAAGAAAGAATTAGGCGTCAGGCAGGCGAAGCAAGGTGGCCAGCTGGCGTCACCCTTTCATGACTATTCTGTCTCTTGTCCAGACTTTATAATAGGATGACGCCTCCTGGCAGATAGTACACAAGGACCAGCAGAATTACGGGCTCATGCCCGTTTTCTGAATGCCTAAATTATTTTGAAGAAGGATGGGATGAACATGGCTAAATCGACTAAAAACACAGCAGGCACACAGGCACAATCCGTAGAAGAGCTGCTTAACCGCCAGGTAGCCAACCTGAATGTACTCTACGTGAAGCTCCATAATTACCATTGGTACGTAAAAGGCTCGAACTTCTTCACGCTGCATGCCAAATTCGAAGAGCTGTATGATGAAGTGACGCTGAAAATGGACGAGGTTGCGGAGCGCCTGCTGACGCTGAAAGGCTCGCCTGCAGCAACGATGAAGGAACACCTGGATTTGAGCTCCATCAATGAAGCATCCGGATCGGAGGATGCCAATACGATGGTGCAGACGATTATCGAGGATTTTGCCACCGTATGTGAAGAATTCCAGGAAGGCATCGAGCTGGCGGAGAAGGCTGAGGATCAGCCTACCGCAGATATGCTGACAGGCTTTAAGACGGATTTTGAAAAACATATGTGGATGCTGCGTTCCTACCTCGGATGAATGAACCGGCAGTTGCCTTGAAGGAATGGGCTTCAGCTATTGGCGCTTTGGAAAACGGACGCCAGATTATCCTGATGCGCAAAGGCGGCATAGCGGAGGAGACCAGGCATTTTCAATTGCAAAGCAATGCATTTTACTTATACCCCACATATGAGCATCAGCGCAGAGAACTGGTAAAGGAAGCGGACCGGCGCAGAATCGATGATTCGCTTGAACATTGGCACCCTGACAACACCACAGTCCAGCTGCGGACTTACGCGGAGGTTGTTGAGGATATCGAGGTTCACGATCAAAGCACGCTGGACCTTTTACGCGAATATCATATGTGGACTGACGATTTTGCGGCCGAGCGGCTTAAATGGAAGCGCAAGAACCCTTTGCACATCCTGCTGCTTCGCGTATATAAATTGAAGCAGCCGGTGGAAATCGAGATTCACCCGGAATATTTGGGCTGCAGATCATGGATTTCCATGGTTACACGTCCGGTGGCGAGCGAAATGACGCCGGCGTTGGACGCCCGGGAGTTTGATGCGCAGGTGCGTGAAATCAAAAGCGTGTTAAATGCTTGAACGAAACAGGCTTGACTGATAAATTCAGTCAAGCCTGTTTCAGTTATTGGGACAAAAAGGAGCAGTTGCCATTGAGCAAACTGCTCCTTTTTGTATGCAATGGATTTGGGTCATGGTGGCGATTTGTAGGCACAATCCGCTTATCGGTTGTCAAACAGGACATCCGCGGTGAGCTGGATGTGCGCTCTGAAGATCTCGACGGCACGATCGCTGTCGCGGTTAAGAACGGCATCCGTTAATGCCTTATGTTCGGCCCGGCCATCGCGAGTCGGCAGCTGCTGGGTCGACCAATGTCGATAAAATTCGCTCAAATCCCAAAGGCGTCTGCAGATATCGAGGAGAACCGGATTCGGACATGCGGCAATAAGTTCGTAATGAAATTGACGGTGGATGTCGGACCACTCTTCGCGGATGGCAAGCTTTTGATTCACATCCTTGTATTCGGGCGTTTGCGATAATTTGTGGTGAACGGCGATCACATTGGATTCCCATGTGAGATCGCCGTGGGCGATGGACAGGCGCAATGCTGCCGATTCATTGATCAACCGCGCTTCTATGATGCTATTCAGTTCTTCTTCCGACGCCATCCTCACTGAAAATCCGTGATTCGGGTTTTGCGAGACGAGGCCTTGGGTCGCCAACCGGGTCAGTGCTTCTCGAACGACGGCAACCGAGACATTGAAACCTTTGGCTAATTCCGAAATGGTTAATGGAGAGCCTGGTTCATATTGTCCGGCAAGAATTTCGGACTGCAGTTTTTTCGTGACATTTTCGCTTAAAGTGGAGGAACCGTTTCTTTTGGCCATGAAGCCAACACCATCCTTCATACACATCGGGATTTTACACGTTTAAATAGTTTACACTAAATCCATAAAAAAACATAGACCAAATTCGATAATTAGAAAATTAAACGATTTATATTTACAGAATCGATTATTAGGATTATAATCGGTTTACATTCATGACAAGGAGGTCATTTACAATGAGCAACAACCCATTTGCCAAATTACCGGAAGTCGCAGTATTTCAGGTGACGAGTAACGATATTCAGGAAGGCTTTCCTCTACCGCCCCAGCAATACTCGGGGATGTCAGGAGTGGAGGGTGGCAAGGATCTTTCGCCACATTTGAAATGGTCAGGTGCGCCTGAAGGGACAGAGAGTTTCGCCGTAACCGCGTATGACCCGGACGCTCCGACCGGATCGGGCCTTTGGCATTGGGCCGTCATCAACATCCCAGCCAGCGTCACCGAACTGCCAACCGGCGCAGGCGACGAGCATGGCAGCGGCTTGCCGCAAGGCGCCTTGCAACTGCCGAACGATTTGCGACTCGAACGCTTTATCGGTGCGGCACCTCCAGCAGGACACGGTCCTCATCGCTATTATTTTGTCGTTCATGCGCTGGATGTCGAGAATATCGGCGTCGACCCTAACGCCACACCGGCTCTCTTAGGATTCACCATGCTGGGCCATACGCTGGGGAGAGCCGTTCTCGTGGTAACAGGAGAAACCAAGTAACTTAGCCCGAAACAACTGAAAAACATCCCATTCTGTGGGCAAAGTAGCCAGTTTGTCCAATTGGGATTTTCGGTTTGCGAAAGCTTGAGCTATTAAGAAGCTGGAAATACGGCAGATTGTTTGCAATTGCAAATACGAATGTTATAAAATGACTTGAGAATCATTGAGAATCAGTTTAGAATGATTATAAATAAGCAGAAAACGAGCTATTCATTCTGCTGAAACAAAGTAATTCGGAATCAGGCACCAGCCTGTTCATTTTACTTGCGATTTCTTTACTGGCATTTGCGGAATAATGTCATTATTTTGCAGGCCGCTATTACGATAAACGGAGGGACATAACTGACATGGCTACAAATTTCGTGATTGAAGGTCTGAAAGCGACCATTGAAGGCAAGGAGATTCTGAAAGGCATTAACCTGGAAATGAAGGGTGGAGAAATCCACGCCATCATGGGACCGAACGGTACAGGAAAAAGTACGCTGGCTTCCGCATTGATGGGGCATCCGAAGTACGAAGTGACCGAGGGTACGGTTCTGCTTGACGGTGAAGACCTGCTTGAAATGGAAGTTGACGAGCGTGCTCGTGCAGGTTTGTTCCTGGCGATGCAGTATCCAAGCGAAATTGCGGGTGTTACCAACTCGGACTTCCTGCGCAGTGCTATCAATGCGCGCATGGAGGAAGGCAAGGAAATTTCGTTGATCAAATTCATCCGCCAGATGGAAGGCAAGATGAAGGATCTGGAAATGAACCCTGAATTCGCGCACCGCTATTTGAACGAAGGCTTCTCCGGCGGTGAGAAGAAGCGGAACGAAATTTTGCAAATGATGATGCTGGACCCGAAAATTGTCGTTCTGGACGAAATCGACTCCGGTCTCGACATCGATGCTTTGAGAATCGTAGCGAACGGTGTAAACGAAATGCGCTCGGAAGACCGCGGTTTCCTTATCATTACCCACTATCAGCGTCTGCTGAATTACATCAAGCCTGACTTTGTGCATGTTATGATGCAGGGACGGATCGTGAAATCCGGCGGACCGGAACTGGCTGAGCGTCTTGAGGCGGAAGGTTATGAATGGGTTAAAGAGGAACTCGGAATTGTTGATGAAACTGTAGGCCAAGAGGCGTAAGCCGGAGCGGAGGAGGATAACTGATGACAACACAAACAATGCTTCCGGTTGACTCTGAGCAGCTTCGTGCCCTGTCCGTTCAAAAGAACGAGCCTGCCTGGCTTGCCGAGCAAAGACTTAAAGCGCTTGAGCTTGCGGGCAAGCTGGAGCTTCCGGTATATGAGAAAACGAAAATTGACCGCTGGAACCTCAGTGAGTACGGTAAGCATCAGGATGTTCAGAAGCTGGCTTCCCTGCAGGATGCCCCTGCTTCCATCGCCGAGCTTGTCGAGAGCCAGCAAAATAACGGCGGACTGGTTATTCAGCGGAATTCCGGCGTTGTCTTTACACAACTGAATGATGAGCTTGCGGCTAAAGGCGTTATTTTCACTGACCTGGAAACAGCGGCGCGCGAGCATGGCGATCTGGTTCAGTCTTACCTTCATACGGCTGTAAAGACGGATGAGAATGCGGTTGCTGCGCTGCATTCGGCGCTGTGGAACGGCGGCGTATTCCTGTATGTACCGAAAAATGTGGAAATTCAGGATATTCCGCTGCAGGCTGTGTTTTTGACGGATGATGCTTCCGCGTCGTTTGTCCCTCACGTCCTGATCGTCGTTGAAAGCAACAGCTCTGTCACCTATGTGGATAACTATGTTTCGGGAGATTTGACTGCTCCTATTTTTCATAACGGTATTGTAGAGGTGTTCGCCAAGGCTGGCTCCAAGGTCCGTTTTGCTTCTGTGCATCAGTTCGGCGAAGCTGCTACGGACATCTCTACCCGCCGTGCCGTGCTGGATAACGATGCTTCCATCGAGTGGATTGTCGGTGAAATGAACGACGGCAACACAGCCAGCAATACAATGTCTGTGCTGAAGGGCAACGGATCGATCTCTGACGCAAAAGTGATTGCTGTCGGCTCCGGAAGCCAGAAGCTGAACTACACGACACAAGCGCAGCATTTCGGCAAAAGCTCCGAAAGTCAGATGATCACAAGAGCGGTTATGAGAGAAGAAGCTTCTGCGATCATTAACGGGATTACCAAAATTGAAAAGGGCGCTACAAAAGCGGACGGCCAGCAAACGGAACGGGTGCTGATGCTCAGCGGCAAAGCCCGCGGGGACGCCAATCCGATTCTGCTGATTGACGAGGATGATGTAACCGCAGGCCATGCGGCTTCCGTCGGACAGGTGAATCAGGAGCAAATCTATTACCTGATGTCCCGTGGTGTGAGCCGTGCTGATGCAGAACGGCTGATCATTTACGGTTTCCTTGCTCCCGTTGTTTCCGATATTCCGCTGGAAGCTTTGCAGCAGCAGTTGCAGCGTCTGGTGGAAAGGAAGCTGGGACAATGAATATCGCAGAAATACGCGAGCAATTTCCGATCTTGAATCAGGAGATTAACGGCCATCCGTTGATCTATCACGATAATGCGGCCACTTCCCAGAAACCTGTCTCCGTGATTGAGGCGATCAAGCGTTATTATGAGTTCGACAACGCCAATGTTCATCGCGGGGTACACACCCTGGGAAGCCGGGCGACCGATGCCTATGAAGGGGCACGGGAGAAGGTTGCGCGTTTCATTAATGCCAAGCGCAGCCAGGAAATTATATTTACACGCGGCACGACAACAGCGCTGAATATTGTGGCTTCCTCTTACGGTAGAGCGAACTGCAAGGAAGGCGATGAAATTGTCATCACGGCCGCAGAGCATCACAGCAATCTGATTCCTTGGCAACAAGTGGCGAAGGCGACAGGGGCTACTCTGAAGTATCTCCCCTTGCAGGAGGATGGCAGCATACGTCTGGCTGACGTTGAGCAAACTGTGACGGAGCGCACCAAAATTGTGTCCATTGCTTACGTATCCAACGTGCTCGGGGTGATCCATCCGGTGAAAGAAATAGCCGAGATTGCTCATCGGAACGGTGCAGTAATGGTCGTTGACGGGGCGCAAAGCACGCCGCATATGAAGGTGGATGTACAGGACCTTGATTGTGATTTCTATGCGTTATCCGGCCATAAAATGTGCGGTCCGACAGGCATCGGCGCATTATATGGCAAAAAAGCGCTGCTGGATGCCATGGAGCCGGTGGAATTCGGCGGCGAAATGATCGACGACGTCGGGCTTTATGACTCGACTTGGAAGGAGCTGCCGTGGAAGTTTGAGGGCGGTACGCCGATCATTGCGGGCGCCGTCGGGCTGGGAGCAGCCATAGACTTTCTTCAGGGCATTGGCATGGACGAAATCGCCGCTCATGAAAGCCGCCTTGCAGCTTATGCGCTGAACAGGCTGAGCGAAGTGGAAGGACTCACGATTTACGGTCCTAAGGAACGCCACGTCGGCGTGGTTACCTTCAACCTTGGTGATGTTCATCCGCATGATGTGGCGACAGTGCTTGACAGCAAAGGAATAGCGATTCGTGCAGGCCATCACTGCTGCCAGCCGCTGATGCGCTGGCTCAAGGTAAGTTCTACTGCACGTGCGAGCTTTTACCTGTATAATACAGAAGAAGAGATTGATTCATTGGTTAGCGCCCTAATTCAGACAAAGGAGTACTTTGGCGATGCAACTTGACGATCTGTACCGGCGCGTCATCATGGATCATTATAAAAATCCGCGCAACAAGGGACGGTTTGATGAGGATGCCGTTACGGTGGACCTGAACAACCCAACTTGCGGCGACAAGATTTCCCTGCAGCTAAAGCTGAAGGACGGACTTGTGGAAGATGCCAGATACACGGGTGAAGGCTGCTCCATCAGCATGTCGTCCGCTTCCATGATGACAGAGGCTGTTAAAGGCAAGTCCTTGGATGAGGCGCTTCAATTGGCGGACCGCTTCTCTTCCCTTATGAAAGGGGAGCCTGCGGAGTTTGAAGAATACGAAGATATCGAGGCATTGTCCGGTGTGAATAAATTCCCTGCCCGCATCAAATGTGCGACACTCGCCTGGAATGCGCTGCGCAAGGGCATCGATCTTGAGCATTAAGATTCAAAAATTTTATGCAGCTTAGCTGCAGTGGGAACAGCCGGGGATGCAAGAGGCTGCCGGTTCCCATCCAGAAGGGGTTGAACGAAATGGCGAAAAAGGCACCTGAGTTAGAGGAGTACAAGTATGGTTTTCGCGATGAACACAAAGCCATCTTCCAAACCGGCAAAGGTCTGACACCGGAAATTGTTAAAGAAATTTCCCGGATTAAAGACGAACCGGAATGGATGCTGGAATTTCGGCTTAAATCGCTGAAGCAGTTTGAAAAAATGGCCACTCCGCAGTGGGGCGGCGACCTGAACGATCTGGATTTCAACGAAATTCAGTACTATGTGCGTCCTTCCGAGAAACAAGGCAAGACGTGGGAGGAAGTTCCGGCTGAAATTAAGGAAACCTTCGACAAGCTGGGTATCCCAGAAGCGGAGCAGAAGTTCCTGGCAGGAGTATCCGCACAGTACGAGTCCGAGGTTGTCTATCACAACATGCAGAAGGATCTCGAAGATCAGGGCGTTATTTTTACGGATACGGACACGGCTCTTAGAGAGCATCCTGAAATTTTCAAGGAATATTTCGCGACTGTGGTACCTCCGGCTGACAACAAATTCGCAGCACTGAACAGTGCCGTATGGTCCGGCGGAAGCTTTATCTACGTGCCTAAAGGCGTGAAATGTGAAATTCCGCTGCAGGCTTATTTCCGGATCAATTCGGAGAACATGGGACAGTTCGAGCGTACGCTCATCATTGCGGACGAAGATAGCTTCGTTCATTATGTGGAAGGCTGTACGGCTCCGATCTACAGCACCAACTCCCTGCATAGTGCCGTGGTTGAGATTATTGCGAAGAAAAATGCGCGCGTGCGTTATACGACGATTCAAAACTGGGCGCCTAACATCTACAACCTGGTGACCAAGCGGGCGGTTGCGGAAGAAAATGCTACGATGGAATGGGTTGACGGCAACATCGGCTCCAAGCTGACCATGAAATATCCGGCCGTTGTTCTGAAGGGCCGCGGCGCGAAAGGTATGGTTCTGTCCATTGCCGTAGCAGGCAAAGGGCAGCATCAGGACGCAGGTGCAAAAATGATTCACCTGGCTCCTGACACAACGTCAACGATCGTGTCCAAATCCATCAGTAAGCATGGCGGCAAGGTAACCTACCGCGGTCTGGCATCCTTCGGACGCCAGGCGGAAGGCGCGAAGTCCAATATCAAATGTGATACGCTCATTCTGGACAACGAGTCCACTTCAGATACGATTCCATACAATGAAATCATGAATGATAACATTACGCTGGAGCATGAGGCTACAGTATCCAAAGTGTCTGAGGATCAGCTCTTCTACTTGATGAGCCGTGGCTTGTCCGAGGCGGAAGCGACACAAATGATCGTTATGGGCTTTATCGAGCCGTTCACGAAAGAGCTGCCAATGGAATACGCAGTTGAAATGAACCGTCTGATCAAGTTCGAGATGGAAGGCTCCATCGGTTAAGCTGCTTTATTGCAATATAAAACTGCCTACAGCATAAAATTTGCTGTAGGCAGTTTTTTTCAACCATACTAAATATATACTTCCTCAATAGCCAGATCCCGCTCTTTAGCCAGATCGATGAAACGACCGTCATCCATTTTAATCAGGGGCCGGAAATAATCAACTGGATTATTCAAAATGATTGTGCCGGTGAGCCCGTTGGTGAGCAGCACCTTCTTCTTGATAAAATTAGGCAGCATATGACGGATAAAGGTTTGGGTAGCAACCGGGTCCAAATGGCCGAAGCTCATGGCGTGCAGTTCCCTCAGAACGGCCAGCAATTCCTGCTTGGATTGATAGACACGGTTGGAGGTCATAGCGCTGTATACGTCCGCAACTGCCGTAATTCGAGCAAAAGGATGGATCTCTTCCTTGAACAAGCCGTGGGGATAGCCCGTTCCGTTCTCGCGTTCATGATGCTGAAGCGCCACTGCTGCCGCAATCTCATCTGACGTTGAATTCCGGATGAGATCGTATCCGTATTGAGTGTGTTTCTTGATTTCACGGAACTCCTCTTCCGTTAATTTGGCGGGCTTGTTCAAAATATGAGCCGGGACCATGCATTTCCCGATATCATGCAGATAGCCGGCTCTGCCGGCCGTATAGGCCTCTTCCTGGGAGTACCCGAGCCAAACGGCAAGGTAATAAGATAAAACACCCACTTCGAGGGAATGATTGTAGGTGTACTCGTCTTCTTGACCCAATAGCAGCAGCATGGAGACGACGTCCTTCTGCTGGGCTAACTCGTCAACAATAGGAGCAAACAACTCATCCACCCGATGAGAATTGAATTGGCCTGAAGC
The DNA here is from genome assembly GCF_046098255.1 of Paenibacillus jiangxiensis. NCBI lineage: Bacteria > Bacillati > Bacillota > Bacilli > Caryophanales > Paenibacillaceae > Paenibacillus > Paenibacillus jiangxiensis. Next base: position 18,503 of record NZ_JBJURI010000005.1, read on the forward strand.
GGAAGCAGATAAGAACATAGCCTGCATACCATCGATGGCATCGTTGAACAGAGGAACAACGTGCGCGAATGAATTAGGGGCAGCCGGTTCATCCTGACCAAAACCGTGCGCGTTATTAGAAGCGCTTGCTTCTATATCGATATATTCAATATTGTGCATCAACAGCTTGCGAATGTCATCATGTCTAAGTGTGGTACCTTTGGTCAAGACTGGCACACCGTTGTCGTTGTATGTATCGCTCTGTAGACGGTCTCCTGGTTGGGCATCGGTGACGTGGACTCTCAATCGGTTCTACCACCTTTTTTTTCTTGAAGTGATAAGAATACTATATCAAGAAAAAAATCCCATGACAACGACTTTGTTACTAGGATTGTGGCGGTAGCGTAGGGTTCCAAGGTCCTAGTTGTGAACCCTTCCATTCGGAGCCGTCTTCCCAGATCTCCTTCTTCCAGATCGGGACCTTGTGCTTGAGGGCTTCAATAGCATAACGGCTGGCCTCGTAGCATATATCACGGTGCGGGGCAGATACAGCGATAATGACGCTCGCTTCCGCGATGTCTACTTTGCCGGTTCGATGCGCAATTGCACAAAGCGTGCCAGGCCATCGTTCGGCGATGTCCCGGCCGATTTCGGACAGCTTGTTCAGCGCCATGGGAACATACGCATCATATTCAAGATGTACGGTTCGTTGTCCTGCGGTCATTTCCCTTGTCGTACCGACGAATACGAGGGCAGCGCCATGGTTCGCAGTAATAACTTTGGCTGTAATGTCCTCCTGCGAAAGCGGGTTTTGCGTAATGCTATGCCAACCGTCGCTGCTCGTATATACGGGATGACTGTCATGCCCGTCGCCACCGGAAACCGGTGGAATGATTGCGACCTCGTCGCCTTCTATGACAGGGGTTTCCGGGGATGCAAATTCCTGATTTACGGCCACAAAAGACGATTGTATTGCGGCTGCGGCATCCGGATAATCGGCGGCGAGCTGTATCTTGATATGATCGGCAGTAACGGAAGCGGCCGCAAAGCTGATCACTACACGGGATGAACCGATACGTTCGGCAAGTCCGGCGAACAGCAGCACTTCTATATTCATGGATGATTCACCTCGGTTTATGTTTTGCTGCAAATTTTTAGCTCCTTCAATATATCATATTGCCTAGTAAAATGTTATTCTTAACAATTAGATATCCTATATATTTCATGGCATGAACAAGATACATGTAAGAATCGGATCCGGTATAGGAGGCAGGAACGGACATGGAATCCGCTTATAAGCAAACTTTAACGATTCTGCACACGAACGATATCCACAGCCGTTTCGGAAGCATGCCTTCGCTCGCAGCTATGGCTGCCGAGCAGAAGCGAGTCTGTGAAGGAACCGTGCTTCTCCTTGATATCGGTGATCATATGGACAGAATGGCCCCGGAAACGGAAGGCACCTATGGTGGGGCCAATGTGGATGTAATCAATCTGACAGGCTATGATGCGGTAACGATCGGCAATAATGAGGGCTTGACGTTCACTCCCGACATGTTGGAGCGGGTTTATGCAGGTATCCAATGCCCTGTAGTATGCGGCAATATTCGAGAATTATCGACAGGATTCGCCCCCTCCTGGATGAGAGAGTCCCTGGTATTAGACAAGGATGGTATCCGTATCGGACTGGTCGCAGCAACGGCGCCTTTTGCGGCTTTTTACAGGCTGCTTGGCTGGGAGGCAATAGATCCGGTTGAGAGCCTGAAGGAGCAAGTGGCAGCGATCCGCGGCAGCGTGGATGTTATGATTGTAATGTCGCATTTGGGGTTACATACAGATAAGAGGCTTGCCAGTGAAATCAATGGCATCGATGTCATTCTCGGCGGACATTCGCATCATGTGCTGGAAACACCTCTCATGATCAATGGAACGGCGCTGTGCGCCGCAGGCAAGCATGGAATGCTGATGGGCAAGGTGGTTCTGAGCCGCTCAGGAGACCAAGAGCCCTTTAAGGTGATCTTCGGGGAATGTCTGCCCCTGAACACCTCCATATTGGATGAAAGCGTGGCGGCTGCTATCGCTGTCCATCGCGAGCAGGCGGATATCCGGCTGCAGGAAACCGTAGCTTTCACAGACCACGTCTGCCCCATTGCTTATGACATGGAATCGGAGTTTGGCAATATTATGGCCCAGGCAGTGCGTCATTTTACAGGGGCTCAGCTCGCCATAGTCAACTCGGGACAGCTTCTGGGACCACTGCCGGAAGGCAGCATTTCGAAGGGGCTCCTGCATCAGCTGTGCCCTTCACCGATCAACGCCTGTACGATGAATTTGAAGGGGGCGGCAATCCGTCTTGCGCTGGAGCAATCACTTTTGCCCGAATTTGCCGATAAAAAGATTATAGGTTTCGGATTCAGGGGCGAGGTGCTGGGCAGTCTGTGCGTTGACGGGATTCAGGTCCTATACGATCTTCAGCGACAGCCGTATGACAGAGTCATTGAAGTCAGGCTGGATGGCAGCCTGATGTCGGATGATGCGAGCTATAACGTGGGTACGCTGGATATGTTTTCCTTCAAAATAGGGTATGAAAGTCTGGCTGCAGGGACGGAGCTTGAATATCGTTTGCCGGAATTTTTAAGGGATCTGATCGGAGATGAGCTTCAGCGCCCGAATGCCCTGAAGGACAGCATGGTATCCCGCTGGATTGCGGTTCATGAATAGGAGCAGGTCATAAGTTATCTTTGGTGCGGAAGAGGGTATTGCAATGCGGCTGTTAGCGGTTAGTTCATTACGTCCGGGAATGAAGCTCGGCAAAAAAATTTATAATGAGGACGGACTGGTTCTGCTGTCGGAGGAGGTAGAACTGAATGACCGGATGATCAAGCGTCTTGGCGAGGTGGGGATTGCATACGTGTATATTCAGGACCCCAAAACCGACGATATAGATATCCCGGAGATGATTCAGGAAAAGACGAGGCAGAAGGCCCTGCAGGAAATCCGAAAGCAGTTCAGGGAAATTTCCGGTCTTTCGCTGCAAAGATCTGTCCCCCATTTGGGAAAAGCATTTGGCAGTATCATGGAATCCATTCTGGAAGATATCGGAAGCAGGCAGGATACAATGATTATGCTCAATGACTTGGGCAGCACGGATCAAAATTTGTACCAGCATTCCTTGACGGTATGTCTGTATACCCTGGTGATGGGCAAGGCCAATGGCTACAACCGTCAGCAGCTGCTGGAGCTGGGCATCGGTTCATTGCTGCATGATATCGGCAAAACGCAGCTTTCCCCAGGTATTTTGCTGAAGCCGGGAAAGCTGACCCGGGAAGAGTATCTGGAGGTGCAAAAGCACGCGCAGATCGGATATCAGATTTTAAAAAAGGTGCCGGATATTTCCCTGCTGTCCGCAATTTGCGCTTTACAGCATCATGAACGGATCGATGGAACGGGTTATCCTAACAGGCTGCATAACGGAGAAATTCATGAATATGCCAAGTGGATTGGGCTTGCAGACTCCTATGATGCCATGACAGCGAACCGGAGCTATAGAGCACCTATGCTCCCCCATCAGGCGGTAGAAGCGCTCTATACGGGGGCAGGAACCCTGTACGAGCAATATATGCTGGAAAAATTCCGTGACTGTGTGGCTATTTATCCCCTTGGGCTCCCTGTCGTATTAAGCACGGGCGAAGAGGGAGTTGTCGTGCGGATTGATCCCGGTGTTCCGCACCGGCCCGTCATCCGGGTGTTGAAGGATCAGGACGGACAGGAGCTGGCAGCTCCTTATGAAATCGATCTGTCAGCGGTTTTATCCGTGATCATCACGGAAGCAGGCGGGGTTAAGAAGGCGGAGGAGCCTGCCGGACGGGGATAGTTCAAACCTGAAACTGTGCAGCGGCCGCCCGCCTCGTGTTATGATTATATAACAGGAAATTTATGTTCCTATGTAATCAGCATAACAAGAAGAAATAAGGTGGAAAACTAAATGTCAGGACTATATGGCACAAGCCATTCGCTAAAACCTTTATCCCCGGAGTATGATCCGTGGGACCCAATCGATTCTTTAAAGCAATTTGGCCGGCATACGCTGACCAGTGTGGAAATGACAGTGACCCATTTATGCAATATGCGCTGCGAGCACTGTGCTGTCGGTGATTCGCTGGTAATGAAGGAGGAGCCTTTCCTGCCTTTATCGCTGATGCTGAAGCGGCTGGATGAGGTGGAGAATCTGCAGACGATCAGCATAACAGGGGGCGAGCCGGCCCTGATGGAGAAAACCGTCGACGAGATCATCGTCCCGCTGCTGAAGTATGCGAGAGAGCGCGGCATCCGTTCGCAAATCAACTCCAATCTTACGCTGGACATCGGCAGATACGAGAAAATGCTGCCTTACCTGGACGTGATGCATATCTCGCATAACTACACGGATGCTGACAACTTTTACGAGGTGGGCTTCGCGAATACGAGCCGTCCGGCTCCACGGGCTGTGGCTTCCCGGCTGTATGAGAAAATGATGGATAATGCCGTCAAGCTGAGCCGCATGGGCATGTTCATTTCTGCGGAATCCATGATCAATTACAGAACGCACACGAAGCTTCCGGAAATCCACCGGCTCATTCAGGAAATGGGATGCCAGCGGCATGAGGTGCATCCGATGTATGCATCCAATTTTGCGGCATCCCTGCCGATGCTGTCGCTGGAGGATATGCGGGCCGCGATCCATCGTCTGCTTGATCATCGCAATCCGGAACTGTGGATGCTGTTTGGTACGCTGCCTTTCTTTGCCTGCTCCGGTAATCCGATGGATCAGGAACTGCTGCGGCGGCTGCGGGCTGAGCGGAACGTCACGGTACGCAATGACCCCGACGGGCGCAACAGGGTTAACGTGAATATGTTCACAGGTAGTGTGTACGTAACGGATTTTGCCGATATCCCGGCATTTGGCAACATTCATCAGCAAAAGCTGGACGACATCTTCGGCAGCTGGCTCAGCGAGCACCCGCTTTATCAGACGGTGAACTGCCACTGTGCTGCGGCTAATTGTTGCGGCCCGAACCTGCTTGTGGCGGATATGTATTATAAAGATGTTGATTTTAAAACGAAAGAGGCAATCATCTGATCATTTATGCCACTACAGACATGACGGAAAGAAGGAATAAACCTTGGTCCATACCGAGTTTCATTTTGGAGAGCTGTTCATAAATCTGTTCCTGGTGCTGCTGCTTGTATTTCTGAACGGGGTATTTGTAGCCGCTGAATTCTCCCTTGTGAAAATGCGCCAATCGCGATTAGCCCAGCTGGAAAGCGAGGGACACCGCTTGGCGGGGTATGCCATCGAGGTGAACAGCAGACTGGATGCCTATCTATCCGCTACCCAACTCGGTATTACTCTAGCCTCACTGGGGCTCGGCTGGCTTGGCGAGCCGGCCATATCCGAGCTGCTCGTGGAGCCAATCATGTATCGGCTGGGAGTTGCCGATGAGACACTGATTACGACGATTTCAGTCGTGATCGGCTTCTGCGTCATTACGTTTCTGCACATTGTGCTGGGTGAGCTTGCTCCGAAGTCGCTTGCGATTCAGCGGACAGAGGGCGTTGCCCTGCTGCTGTCTGCCCCGCTGCTGTTTTTTTACAAGATATTCTTCCCGGTCATTTGGGTGCTGAACGCAGCCGCCAACAGGCTGCTGCGCATGTTCGGCATTCAGCCGGCCAGTGAGGCGGAAGCGGCGCATTCGGAAGAGGAAATCCGCATATTGATGAATCAAAGCGCCATGAGCGGCGTTATAGATAGCAATGAAATCAAGCTGATGGACAATATTTTCGATTTCTCTGACCTGCTCGCCCGTGAAGTCATGAAACCCAGAACGGATATGGATTGCCTGTACACCAACCTTTCTTTTGAGGAAAATCTGAAGATCATCAACGAGACGCGGCATACACGCTATCCGGTGGCTGTGGGGGACAAGGATCAGATTATCGGGTTTGTGCACATCGCGGATATTTTCCTGCCGGAGTGCGGTGACAAGCCGGACTTGGCCTCGATCGCAAGACCCATTCTGAGCGTGCCGGAGTCGATGGAGATCAGTCAGGTACTGCGTCTGATGCAGAAAAATCATGTGCAAATGACGCTTATCATGGATGAGTACGGCGGAACAGCCGGCATCCTCACTACGGAGGAAATTCTTGAGGAAATCGTGGGCGATCTGTACGATGAATTCGAGGATGAAAGACCATCGGTAGAAATGGTCGGCGACGCGATATCCGTAGACGGCCGGTTGCTGCTGGAGGAGGTCAATGAGGTGGCGGGAACGGAGATCGAGGATGATGAGGTGGATTCGATAGGAGGCTGGCTGTACAAAGAGCTTGAAGGCAACACACAAAAAGGGAAAAGCATCCTGCTGGATGGCTTCAAAATCGAGATTGAGGAATCGACCAAGCTGCGCATTTTAAGGGTTAAAATTCACCCTATACCGAGGTTGGGGGATGAAGCTGTAGGCGAGGCGCATTAAGCTATTTGAGGGAAGTGGATCATGTCGGGAAAACAACTGATTATTATTGCTATAGGTCTGGTCCTGCTGTACGGGACTTTCACCGTCGGAGCCCCCTTTCTGCTCGCATTTATCATCGCCATCTTCCTGGAGCCGCTGGTCGGGCTTCTGATGAACAGGCTGAAAATGAGCAGAGTGGTAGCGTGTACGGTCAGCTGTTCGGCATTCCTGGTGCTGCTGTTCGTACTGGCCTACATACTGGGGCTTCAGTTGTTTACACAGTTGGTCGAATACTGGAGAAACGCTCCTGCCTACTTCCAGTCCGCCAATGACTTTTTACAGAATACGTTCGTGCAGGCCGAAGGCCTGTTCAAGCAGCTTCCTGCGGAGACGGCAAACGGCATTGAGACCTTTATGGAAAATGTGAGCAACTACGCAATGTCGCTGGTCAATACGCTTTCCTCCGGTGTGCTCTCGTTTGCCAAGGAAATACCGAATATGTTCATTTTCTTTATTGTATTCTGTGTAGCGGTGTATCTGTTTTCCTTCAGTTTGGATACGATGCGGGCGTCGGTGCTGTCCTTCTTCGAGGAAAAGTCGCGTGATCAGGTAAGCGATGTGCTTGTAAGCCTCAAGAAGTCCATCTTCGGCTTCCTGCGTGCCCAGATCATTCTTTGTGTTCTGACTTATGTAGAAACGCTGATCGGTCTGCTGATCCTGGGGGTTGATTATCCCCTGGCGATTGCGCTTCTGGTCATGCTCGTGGACCTCCTGCCCATCTTAGGGGTCGGTTCCGTGCTTGTGCCATGGGCCGTGTACCTGTTTATTACAGGTGATATCTTCACAGGCATCGGGCTGATCATCCTGTTTATCGCCATTACGGTACTACGCAGAGTCATTGAGCCGAAGGTCATCGGCGATGCGGTCGGCATCGGGGCGCTGCCCGCCCTGATCAGTTTGTATATCGGTTTCAAGCTCGTTGGTGTTGTGGGCTTTTTCATCGGCCCTCTTGTCATTATTATTTACTCAGCCATGAGGAAAGCTGGACTTTTTCAAATCAAAATCAAGTTCTAAGGTGCAGTCTGCTGTCACCAGAAAGGTTCTCCACAAGCCGGAAGGCTGGCGGGAGCCTTTTTTTGTTTTTCCCTCAAAAGATTCCAGTTCAGCTTTGCCTGCTGTCCGCATACGTTTGAAAATAGAGGTTTACTAAGCGGCAAGCCGTTCAGCGCACACGGTTTCAGCTTCTAGAGAAGGAAGGAGGCATATGTTGTGAAGGATGAGAATGTTATGGATACGAATGTTATGCATACCAAGAACACCATGCAGTTTCCGCAAGAGGGAGTGTATGCCCCATTTATCGGTCCATTTGACCCCTGCCCGCCCATCAAGCTAAAAACATACAGTCTTCCCCCGAACCTGTTCATCCATTTCCAGCCCCCGGGTCTGCCTCAGTTCAGTCCCAGGGAGGCGTTGAGGCGGGGAACCCTGTGGCCTGATTTGTATAGCCGGTATGTGTCGAAAATGAATACAAAGGAGGCTGACTGAGGATGAGCGATGAAGAGCGGACCCAGCAGCCGATACCCTGTGACGAGCAATATTATGAGCTGCTTGAGCGGCTGCAGGAGCTTGATTTTGTCCTGGTGGAGCTCAATCTGTACCTGAACACCCATCCCAATGATTTGCAGGCGATTGAACAGTACAACCAGCTGACACGCGACCGCATGCAGGTGGCTCATCATTTTCAGCTGTTGTACGGGCCGCTGCAAAATTTCGGCCATGCCTATTCCAAGTATCCCTGGGAATGGAGCAAAGCGCCTTGGCCATGGCAGGTATAGAGCGGGAATCCAAAGTGAGGAGATGGTTCCGTGTGGATTTATGAGAAAAAGCTGCAGTATCCCGTCCGTGTCAGCAAGTGTGATCCACGTATGGCCAAACTGCTGCTGGAGCAGTATGGAGGAGCCGATGGTGAGCTGGCGGCAGCGCTTCGTTATCTGAATCAGCGCTACACAATCCCGGACAAAGTGATTGGGTTGCTGAATGATATAGGAACTGAAGAGTTCGCCCATTTGGAAATGATTGCCACAATGGTCTACAAGCTAACCAAGGATGCCACGGTGGAGCAGCTGCAGGAGGCAGGTCTGGACGCTCACTATGTGGCGCATGACCGTGCTCTGTTTTACGAAAATGCAGGCGGTGTTCCCTGGACGGCGGCATACATTCAGGCCAAGGGTGATCCGATTGCGGATCTGTATGAGGACATTGCGGCCGAAGAGAAGGCACGGGCTACATACCAGTGGCTGATCGACATGACGGATGATGTGGATCTGCAGGATGGACTGAAGTTCCTCCGTGAACGGGAGATCATTCACTCCCTCCGCTTCCGCGAAGCGGTTGAAATTCTGAAGTCGGAGCGGGACGCGAAGAAGGTGTTTTGACGGAGGATTTTTAAAGCTGGGGATATAACGTTGATTTGTATATAAAACAGCCCTGTCAGATCTAGCTGGCAGGGCATTTTGGTTTGGAATATGAACAGGCTATTTTATCTAAAAGAGAACAAATGTTCGCATTCGAGGAAAACTTATGCTATAATCTGGATTGGATAACGGGTGGGAGTCACGGCGCAGCCTTCTGCAAAGGAGGTGATTGACGCCATGACTGCTCTGGGTGCGTTTTACTGGATCTTGAAAGTAATTGCGACATTGCTAAGCCTATGGTTTAGCTCTCGTAAGCTTTACCGATGGATCAGGAAAAGACGCAACAAGCGCAAAGCAAAACCCACCGCTAAAGGTTGATCGCCTCGGTGGGTTTTCTGTTCATCGTAACAGATGCGCGCCGTGAGGCACACCTCGTTATCCTGGGGGAGGGTTGCGCCTCCCTTGTTTCTATTCTCATGTTACCACATTGAAATTATTCAGGCAATGCGATTACTGAAAGTTGCTTCTTCAGAACATCTAGAGCAGATCTTAATTTTCTAGCAAATACAATTGGATTTTCAACGGTTTCAAGATGGAGGTAGATCAGTCTTGGCTTTTCGAATAACCAATGGTTGTGTATGGCGGTAATTTTCAGTTTGCGTCTGCGGGCGGCATTGACAAAGCGCTGTACTTCTGATTGCAGGAGGGTGATTTCACCTGTATTCAGAGTCTTTCCGTTTTTAAGAGATTGAATGACGATTTCATGTTCGGTTTCGTAGTTTCTGCCAAGGATTTTGGCACCCAGCTTTCTCTCAACCATAATCGAGCAGCTTTTGCCGTCAGACATGCCTGTACCACCCAGAATGGCAGCTAACCGGTCGCAAAGCGACTTGGAAATCTTCAACATGATCATCTCCCTTCATTTTGCTATAAAGTATGAGTGCTCAAGAAGGGAGGAAACGAGCATCGGTCTATCGGTGAGCAGGCAAGCATCCCGCTGAAGAGCAAAATCCGTGACAGCCGAGAGGCCGGCATCATGACCAGCCTTGTCCATAGGAACCGGAAGTGATTAAAACAAGTTGGCGATTATGCGGACAATGGTTCCCGGCATGGCAATAAACCAATCCAGGGCACTCCATAATGGCTTTTGCAAAAACTCCCTTGAAGTGATTTTTGATCTCATGGATTTTTCCATCGTAAACCCTCCGTTTTTTTAAAAGTAAAGTAACTCTAATCATAAAACAGATGCTACAATATGCATAATACCCGCAGAAAGTAAAATTCCCCCAAGCATCATAGAAACGATTCCTCCAAACCTTGTTACACTTAAATAAGTTTCGCTGGGTTCGGAGTCTCCCTTTACTTTCCAGCCTTCATTGATATACCATCCGATTGAGGGTTTCAGGAAGGACAGTAAACCTAATGCAATACTGATCAGACCGAACAGGATCAAAAAGATTCCGCTAGAAATAGACATTTTGGATCCCCTCCTTTGGTAATAACTACGCAATGGATTGGGAATGAGTTCCATAGGGACTATTGAGTGCACAGGAGGTTTATGAACATGGAAAAATGGATTCTGAACGAGAAGTTTGACACCGAACAATGGAATAGCCAGCTTGAGTGGCGGTGTGAGCCAAACAAGTGGTTCGTAGATAAAGCTCATTCAAAGCTTGTTGTAGAAACAGAAGCAGAAACGGATTTCTGGCAGCGGACCCATTACGGTTTTCGGGCAGATAATGGACATTTTCTATCTATCCAAACAAACCGAAATTTTCGGATGACCACAAAGGTCCAAGCTTCTCCCAAGTCAAAATATGATCAGGCGGGTTTGATGATTCGCTATTCGGAGGATGTGTGGGTTAAAACTTCTTTAGAATACATACCTGATGGCCCTAGCAAATTGGGGGCTGTAGTTACAAATCACGGATACTCAGACTGGTCAACACAATATGTAGATCGCACAGATGTTAATCTGTATTTCAGAATATCGAGGATTGCCCAGAACTGTTATGTGGATTTCTCGTGGAACGGGCAAGATTGGAACCCGATTCGCATAGCTCATATGGATATACCGGACAACGAGCCCGTTTTGGCTGGATTGTACGCGTGCAGTCCTCAGGGGAAAGGGCAGGTTGTTTACTTTGATTTTCTGACTATAGAAGAAATATCTGACGATACGAAAGAAGTTTATCTTTAAAAGGTGAGATAGCGGCACGTTTGACGTTAAGGCAAACATCCGCTATCTTTTGTCCGGATTATCGGCAATCCTCAGCTTTTAATAATTCGCTTGCGCACAAACAGAAAACATATCACAAGCATCCCCAGTGCCAGAAGGGCATACACGGAATTTGAGTAAAGGTCCATGTATCCTACGATTGTTTCCCAGGAAGCGCCAACTGCCGAGCCTATATACACAAGAGCAGTATTCCAGATCAGAGATCCGATCGTGGTGAGGACCAGGAACGGGGGAAAGCTCATTCCTGCACTCCCGGCAGGAATAGAGATCAGACTGCGGATTAGTGGCACTAACCGGCCCAGGAATACAGCCCAAGCCCCATATTTGTCGAACCACGCATATGCTTTCCTGATATCTTCCGGTTTTAAGCGAAAAACTTTTCCATAACGCATGATAAGGGTTTCCAGCCTGTTAACAGATAGTATTTTTCCAGCACCGTAAAGACAGATAGCTCCGGCTACCGATCCGGCGGTAGCGGCAGCGATCACTCCGATTATACTCAGCCCCGACGTAGTGGTCATAAACCCGCCAAAGGTAAGGATCACCTCCGAAGGAATGGGAGGAAATAGGTTTTCCAAAGCAATAAGCAGAAAAATGCCCAAGTAGCCATAAGAATCCATAATTTCGGTAATCCAATGTTCCATTTCAGCACACTCCTTAGTTTCTTAAGAAAAATACTGTTTCAGTTTACGGTGAATGAGTTTGTCCGCAATTCTGTACAGCATAAATAACGCTATGAAGCAAACTCCATAAACCGCCAACACGACCTGCATAATGAACAGAAGCAATGTGCCCGGGGCAATGGCTTGGTCAAGAATGAACAGCAGAAGTGCCGAGACCAGCATAAGCAAAGCGTACCCTATCAAATAATGATGGCCATGCAATTCGAAAGGTTGGGTATGCTTGGACATTGAGAGAAACTCTTTGACTTTGAACTGATTAATTGCTTCTTTGGCCGCGTCTTCTTTTGACCTTCCTTGCTGTTCGAGATCTGCTGCAAAATCCTCCAAATAATTTTGAAGCTCCAATTTATCTTCTTTGTTGAGAGCGAGCTGGGACACGTAAGCATCGATGTTGTTTTGCTTACGGTATATGCTGTTCATTTGAATATGTCCTGCATAGTTTGCCACACTCCAAATGGTCGCCAAGATGAAGGAAGCATAATACGAAACGGCCAGCCAAATTTGGTCGTCGGGACTCAAATGCTCATCGCAAAAGAATGTAACGATACAAATGATAATAGAAAGCAGCAATACCCAGGTGTATCTGATTTCTCCCAGACTAAAAACTTTCCGTGAAAAATTCGCCATTTTTCTCACCTCCCGAGTTCAAATGAACCGATTTACAATCTCGGTTGTCTTCTTCCAGTCCGAAATGAATTTTGCAAGCAATCCTCGGCCATCTTCAGTTACGGTATAGTATTTACGCCGCCCGCCTTGGCTTTGATCCCCCCAATATGCAGAAATTGCCCCTTGCTTCTCCAGACGCTTCAGAGAAAGATACAGCGTAGCCTCCTGAATTTCGAAGGCTCCTTCCGTCTGTTCTTTAATGGCTTTGGAGATTTCGTAACCGTAGTTATCTTGTCTGACCAATACAGACAGAATGAGGAGATCGATTGTTCCTTTCAGCATTTCCGCATTCATTGACATTACCTCCAAACTAATTACTCAACATTATTGAGTACATAAAAATCATAAGCTATATTACTTAATAATGCAATATACTTTTTTGGAAAAGTAATCCGATTCATTCGCTTCAATATCTTTAGCCAAGGTATGTTTTATCGAACGGTTGGCTTGCAAACCGGTGCTCCAGTCGGTAAAGTGAAGTCAAAGGGGGCTGAGTTAAGGTGATGCAGGAGCCGATTAAAATTTATAACACAGCGGTCGAAGCATTTCTTGAGGTGATCGGCGGCAAATGGAAGCCGGTAATTCTTTTTCACCTGACCTTCGGCAAAAAGCGTAACGGCGAACTCATGCGGCTGATGCCTGGCGTCACACAAAAAATGCTGACTCAACAGCTCGGCGAGCTGGTAGAGGCTGGCATTGTAGCACGTATTTCGTACAACCAGGTCCCGCCCAAGGTCGAATACGAATTGACGGAATATGGGTGGAGCTTGAAAGAGCTTCTTCATCTCATGTGCAGATGGGGAGATATGCATGCTGAAAGGGTGTACGGCGATAAAGTAAGTATACTTTTCACACCACCGCAAGTAGAGGATGAGGAAAATACCGGCCCCTAATGATAGAGGACCGGTATTTTTATTAAGGTATGATTTTGCGGCGGCGGAAATCCGCAAAGATGTCCATAAACATCCTTTCTGTATCGACGAATTCATGGAAACCGAAGCGGCGTGCTTTGGACCCGTCGGCAAAAAAGTCGTAATCCCATGAAAATACAAAATCACCGAAGCCCCAGGAAGAAACGTCCTGATAGCTGTTTTTCTCCAAGCCATACTTTTCAACCATAGAATCCCACAGCATTTCCTTATCAGCCATAACCGTCTCCAGCTTCATTGGCAGCGGCGGGGCAGTCTCAAGCTCGAAAAAGGCGGCAATCTTCGGCCAAAGCTCGTTCCAGCGGAAAAGGTCCCCGTTCGTGATGTTAAAGGCCTGATTCGCGCAGCGCGGCTCGGTTGCCGCCCAGACCGTTGCACGTGCCAGCAGTCCGGCATCCGTCATTTCCAGCAGGCTGTGATAAGCCCCTGGCTTTCCGGGAAAACGGAGCGGCAAGCCCAGCTCTTTGGATATGGAGGCGTAGACCGCAATAACCATAGCAAGATTCATCGGATTGCCCAAAGCAAATCCGCAAACGACCGACGGACGCAGTGCCGACCAGGTCCAGCTGCTTCCAGGCTGTCGTTGTTCGAGGAATTGCTGCTGGTCCACATTGAACTCAGGCGGCATATGATAGGCATCCGTTTCCCGCGCCGGTGTTTTGAATGGCCCGAGATGGGCTCCGTACACCTTGTAGCCCTGCATGAGGCTGATATGTTGTAGATTTGGGGCAATCGGTTCGACCGCGTTCACCACGTTCACAAGCATGGACAGGTTTGGCTCAACCAGTTCTGCCCACGTCGGGCGATCCTGATATGCCGCGTAGAAAATATGAGTTACTTCGTTCAAAATGCCCAGTTTCTCCTTTGTCTCCTGTTCATTCAGTAAATCAGCCGCTACATACCGCAGCCGCCCGCTATCTTTCCCGCCGCGACGTGATACCCCGATGATATTCCAGTCAGGGAGCGTCAAGAGATAATCAATAAGATTCCGTCCAATGACACCGTTGGCCCCGACTACCAATGCAGTTTTACTGTTTTTTTCTGAGTGCTCCTGTTTCATCAATGTTTCCCTCCCAGGTTTTTTCTGCTTTGATTGTGAAACAAAGAAGGGGAACTTAAAAGTACGCACTTTAAAGTCATATAGTTACCAAAAAGTAATAATGGTCTGGAGAAGGCTTGAAGAAGGATTTTGAAAAAAACACTTAAAAAAGATACACAAGCATTCCAGAAAGTGGTATACTGATACGGAGAAAAAAACAGGAAATATTATACGAATGCAGCAGATTAAGGGGTGGTTTATTTTGCACAATACAACCACGATTCGCATGGAGCTGGAACGATTCATGAAACAGGGGGATTTAAACACTACCCGTTTGGCCCAAATGGCCGGGATCAACGCGGGAACCATGAGCTCTCTCCTCCATGGACACAGGGTCATGGCTGTAACCCAATTGGATCGGCTTACGGCGACGCTGGGTTTGTCCGAAGGTCATTTCTACGAGCAGTACATTGAGGAGTATCTGAACGAGGCCGAACCGAACTGGCGCAGAATCAGGCCTTTCCTGTACCGCTGCGCAGCATTGGACAAGCTGGAATGCATCCGCCAGACCGTTGGGTTGTTATTGGATAATCTGACATACTCTCCTTTGCTGTTTGAAGTTGCAGAAGACTTTTTTAAGTGTGACCAACGTGAAGCAGCAGCTGTGTTGTTCGAAAGCATAGCGATGAGTGAGAAGAGTCAGCATTCCGAGCGTCTGGCCCTGTGCCAATTTCGGTTATTTACAATCCGGTTAGGCGATGACCAGGAGCTCAACAATCAGGTGGCCATCCAGTTTGAGCCATATGTTGAACGACTGGATGAAGTGGATCAGTTGGATGCCTTAAAAGAATTAGCGAATACATACCGATCACTGCGCAAGTGGAATAAGGTTGAAGAAATAGCTCGAAATATGGGGGAGAAAGCAAAAATTCTATATTTTACATTCCAAAAAGATAAAGAAGAAATATACGCACAGAATAGGCTAAGCAGGCCGCCGTTTTTTTACGTGGCCTATTCGGATTTACTAATATCCAGCGCTTATGAGGCAAACAGGGATTATGAGCAGGCATTGAAATATACAGAAGCTTATGCCGACTTAAGTTGGGTTAAGGAGACAGACGAAGAGACGATTCATTGGATGAATCTATTTAAAGACTGGGCACAGGCAAATACCTATGTAAGTAAACTATTTTGCGGGGATATGAGTATACTTTCAGAATATGTAGAATTTATCGCACCTAGAAAAGATGAGATTGTTGTTTCCCTGCTAAATATCCTTGATGCAGCGAACAGGTTTAATGTTAATGTTGATGAAATTCTTGAACGCTTTGACCCGAAAATCAAGCATCACTTGCAGCATCAAGAAGCGATAAACGTTATATACTCAAAAAAACTTGTAAATGAACAGACTGCCCGACTCTCCAGCGAACTGGCTGACTACTATCTACGCAACGGCCTATATTCCGGGGGATTTAGTTATTTGGTTCGGGCCTTGCAAATATCTTCTATAGGGAACCTTAAATCTTGTTTAGTGAAATGCGTAGGTTTATTTGAACGTTACAAGGAAAAGGACTCCTCAGAACCATCAACGATCTATAAAAAATTATTTGAGGAGTTGTATAAGAAAAACTGGGGTTATTATTTTTAAGCAATTAGACAAGGGACTTACCCAAAGGTAAGTACTTGTTAACATAGAATTATGATATTAAAATCAGTGAAATAATTAAGCAGTCCATCTAACGTTCTAAGTGAGATTGGTCAGGTGCAGCAGGCATCGTATAGTTTCAGACCAATTGGGAAAACCTCCCTAATGTCAAATTTTAAATTGAGCAGGGGGAGTCCCGTGAACATATTGAGGTTAACAACTGCAAACGACCTGGACGGTTTGGAAGGAAATAAAGTGTGGTTGCTTATCGGGATGGTGGTTGTATGGCTTATCATCTGTGTGTTTATGAATCGAAAGCTGAACAAACAGCGCAATAACAAAACCACCGGCGTCATTGGCGGCATCGGCCTGCTGCTGATTTTAGGCTTCTGGGCAGTCCGTTTTTTGCGTTGACGAAGCATCCTGCGGGGTGCTTTTTCGTTTTACTGAAATCTCCATGCCGCCCCATCGCCGAATGCTACCTCAGCATACGGTGTACTGATGGTTACAGGAAACGGAACAGCACAAAAATAACCGCAAAAATGCCAACAACGATCAGCAGGTTGACTACATTCCGCCAAAGGCTGTAGCTTCCGGACAGGTACTTAGGTTCCATTTCTTCATGCTTTTTCTTATGGGCTTCAGGATCATATTGGTCAGGCGGGTTTCTAAAATCCATGATGGAAAAACCTCCTTCTGTATGATTCTTACATGTAACATGATTTCTTACAGTGTTTTTTTGTGCTCAGCAAATTGATCATGAGAAAGTAGAAGCGCTCAGCCTAAGGATCGGCTGCTGTGCTCCATGACGCTTTGGATATAGGACTGCAAAACCTCAATGAACAATTTGGCTGCTTTGCCCATAAACCTGTCTGCACGGTAGATAATGCAAATATCTTGACTTGGTGTGGGGTTCAGCAGTGTAACGGCGGTGATCTGATCCCGATTAAGATAGTCCACTAACAGCCGGGGGAGAATGCATGCTCCGACACCCTGCTCGACCAGGGAAAGCAGAGTCGATAGGGTGGAAGATACGATGGGGCTATCGAGTGTGATTCCCCTTTGCTGACAGCAAGCATTAATAATCTTCGAAATCTGGTGCTCCGGCCCGAACATGACCATCTTCATGTGCTGCAATTGTTCAAAAGGAATGGCTTTCAATTTTGCAGCAGGGTGGTCCGACCTCACAGCCAACACAAACTCTTCATGGAACAGCGGGATAACGGATATCCGATCATCCGGTTTGTCAGGTGTCGTGGTAACGCCGAGATCCCGGATGCCGTCAACAACCTGTTCATATACATCCGTTGTCTCCGTGACCTTAATCGACAGCTTGGGATACGACCGATGAAAGTCGATCAGCAGAGCGTCAAACAAAAGATCTCCGTCTCCGGGCAGGATGCCGATGTCCAGCTTTCCCCCCTCGATTTGCTTTAGATCCGATATGGCCGCTTGAATATAGTCTATGCGCTCGAAAATTAGCTTGCTCTGCTCCAAAAGGATCTGCCCTGCATCCGTTAAAGCAATCCGTCTTCCCATGCGGTCAAACAACGGAACTCCCAACTCATTTTCCAGAAATTTGATTTGCTGACTGAGATTCGACTGAGTCGTACAGAGATTTTCTGCCGCTTTGGAGAAGTGCATCTCCTTGCATATGGCGGCGAAATACTGGAGCTGTCTAAGTTCCATTCCGTGATGCTCCTTTTTCTGTTGTTTTGTTCAGTATAGAAGCAGATCTTGCTTGCCTCCAGTATAACGAAGACTTGGATTATTTTCACTAGCCGACCATTGATCCATTAGTAAGACCGATCCATTGGATCGGAATCGTGTGATTGTTGCATGATCAGGGGACGACTACACTGGAGCTAAAGACAGCAACACCCACAAAGAGGAGGCGTCTCTTATGAGTCAGGCAATTATCAACACAAGTAAAGTGCTTCGTCAGGTTGTCATTGGTCAGGTTCAAGCGATTTCCGAGGAGCAGCTGGACGTGCAGCCCAAGGGCTTTAACAACACAATCCGCTGGAATGTCGGTCACATGATCTATTGGATGGATCGTTACTCCACGCTTTGCTTCGATATACCATCTGCGATCCCGGATCATTATGAGTCATTGTTTAATTCCGGAACCAAACCATCATCCTGGTCCATAGCTCCCCCAGACAAAGAAGAATTAATTCAAATGTTAACGATGCAGCTTTCCAGTTTATCCGAGCTGACACCTTCCATGCTGAACGCAGCATTGAAATCGCCATTTGTTATGGGACCATTCCAATTCGATACGGCAGGCGAGCTGTTCAACTTTGCTTTGATTCACGAAGGAATTCACCTGGGTACCACTTCCGGCCTGCTTAAAGCAATGCAATAAGGTAAACTCAATCTCGAAAAAGGAGACTGATGTTATATGAAAGCTGCCCAAGTGTTACAACAGTATTTTCAAAATTTACAGGATATGGACAGTGCACTCAATTATGTTCACAGAGATGCAAAGTTTATCGCCGCATTCGAGCAAGAGACGGACAGACATCATTTTTATGGGACGTATTATGGGGTAGAAGGCGTAAGGACGCTATTGTCCAAGTTTCAAAAAGATCTCGATACCCAGGAATTTGAAATCCATAAAGTACTGGGCGACGAAATCACAGCTTTTGCCTGGGGAAGATTTCAGCATCGGGTGCGACCGACTAATAAAATGTTTGAAAGCTATTGGGCGGTCGTGTGCGAAGTGGAGGACGGCAAGATTAAGTACTTCCGGGGTTTTGAAGATACGGGTGCCCTGGAGGATTCTTTTAGAGGGGATTCGAATCAATACATTCACTCAAGATAAACTGGAGTTTAAAAAATGGGAATCGTTCATATGTCGAACGACTCCCATTTTTTACTGGCTTGGCTTGAGGTTGGAGCATTGTGATCGCAGCAGTGAAGCAACAATGGAGAAGCAACTTATGTTATAGTTATGGGGAACTAATTCATGGAAGGGTGACCCAATCCAATGATCTATTAATCTTTGCAGTTATGACAGTGTACTTGACATAAATCAAGGAGGTCATGAGGATGCAGGTGAAATTCCATGAATATATGATACCCAGTCTAAATTCCGGCCCATACGGAATTGCGGCAGGCAGGGATGGGGCTATTTGGTTTACGGAGCAAAAGGGCAACCGGATTGGGCGCATCACGACTCAGGGGGATTACAGCTTCTTTGACGTACCAACCGCCGAGGCCGGTGTCATGTCTATCGTTTCAGATATGAAAGGCGACTTATGGTTCACGGAATATCACGCTAACAAAATCGGCAGATTGACGTTGGAAGGTATTTTTCACGAATATGAACTGCCGACGGAGGGCTGCTCCCCGTTCGGGATCACAGCGGGTCCTGATCAAGCCATCTGGTTTACAGAGATGACGGGAAATAAAATCGGCAGGATCACACCAGATGGAAAGATCGCCGAGTATTCGCTGCCTGTGGAAGGTTGCTATCCCTCTTTTATTACGGTTGGGGCAGATAACGCGGTATGGTTCACGGAAAACCAGGGCAACAAAATCGGCAGAATGACAGCAGCAGGGGAGCTTGCGGAATTCACAATCCCGACAGCGAACGCTGGACCGGTGGGGATTACAAGCGGTCCGGACGGCGCGCTCTGGTTTGTCGAAATCAAGGGAAATAAAGTCGGACGTATCACAACGGCCGGCCAGATCAGCGAATATGAGATTCCGACTAAAAATGCGCGCCCGCATGCCATTGCTGCCGGTATTAAGGGAGAGCTATGGTTTACGGAATGGGGCAGCAACCGGATCGGACGGATTACAACAGACGGATTTATCACAGAGTATCCGATCAAGACAGCAAATGCGGAGCCGCACGGAATCGTGCTGGGCCCGGATGGCTCCGTCTGGTTTGCTGAGGAGTGCGACCAGATCGGGCGTTTAACGATGGTTTCAGCCCAGCGGGAACAGCAATGAAATAAGCTTTAAATATTAACCGTTTCCGGTATTGTCCGGAGGCGGTTTTTGTTTGCCTGTTTTTATCAAAAAAACTATTGACAAAATGACTTCATTCAAATAACTTGTATTTAAACATAAATGTTTCTCATGGGAAACTTATTGTACATAAGCAATCATTTTTGCATTCGTAAAAAAGTGGTGAAGGGAGTTAAATTATGAAAAAGAGCATGTTCAGAAGCAAAAGGAAGATAAGGCTGTGTTTGGCATTAGGACTGGCGCTTATACTCTCGGCCTGTTCCTCAACGGCGGGAAACCCGCCGGAAACCCGTGACCCTGGACAGCCATTGCATGTCGTGACAACCATTGCCCAAATTGCCGAACCCGTCTCCATCATCGGAGGCGACCGGGTTCAGGTAGAGAGCTTGATGGGGCCTGGGGTGGACCCGCATTTATACAAACCGACACCAGGGGATATCGAGAAGCTTGATGGTGCCGAAATGATCCTTTACAGCGGGCTGCACCTGGAGGCCAATATGATCAAGGTGTTCGAGCAGCTTGGGAAGAACAAACCCGCAGTCGGAATTGGGGATACCATTCCGGAGGAGCAGCTGTTGAAGGATGCGGGGGGAGCGATTGACCCGCATGTCTGGTTTGATATTGATTTGTGGAAGCAGGCGCTTGAAGCGGCGGTGGCGGAACTGAAGAAGGCCTCTCCTGCGGATGCGGAATACTTTGAAGCGAATAAGAAGGCCTATTTTGCCGAGCTGGACCGCTTGAAGCAGGAGGCAACAGACAAAATGGCGGGCATTCCCGAGGAAAAGAGAGTGCTCATCACCGCGCATGATGCCTTCGGTTATTTCGGGCGCATGCTGGATGTTAAGGTGGTGGGACTGCAGGGGCTCAGCACGGAGGATGAAGTCGGACTGTCGGATATTGAGCGAACCGTCGATCTTCTGCTGGAGCATAACGTGCCTGCGGTTTTTGTGGAAAGCAGCATTAACCCGGCCTCGGTCAACGCGGTTATCGAAGGCGCAAGGCAGAAGGGACTTCAAGTCTCGCTTGGCGGAGAGCTGTTCTCTGACGCCATGGGAGCGGCAGGGACGGAAGAAGGCACGTATATCGGCATGTACCGTCATAATGTGGTTACGATCCATAAATCCTTGAGCGGAAAGGGGGAGTAACATGGACAGTGTATTGAAAGTAGAGAGCTTGACCGCTTCATACCGCAAAAATAAAGTGCTGGACAATGTAAGCTTCCAGGTGCAGCCGGGAACGCTGACGGCGATTGTGGGACCGAACGGGGCCGGAAAATCCACTCTGCTGAAGGTTATCTTGGAGCTCCACCCTCGCTTGTCAGGAGCGGTGTCCTGTTTTGACTCAAATTATACCCAGGTCAAATCAAGGATTGGTTATGTGCCACAGCGGGGAACGGTAGACTGGGACTTTCCCACAAATGCGCTGGATGTTGTCATGATGGGGCTGTACGGCAGAATCGGCTGGCTGAAATGGCCGAGGCGCCAGCACCGGGAGCTGGCCCTGTCCGCTCTGGAAGAGATGGGGCTGGGCAGCTATGCGGAGCGACAGATCAGCCAGCTGTCCGGCGGGCAGCAGCAGCGGGTCTTTCTTGCAAGGGCGCTTGTGCAGGATGCCGATCTGTATTTCCTGGATGAGCCGCTCGCCGGGGTGGATGCAGCCACGGAGAAAGTCATTATGGACACGCTGAATACACTCAAAAGTAAGGGACGGACGGTTTTGGTCGTTCATCATGATTTGCAGACGGTGGAGGAGTATTTTGACCACGTGCTGATGCTGAACCGCACCGTCATTGCGCATGGCTCGACAGAGGATATATTCAATCAGTCCAATATCGCGAGAACCTATGGCGGCTCATTACGCTGGATGGGGGATAAGCTGGGATGATGATACTTTCCGCTAACACACAGTGGGTGCTCCTGAGCACCATGCTGCTAGGCATGGCTGCCGGTGTTGTGGGCTGCTTTGCCTATTGGAAGAGACAAAGCCTGATGAGCGATGCGCTGTCTCATGCCGCTCTTCCGGGTGTGGTCGCCGGATTCGCTGTTCTGGGGGCGAAGAGCCTGCCGTTCATGCTCGCCGGCGCAGCCTTAAGCGCCCTGCTGGGCGCCCTGTTCATCCACTGGATACGTACATCAAGCCGGGTCAAGGAGGATGCAGCGATGGGCATTGTGTTGTCCGTCTTCTTTGGACTGGGGATCATGCTGCTTACGCTCGTCAACAGGATGCCGGGCGGGCAGCAAAGCGGGCTGGACAGCTTTATTTTCGGCCAGTCGGCGTCCATGGTGAGGCAGGATGTGTATACGATGATCGGCATTACGCTGCTCGTATTCATTGCCGCGCTTGCAGGGTGGAAGGAATGGAAACTGTTTTTGTTCGATCCGCAATTTGCTGGCGGGCTCGGGCTGTCCGGCCGTCTGATGAACTCGGTGTATATGGTCCTGCTAGTGCTCGTGATCGTCATCGGGATTCAGGCGGCGGGAGTTATTTTGATGGCGGCCCTGCTGATTATTCCCGCCGTAAGCGCCCGCTACTGGACGCATTCCTATACAGCGATGCTGGGTTTGGCCGCTTTGTTCGGGGGAGGCTCGGGCATTGCGGGCACGCTGATCAGCACCTTGGGCGACGGGTGGCCGACAGGGCCTTTTATCGTTCTTTCGGCCACTTCCCTGTTTGTCGTTTCATTGGCGTTTGGCTCACGCAAAGGGCTGCTTGTCACCTTCCTGCAGCAGCGTGCCCAAAGGCTGGAAGTGACGAAGCAGACACCTGCCCGCGAGTCTGTTGAAAGGGGAGGATGACACATGTCTTACAGCGGATGGATATTGATGACCGCTTCTCTGGTGGGACTATCCTGCGGCTTTATCGGCGTGCTGCTTATTTTGCGCAGAATGGCCATGATGGCGGATGCGATCAGCCATACGGTGCTGCTGGGTATCGTGGTTGCTTATCTCGTTACACGTGAGTTAAGCGGAGTACACATGCTCATCGGTGCTGTGGCAGCAGGGCTGCTTACATCACTGTTTGTTCAATGGCTTCATGCGCGGGGCGTGCAGCAGGAGGCCTCCATCGGTGTGGTGTTTACCGGGTTATTTGCGGTTGGAGTGGTGCTGATCGCCACACGGGTGGGCAATGCCCATCTGGACATCCAGCATACGCTGATGGGGGAAATCACCTTTATTCCCTGGGAGCTGATGGAGCTGCCGTGGATCGGTGAAGTGCCTGAGGCCGTTTTTCTGTTATCATTGGTCCTGATGATCGTGTTGGCAGTCATTCTTGCGTTCTATAAGGAGTGGAAAATCACCTCGTTTGACCCTGCGCTGGCCGCCAGTCTTGGTATCCCTGTCGTGCTGATGCATTATGTATTTATGTCTCTCGTCTCGATCACAACGGTGGCTGCATTTGACGCTGTCGGTGCCATTATGGTTGTAGCTATGCTGATTACCCCGGCCGCCGCAGCCTATTTATGGACGGACCGTCTGCTGGTTATGATGGGGCTGAGCGGGCTGTTCGGCGTGCTGTCTGCCTTCATGGGATATTATATAGCGTTGTGGCTGAACACCTCGATTTCCGGCTCGATGGCATTTTCGACGGGAATTGTGTTTTTGGTGAGCTTTCTTTGTTCGCCGCGGCATGGGCTTGCGGCCAGGCTGGTCCGGCCTGTGGATGCCGAAGCGTAAGGCCATAATTTTTCCCTTGACTTTTATACCGTTTTCTGTTCATATAGAATATACTTACACGTTTTTCCATACGAGGCTGCCGCAAAATGACGGCAGTCTCTTTTGTCCGTCAACCGACTGTCAGAGGAGGGGGGATATTATGAAGCTGTTTCATTTTAGCGAGGAGAGCTCGATTGATGTATTTGTACCCAGGGTGAAGGAAAACCGAAGAACTATGCCGCCCGTCGTCTGGGCCATCGATGAGGCCCATGAATTCACGTTCTTTTTTCCCAGGGAATGCCCCAGAATCGTGTATCGAAGGACGGAACATATGAGCGAGGCGGACCGGATTAAATTTTTCGGATTGTCTTCAGCAGATGTCGTCATCACGGTGGAAAAAGACTGGTATGAACGAATCAGGAAAACTAGGATCTACAGGTACCGTTTTCCCTTTGAATCCTTCGAGTTGTTCGATGACATTGCAGGATATTACATTTCTCCTCAAACCATCATCCCACTGGAGGTAGAACCCCTTGATCATCTGTTGGGCAGACTCATGCAGCTTCCAGTTGAGCTCAGATTTACGGATAGCCTCGTTCCATTAAGAAATGAGCTCGTGAACTCTACTGTAAAATACTTTGGCATCCATAAATTTGCGAATGCAAAAGGCGGATTTTAAAATTTTGGTGTTCATCGATATTCAGATTTCCGTTTTCGATTATAATGACTTGCCAGTTACAGGCACAGAATTGAAAGAGTGGGCTTCGCGCTAAGGGAAGAAAATCCGGACAGGACGAAAAGGTATTTTCGCGAGGTGCCGGGAACACGTAGGACCCACATCCATCTACGGCAAGCGTGAGGCTTGTCGGAACAAGTAACCCTGGTCTTCAGGGACTATTTGCGGACACATCCGGAGGACGGCTTGAGGTATGCCCGGGAAAAGCACCGTCTCATGCAGCTGTATAAAAGGTTGTTCAAAAAGTCATCTTTTGATCACGAAGTAAATCAGGAAGCGGACTCGACATCGAATCTTGAATTCAGCCGGGCCTAAGCAGGTGCTTCCGAAGCATGTTTCCTGCGGAAACATTTCAGGTGCTCACGTACCCCACGTACGCTCCGCTCCTCAGTCCCTATCTTCATTCAACCTTCTCGGTGCTGAAAACCTGACTTTTTGAACTCGCATTAGTAAGAATGAAGGTCCAAAGTATGTCGAAGGAAAAGGGCCTATAGTTTGGGATATATTACACAGGGCCTATCTCTGGTCGCAAGCGGTCGGCTGGGCGCCGGGCAGGTCTGATCTGTAAGCGATACATAGTTGAAAGAAATAGTGCCTAAAATTTTTTTAATATCAGTGCTTTTTTCATGGTTCAAAAGGAGGGATTGGGAAAAAGATGTCGAATACAGACATCTAAGGAAACGAGGTGATAGAAATGAACTCTACATACAAGATATTACATACAGATTTGGAATTATTTGCAGCTGTCGTAGCTCAAGTGAAGGTTCATGTAGTCATGCCGATGGATCATATTTCAGATGTAGTTGTAAATAGTGGAGGACCAATCGAGAAGTTTACTCCCGAAGCTGTAAAAATTAACGGAGGATTTTACTTCAGGGACCGATTTGAATTCAGAACGGAAATATGAGACTTTACCGCCCGCCGGTAGAGTCTTTTTTTTGCAGAAAGCATCAAAAAAACAGGAAGATTTTAACCGGAAAAATGTCCTAAAGGGTTATCAAATCATCCTATTAATGTTACCCTAGTAGAATAAGCCTATCCATTTTTTCTCTGTTTGGAGGGAAAAACTGCGTTTTTAAGTCCCATAATGAATTTTGGGCATCTGTATCTATCAAGCAGTAGGATGAGAGCAAATTTGATAGAAAAGGAGAAGACGACAGTCATGAAATCCAAGAAAAAAACCATTGCCCTGACAGCAGTATCCGTACTTACCGCCTCCGGAGTGATTTTCAGCCAGACTACATACGCGGCTCAAGCCACCAAGACCCTTAAGGCGGTGTATAACAATGTCGGCATTACGTATAAGGGTACTGCGGTCTCTTATGATGCCGAAAGCGAGCCTTTTATGATTAATGGCACGACCTATCTTCCGCTCCGCCTGGTAGGAACGGCCCTGGACAAAAATGTGTCCTGGGACGGAAACAATAAACGGGTTATTATCACTGACAACGGGGCGGCAGGGTCCGCTGACAATTCCACATTAACGGCTTTAAACAGCCAGATTAACAGTCTGAACCAGGAACTGACGGCCACCAAAACCTCTATTTCAAGCAAGGATTCCCAAATTACGTCTCTGAAGGCGGATATTGAGAAACTGAAAACGGAGCAGAGCAAGACCGTCGACCTCGATGATATGGAGGAAAAACTGAATGACAGGTACAGCGACTACAAAAAAACGGATGCCGAATTCTCTCTCAAAGGGGATGAGGACGATATTACCGTCAGAATTGATGTCAATAAGTCTAAATGGAGAGATTTGACCAGCAGTGTGAAAAAGGACTTCGTTCAGGACATTGTGGACGACCTGCTGAATGAATATAAAGACGCGGATATTTCCGGCGGCATTTATGATTCCGGCAAGCTGGAATCCTTCTCTGTCAGCAGCAGCGGCAAAGTCAGCCTGAGCGGCAGCTCGGCGATGGATCTGGACGAGATGGAGGACGAGCTCAAGGACGAATATGACAGATACAAAAAAACTTCTTCGCGGATCTCGCTGGACGGTGACGAAGACGATATTACCGTCAGAATCGATGTGAATAAAGACGGCTGGCGCGAGCTTTCGACCGGCACGCAGAGAAGATATCTGCAGGACATCGTTGATGATCTGCGGGCTGAATACGAAGATGCCAAAATAACGGGCAAAATCTACGATTCCTCCAAACTGTCGTCCTTCACCGTCAGCAGCAGAGGAGAGGTGAATCTGAGCTCCGATGTGGATGTTGAGGACATCGCGAGCCAGTTGGCCAATGATTTCGGCAGTTATTATGGAGCAGCTTTCAGCTTCAAGCTGGAGGGGAAAGCGGATGATTCAATAACCGTAAAAGTGTACGTAACCAAGAAAGATTGGGACAGCCTAAGCTCCTACCGCCAATCGTCGTTCAAGTCGGACCTGCGTGATGATGCGTTCAAATTCTTCCCTGATGCGAATGTGTACGGATATATTTACAACAAAGATGACACAGGCAGCTATTTCGACCGTTTCTAAGGCAGTGCTTCTTCTTTAGTTTACACGGCTCTCCGTTTTTGCTTATGATTACAGAGGATGCTTACATTGTATGGAATACGGAAGGATGGATAAGTGAGAATGGAAACCGCGAAGCTCTTGAAGAAGCCGGAAGCAATGATTTTCGATATGGACGGCACCTTGTTTCAGACGGAAACCCTGCTGCTGCCGGCGTACCACAAGTTGTTCGATACGCTGCGCGCGGAAGGGCTGTTTGAAGGGGAGACCCCACCGGAGGAAAGAATGCTGAACAGTCTCGGCATGCTGCTAAGTGATATATGGATGCGTGTGATGCCTGAAGCGAGTGACGCTGCCCGCGCGAGGGCAGATGAGCTGCTGCTGGAGCTGGAAATCGAAGGGCTGCAGCATGGAAGCCACCAGCTGTATCCACAGGTCAAAGAGACGCTGCAGGCGCTGCATGATCAGGGAGTCCGGCTGTTTGTAGCGAGCAACGGACTTGAGGATTATGTCAAAGGGGTGGCGGCTGCGCATGAGATGGTGCCGCTGTTTGAAGGCTTGTACAGCGCCGGGGAGTTCAATACGCTTTCCAAGGTCCATCTGGTTGAACTGCTTCTGGAAAAGCACCGCGTATCAAGCGCGTGGATGGTCGGAGATCGTTCCTCTGACGTGGAGGCAGGCAAAGAAAACGGACAGACGGTCATCGGCTGCGCATATGCCGGCTTCGGCAGGGCAGATGAGCTGAAGGGCTCTGATGTGATCATCAATGATTTTACAGAACTGCTTCGTCTTTACAAAGAGGCGCAATGACCTTTGTTCCGGAGAAAGAAAGTCCCGCTCAGGCGGGACCTTTTCTTTTCTTTTTTCTCCCGATGACAGGCTTTGCAGTCTTCACGACTTTCATGGCTTTAACATTCTTTGCGGCTTTCATATTCTTCATAGCTTTCACAGCTTTCACATTCTTCACTCTTTTTACTGCTTCGCTTGCAGCCAGTCTGGTGCGATACACCCATAATGCGTATTCAAGCGGCCGGATGATGGCTTTTCTATAGGTATCCTTTTCCCCGATTCGCGCAAACACTTCCCTGGAAGGTTTGGGATTGACCTCAAGCAGATAGATGTTGCCTTCTTTATTAATCGCCAGGTCTAAAGCCAGTTCACATAACCCGCCATATTCCGAGTCCAGAAATGAGGCAACCTGAACACCCAGCCTGCCTGCATCTTCCTGAACGCGCGCCCGCAGTTCGTCGTTTTTAATCCAGTGCTCCAGCAGGGTCTTCATGGAAATGGCCCGCCCGCCCCCGTGCAGATTGGAAGTTACGCTTCGCACCGGACCGACGCGCCCCGCGCAGCCGGTCACCTCCCATTTGCCCTGGCCGTTTTTCTGCACAAGCAGTCTGTAATCATGTACCCGCCCGCTTTCCAGCTCATTAGGTATGCCTTCCTGAATCAAATATTGGTCCAGGTTCCAGTAATGCAGCCAGGCTTGCAGCCGTGTCCGGTGGATACGTTTGCGGGGGATAATCTGCCGTTTCATATTCCGCCCTTGAATTACATAATACTTGTCATCTGTACCGAAATGTTCAATGCGCAGAATTCCCCGCCCTCCGGTCCCGTTAATAGGCTTTAGATATACCAGGCGGGTCTTTTTGAGCATCTCTTCGATGTCTTTGTAACTTCGGTAAAAAACGGTTTCCGGCAAGTGCGGCTTGAAGGCGGCTCTGGCGGAAAGCACCTCATGAATCGTCCACTTGTTGCGGAGCGGACGGTTCAGGTAGATCAGGTGGCTGTATCTATTCCTGAACCCTTTCAGCTGCTGGAACCGCACGTTCCTTTGAATGCGGCAGCGGTCGAAAACCATATGGGGGAACTCACGCCATTTCCGGGTCCATTTGCCTTGAGACGGGTCGTACATATGCGCCAGCAGATGCCTGCGTGTCGGATGGACATCCGCCGGTGTAAAGACGTAAACATCCAGGCCAAGCCGGCGGCCCTCCTCAATCATTTTCTGATAAACCCGCCGGTCTTCGAACTGCTTCGCCTTGTTGAGGTAGAGTGTCATAATGCCTAGGACGGGCTGCTGCATAGCAATTCACCTGCCTTGGCGCTGGATTCTGCAGGGTAGGCTGCAGACTGAACCGGAGCCTTAAAGCTGATTGGCGTTCTGCGCTTTCTGCTTGACTGCCTGAGCGCAGTATGAAAAAGACGAGCCCCCAGTCCATGGCCGCGGTATACCGGTCTGACCGCCACAATGGACGCCCTGGTGCCGTACTCCATGATCAGACTGAAACCGGCCAGCTCCGGTCCCAGCTCGGTGCGGACATAACCGCAGACGAGAGCGAAGCCGGGCTGGCGGAGCTGCTCGGGAGTCAGAAGCAGGACTTCCTTCAGTTTAGTGCGGTACGCGTGATTGTCGCTCCAGCTGTATGCCAGGTACAGCAGTTTACGCCTGAATGCAAGCCATTCGTCGGGGGGATAGCTTCTGATGGAAACGATGTGTATCAAGCGTTGATCACCTCCCGGACTTATTCCTTCTGCTGTTCGGCCAAATAAGAGCTGTAATAAAAAATTCGTTCCAGTGATTTTTTTCGAATTTCGGGTTCGTCGAACTTCATCGGTTTGGCGTTGGCCTCGAAGAACCACAGGTTGCCGGAGCGGTCAACTCCGAGGTCCATCGACATTTCCCCGATCATTCCTTTCGCGCTGCTTTCAATCTGTCGCGCAATCTGCAGAGCCGATGCCTGAACGCGCTGCAGGTGGGCATCGGTCATTTCTGCGCCAAAGTTGGCGGACAGCAGTCTTTGCGGATCCTCGATGCTGCCTCCGCGCGGAACATGGGTCGTGATGCTGCGGCTGCCGGCCAGCCGCGCTCCGATCCCGGTAACACGCCACAGGCCCCTCCGGTTTTTCTGGGCCAATACCCTCAGGTCGAACGGACGGTTGCGGCTGGTGGCGAGTTCAATGCCCTGCTGGACAATGTAAGGAATGCTGCCTGTTTTGCGCTGAATTCGTAACCACAGACTGTTGAAGTTGTTTGTTTTGTAAATACTGCTTTTGCGGTCAGTCTGAACTTTCAGTCGATAAGTCGTTGGGGCCCTCTTGCTGCACTTCACCATCATGATGCCTTTGCCCGCTTTTCCGCTCTCCGGCTTAAGGTAAAGGGAGGGGTAGGTCTGCAGCATTTTCAGCAGTACCCCCGAATTCAGCAGTCTTCTCGTGGCAGGCACCAGCCCGCGCGTTCTGCTGGAAGACTTTAACGACTGAAACAAATTCCACTTGTTGAAGAAGCCGGAATTGTATAAAGAGATGCCCTTGGCCCGCTGCAGCTCCTCAATACGGCTGCGTACCCACGGTTTGTGCTCATCCACCCTGTCTGGAATCCGGTTGTAGACAACCTGGGGGCGGGGAAAGTACCCCGACTCCCATTGTCTCGTGCTTCTGTTGTAGCTGTAGCCCTTCACTGAATATTTTGTTGGGTCAAGCTCTTTGACTGTAACGACATAGGCGAGGTGTCCCATTCGTGATCCGGTTTCCAAAATCTCCTGAAAATTTTCCAGATTCCCGCGGAACATTCGTTTGTTGTCATGCATGGTCAGAATGGCGACAATCGGCTTATCCTGCTTCCTGTTGTTCACGTTTCCTCCCTCCTGCGGAACTTACTGAGATAGAGACAGTGCTCAAGGATATGATCAACGGACGCCTTGCCTTCCGCACGAAGAGAAGGATGCTGGAAGATGGACCTTCCGGGCTTGGAGTTGGCTTCAAACATCCATACTTTTTCGGATTGATCAATACCAAGGTCAAAGCCGAGCTCCCCGATCAGGTGGGGATGCTGGCGCTCAATAGCTTCCGCTAACGTGATTGCTGCCTTTTTGGCCTTTTCAAGCACCTCGCCGGACCGTTCTCCGAAGGTGCGGGAGAGCGCGCGTTCGGGAGTCAGAAGAGAGCCGCCGTTTTTAATATGAGTGGTGACGCTGCCCCGGCCTGATTTCTTGGCTCCAATGCCGACGACGACCCATCTGTTGGAGCCGTTTTTGTGCATGTGAAACCGGAAATCGATAGGGCAGCCGTCGATTTCAATCAGGCGGATTCCCTGCTGAACGACATATCCGCGCATGGATGATCCCAGTCTCCCCTGCAGCATCCTGTATAAAGAATTGAATGAGGAAAAGCGGAGCAGGGCATTGCTTTTATTTTTGCGAAAGCGGGCGTAGTATCCGCGCTGAGAAAGTGTGGAGAGACGATAAATGCCTTTGCCGAGACTGCCGGCGCTCGGTTTGTAGTACACCATCTGATGCCGTTCAAGCATTTCCTGGATAAGCTCCCTTCCAGGATTTACGTGATATTCCGGAATATAACGAGCAACCGACGCCTCCCTCTCCAGCATGCGGTAAATGTCAGATTTGTTAAAGAAGCTCCAGTTGAAGAAAGGAATTTTCCGGCGTATAAAACGTTCCCGCAGCTGGTTGGTGGAAGGTGAGAAATCATATCTTCTGCTTGGAAGACGGTTATATACAACATCGGGAAGCGGCACCGATTTCCGGGAAAATGTTCCATTCTCATTTAGGAAATAACCCAGCACCTTCTCTGTCTGCCAGTTGATGTCCTTCGGCGTGAAAGCGAAAATATAGAATTGTTTGCTTCCTGATTTCAGAAGCTGTTTAATGAACCCGGTTCGTGATCCGAAGGGGCTGGTGGAGGAGCCTTGACCGTCGGACAGCACTCCGATCAGGGGTCCGAGGTGCATTACACCGTCTTCATTCCTCAAATAGATAGTTCCTGCTTTTGGCACCTTGATCGCATTTCGTATACCGGAAGCCAGATATAAATGACGCCCCGCTTTTTTAATCGGCTTCACGGTTGCCGGAATCCGGCCTTTCCCGAACCTGAGCTGAACCGACTTGTTTCCTGAGAGATTTAAATTTTTATACAGCGCATTGGAGATATAGACGACTCGATCAGGCTGTGCCGTGAAATGAACATTACAAGGGGTCAACCTCATATATTTATCCTCCTATCCCGGCCGGGCATGAACCCGCGGCGGTGAACGCCAGCCGGGTCAGCTTAGCTGAAAACTTGGAAAGTTGCATGTGTGCCAGTGCGGATTGCAGCCGGTGTACGCCGGTGCATTAAATGCCGCGCATACAGAAGCGGACGGGTTACAGCTGCAACGGCACCTGCTTGATCTCCAATCTCTGTAAAAACGGCCCGCCCCGGTTTGGAATTTACCTCCAGGATCCACAGCCCCCCCGAACGGTCAATGCCAAAATCTATACCCAGCTCACCGAGCCGGCCGTACCGGGACTCTAATACTGGTGGTATATACATAGACAGCTCATTGATTTTCTTCAGAACACTGCTTGCCTTCTGTGTGCCGAACTGGTCTTGCAAATAACCTGCAGCTTCCCGGGCTGTTCCTCCTCCGTGCAGGTTGGAAGTCAGGCTTCCCGACTCACCTTCGCGGACGGCGGTCCCGGTCAATGTCCATTGTCCCTTTCCGTCTTTCTGTACAAGGGCACGAACATCGAAAGGACGGCCTGCGGAAGAATGTAAATCCAGAAAAGGCTGAATAATATACAGCCGCCCCCGAATAAACGCGGCAATCCAGTCATATGCTTCATCAAAACTGGAATAAGCAAGGGAAAATGGCCGGTTGCTGCGATCACGTCCCCGGAGGGAGAACGGAGCCACGCCGGAATTGTCCTCCTTCTGCAAACAAAGCGTTCTTTTTCCCTGCATACCGGACTGCGGTTTAAGGAACACGCTCTGATGTCTGGAAAGAAGATCCCGTAGGCGGTCCCTGCTGAACTGTACGGTCAGAGGCAAATAGCCGGATAGCCGGGAATCATGTCTTAATGTAACGTAAACCCGCCATTTGCCGGGCAGGCTGCCCGAGAGAAAGGTGCATGGCCGCCCCATTCCGGAAGCCATGCGCCGCAGCCGGGAACGGGCCGTTCTTCCTTCCCGGTAATTGCAGCAGCGGTTATATATAATGTCCGGCAGGGGGAAGCTGCAGGTGTGCCAAGCCCCGCCACGATGAACGAAGCCGTCGATTCGCCCGGCTTCCGGGTGAATGCCCTCTGCATTGAAGGCAGCGACATGTATACCCAGCCGTCTGCCCATCCGGATCAGTCTGCGGCAGAAGCCCGGCTCGCCAATGGGGACGGAGCCCCTGGCCGTACTGACCAGCACGCCAAGCATCGGTTTGGAAACTGCATGTAAATCCAGCATACGGAGTACCTCCTCACTCGAACGGATATCCCGGCAACCATGGACCGGACCGCGGCCTAAAAACCGGTCAAATGACAGGAATACTCAAGCATTTTCAGAACGGAAGGACGAATTTTTACATCCCCGAGGGGGGTGTTGTCATTTTTGGACGGCTTGGAATTGACTTCGATCAGCCAGACCCGCCCTGAAGTATCAATAGCCAAATCAATACCCAATTCACCGAAGTGGGCGGGGATCGCATGGTCGATCCCCGCTGCGATTCGCAGCGCCGCTGTCTTCAGCTTGCTGTGGGCGTTTGTTTTTGCCGCAGCCGAAAGGGTGGTTTTGGCAACCGCATCCTTTACGGTGCTGAGTGTACCTCCTCTGGCCAGGTTGGACACAAAATGGCTGCCGCCGGCGATGCGCGCAACGATCGAGGTCACGCTCCATGCGCCATTGCCGTTTTTTTGCACCAGGGCGCGAAAATCCACAGGGCGCGTGTTGTGATGAATCAGTGTAAGCCCCTGCTGGATCTGGTAGCTGGTGGACCGCATTTTGCCTGACAGCCCGCCAAACATTTTGGTGGCATTCGGATAGTTCTGTTTTAGCGGCGAGCCCGTGGTGGTCGTCAGCATGGTGAACGAACCATCGGCATTTTTGTTAATGCGTATAATCCCTTTGCCAAGGCTGCCGCGCACCGGCTTGACGAATACCTGGTTGTACAAGCCGCACATCCGTTTGAAAATGGCAAAGCTGTCCAGCAAATGAGACTCGGGCAGATACCGCCGCAGTATGCTGCTGCCTTTTAACGCATCAAAAACCTCGTGCTTATCGAGAAACTTTTCATTAAACACGTAGGCGCCGTAGCGGGATTTTACTTCTTTCATGAAATACTGTACGCTAGGTTTGTTCTCAAGCTTGCGGGAAGTCAGGCGGTTATTGACGACATCGGGTGCCGGCAGTGTAGCCTTTTTCCAGCCATTGCTGAATACCCAGCCCTCGACCTGGTCTGGATTGCCTGAAATATGATCGGGTGTAAAAAAATAGACAAATGCGCCCTGTCTACCGCATGCACTGGATAGTTCACGGCAAAATTGAGTGATCTTACCAAAAGGCTTGTCGTTTTGCTCGGGATAATCCCGGCTGATGAGGACGCTGATCAGCGGGCCCAGCCGAAGTGTCTTGTTTCTCGGGCTATATTGCATGCGAAGCGTGCAGTCTGAGGGGATTCCCATACTGCTTGCGGTTCCGCTTCCCAGACGTATTCCGTCATAACGCGGGACAGAGATAGTGGTCATTTCTTGACGGAATGAGCCAAATGCCAGCTGAACAGGATACCCGGCCTGAAGCTTCAGTTGCTTCAGCAGTTTGTCACCAACCATAAGGACGTCATCCTGCAAGATGCCCGATCCCATAACCTGAACCGTTATTTTTTTTTTGGACATCATGGATCTCCTTCCGGGCTGCAACTTCGATGTCTGAGGGAGGCAAGGGCTGCTTCAGTACATTGCATGTAGTTCATCATATGAGGACATATATCCCTTGGTGATTGGCCGTTATTTAAGATCTCAGAAAGTATAATCTTCGAAGCACAGGCTTCCTGAGATCGCAAGAAAAACTTGGAGGAATGCAAACCATGAACATTTATGACAAAGCCCACGATCTGGCAAAAGCGCTGAAAGAAAGCCCCGAGGTAACGGAGATCACTTCTGCCATGAAGCTGATTGATGCGGACCCGGAAGCAAAGCGGATGCTGGATAATTTTCGGGGACAGCAGATGGAAATGCAGCAGCGTATGATGAGTGGAGACATGCCTGATCAGGAAGAGATGGAGAAGCTGGAAAAGCTGTTTGAGGTGCTCAGCATGAACCTGAGCATCCGCAGGCTTTTTGATGCGGAACGCCGCCTGAGCGTCATTATTGAGGATGTCAACAAAATTATTACTGACAGCATGCAGCATTTGTACGGATCTTCCATGTAAGTACGTGTTCAAAAAGTCAGGTTTTCAGCACCGAGAAGGTTGGATGAAGCAAGGGACAGAGGAGCGGAGCGTACTGGGGGTACGTGAGCATCGGAAGTCCCGGCTGAATTCAAGATTCGACGTCGAGTCCGCTTCCTGAATTACTTCGTGATCAAAAGATGACTTTTTGAACAACCTCTATAAGTTTGTCTCATATTTGCGCTCCCTTCCTCATAGACTAGATACATAGATTCGCAATCAGGTTCAGTCTGATTGCGGGGTAAGGAAGGGGACCGGTATGGTATGTACAAGAAGTGGAAACACGGTGTTTATGTGTTGATTGCCCTGGCGATGGTGCTCATTGCCGTGCCGCGCATTTCGTTGACCGGAGGCTTGAACCTTGTCAACGGGTTTGGCATTGTCTGGGTGCTGTTTGCGCTGATGGTCATTGGCGCAAATCTTTATTTCCTGCTGGGCGTGGACGACGAGAAGCGCAAAGCGCTGGAAAGAGTTCGCAAAGCGAAACTGCAGCAGTGGCAGCTGCAGCTGGACAAGGAGCGCGGAAGATGATCGTGGGGAGTCCCGAAAGGTCCTGTTGACCTGGGGGCTCCCCTTTTGTGTGCCCATAAGCGGTCCTAAGCGCTCCGAGAACGAAGCATTCCTACAATCGCTGTTGACCCTCCGGGCCAAAGGCGAACGCTCCGCTTTTCCGGAATTGCTTCGTCCTCTCCGCTGACTGCGTGCTTATTCCCACTTGAAAAATAAGGAGTTGCTGCTGCGGTCAAAAGGGACTTCCAGGGACTTCTGCATTAGGGTTAAATGGTCAAGAACAAGGTGTAGATTTTTTCCTTGTTCTTGACTTTTTTACGTTCTTAAAAAAGAGAGGTAATCTCGCTGAATGAAATATTACTTTAAGGCATCCCTTCTTAGTTTTACTTCTGCTGTAGGGAGTGGGTATAATAGATACAGATTAATACAGATCGAACCGTGGGGGTGAAACAGTTTTGGAGGGTTATGATGAAACGGTAACGAAGCATGAGCAGCTTTTGCGGCATATTGAGGAGCTGAAGATCGGGTCCAAAATATCCGTGCGGAAGCTGGCCAGGGAGACCGGGGTCAGCGAAGGAACGGCTTACCGTGCCGTCAAGGAAGCGGAGAATCTGGGGATTGTCATCACGAAGGAACGGATCGGCACCGTGCGTGTGGAGAAAAGGCCGCGCGGGATGTCCGAGCAGCTGACATTTGCCGAGGTGGTCAAAATTGTGGAGGGCCATGTGCTGGGCGGAAGCGAGGGACTGGATCAGCCCTTGCATAAATATGTGATCGGAGCTATGCGGGAGGAAGCGATGGCCCGTTATATCGACCCGGGCAGCCTGCTTATTGTGGGCAACCGGGATAATGCGCACTCCCTGGCCCTTGAGCAGGGAGCCGGCGTATTGATCACCGGGGGATTCGGAACGACACGCGACGTCAAGCTGCTCGCGGATAAGCTGAATCTGCCGATCATTTCTTCACGGCACGATACATTTACAGTGGCCTCCATGATCAACAGGGCCATTTTTGACCGGCTAATCAAGAAGAAAATTATGCTCATCGAAGATATTACAGCCCACAAACCGAAGCTGCACACCTTGAAGGGAGGCAGCACGGCGGGGGAATTCGAGCGGTTGGCCCGTGCTACCGGGGAGCACCGGTTTGCGGTTGTGGACGAATGGAACCGTCTTGTCGGTATCGTCAGCCGTGCTGATGTGGAGGGGCTTTCACTGGAGCAGACGATCGATAAGGTTGTGATCCGCAACCCGGTAACGGTATCCCAGCAAACCTCGCTGGCTTCGGCTGCACAGATTATGACGTGGGAGGGTATTCACTACCTGCCTGTTGTGGACCGCAGCCGCAAGCTGGTAGGGGCCGTTACAAGACGTGAAGTATTGGAGGCGCTCCGCAGCGCGCAAAAGCAGCCGCAGCTTGGAGAGACGTTCGACCATCTGATCTGGAACGGTTTTGTGGAGGAAAAAGGAGCAAACGGGGAGCTGATGTTCCGCGGCTTCATTATCCCGCAGATGGCCACGAACCTTGGAACGATCTCCGAGGGCGTGCTGATCGACATTATGACCCAGGCGGCCTATCGCGCAGCCAAGGATGTAACAGGGAATGACCATGTGCTTGACAATATAACCACTTATTTTATCAGACCTGTGCAGATTGAGGATTCTGTGGTGATTCGTCCGGTTATTCTGGAGACAAGCCGCCGTTTGTGCAGGCTTGAAATCGAAATTTTACGGGAGGGCAGCCTTGTGTGCAAAGGGGTCATGACGATGCACTCCATAGATCCGGGCTGACGGCGGTTCTGCTCCATTAAAGTGCGTGTTCAAAAAGTCAGGTTTTCAGTACCGAGAAGATTGGATGAAGTTAGGGACTGAGGAGCGGAGCGTACTAGGGGTACGTGAGCACCGGAAGGCCCGGCTGAATTCAAGATTCGATGTCGAGTCCGCTTCCTGATTTACTTCGTGATCAAAAGATGACTTTTTGAACAACCTCTTAAAGGGACAGGTGGGTCAGCTCCGGATATAGGGCCTGACTTCAATCCAGATTTGCAGCACATGTTCCATAACGAGCATCGTTTTGATCTGTATGGTGTACTCCTTTTCCCGGACCATATAGATTTTGCGGTTCAGCAGGGTGCGCACCAGGCGGCTGTCGCTGTCAATTTCGAAAATGTCCCTGCCCCGAAGCACTTCCATATCCTCATACAGCTGCTGGATGATTTCCTTGATGTCGACAGGATCGATTTTCTCAGCAGATGCCTGCTCGGCGGTGATTTTAATTTTTTTAATGACCGTTTGTCTGCCGCTGAGCTGCTGCAGTGTCTTGTTGTCCTCTTGCGCCTGCTGCAGCTGCAGCCGCAGGTCCTGATTCATGGTCCAGAGCTCATTGAAGCGGTTGTGCCACACCGTATTGTAAATAACTGCTCCGAACACCATACCAAGCACGATAAGGGCGGACGACCGGATAACCTGTATCCATTTATTCATAGGCTGACCCGTTCAGCTGCGACCGCTGCATACCCATTTGACGAGCTCGGTGCCCATGTGCGCGCCGAGAAAGGCAAAGATCAGATATAGAATTTGCTTGATGGCCGGAGACAGATTTCCGTCCAGCACATTGCTCTCAATGACCCGCATGGGATCGATGGTGCCGCCCACGGCGGCGGCCAGCGCCCATATTTTGATGCGTCCGGCAACGTCCAGCATGGTTTGTGTAGGAGGCTGGAGCGAGACGACCGCACCCATTCCTCCCAGCAAGGCCCCTCCCAGTACAATCCCAAACGCAATGAAGAAATCCAGAATGGCTTTGGAGATAAATGTGCTCATTCGGCCCGTGCTCCTTTCGACTTGGCGAAGCCAGATAAATTCAGTCCCGGGATGCACACTTGTCCGCTCAGGGCTGTACTTTATTCTATGGGCGGGCTATTGCAGGATATGATAAAATAGTTTCACTAAGCAATTGAAATTCGTGAGAGACTTTTGCATAGACAACGGGTGAAAGGAAGAGAAGCGCATGAGCTCTTTTGTGCATTTGCACGTTCACAGTGAATACAGTCTGCTGGACGGCGCGGCTCGTACCCTGGACCTGGTTAAACAAGCCGCAGCGGATGGGATGGAGGCGCTGGCCCTGACGGATCATGGGGTCATGTACGGCATCATCCCTTTTTACAAGGCCTGTATCGAACATGGCGTCAAGCCGATTATCGGGTGTGAAGCCTACTTGACGGCAGGCTCCCGTAAGGAGCGCGGCAGCCGCAAGGATCAGCCCATATACCACCTGATATTGCTCGCCAAAAATATGGCGGGCTACCGCAATTTAATGAAGCTTTGCTCCATTGGGCATCTGGAAGGCTTCCACTATAAGCCCCGCATCGACATGGAAAGTCTGGCAGCCCATAGCGAAGGCATCATCTGCCTGAGCGCCTGTCTGGGTGGCGAGGTGCCGCAGCACCTGCTTCACGGCCGTGAGGAGGAAGCCCGGCGGGCTGCAAGGCGGTACCTGGATATTTTCGGCGATGACTTTTATCTGGAGCTGCAGGATCACGGGCTGCCGGAACAGAAGCGGGTGAATGGGCTTTTGGTTGCGCTTGCGCAGGAGCTTGGCATTCCGCTCGTGGCAACCAATGACATTCACTATCTTACCCGTGAGGACGCGGAGGTTCAGGACGTGCTGATCTGCATCGGAACAGGGAAAACGGTGGAGGATGAAGGACGCTTCCGCATTCCGACGGATCAGCTTTATTTCAAGAGCGCGGAGGAGATGGCCCGCCTGTTTCCCCATATTCCGGAAGCGCTTGAGAACACGGTGAAAATTGCCCGCCAATGCAATGTGGAGCTGGAATTCGGCAAATCGATCCTGCCGGCTTATCGCCCTCTGCCAGAGGGAATGACACCTGCGGCTTATTTGCAGCAGTTGTGCAGCGCGGGCTTGGAGAAGCGGTATGCTTCCACTTCGCTGTGGACAGACCCTGAAGGGCGGCGGGAGCTGGAAGCGAGACTGGAATATGAGCTCAGCACGATCGAAAGCATGGGGTTCAGCGATTATTTTTTAATAGTATGGGACTTTATCGCATTTGCTCATCGGAACGGGATCGTAACAGGACCGGGAAGGGGTTCCTCGGCAGGCAGCCTTGTTGCTTATGTGCTGGAAATCACGAATGTTGACCCCATCAAGTATAAGCTGCTGTTCGAGCGCTTCCTGAATCCTGAACGGATCACCATGCCGGATATCGATATCGATTTCAGCGACGAGCGGCGGGACGAAGTGATTGTTTACGTGACAGAGAAATACGGACGTGAGCATGTGGCCCAGATCATTACCTTCGGAACGCTGGCCGCCAGGGCTGCTGTGCGTGACGTGGGCAGGGTGCTGAATGTGCCGTACGGTGAAGTGGATAAAGCGGCGAAGCTGATTCCGGGGCAGCTTGGCATTCATATCAGCAGGGCGCTTGAGATCAGCCCCGAGCTGAAGGAACTGTACGAGACGAAGTCACAGACCCGCAACCTGCTGGATATGGCCATGAAGGTGGAGGGCATGCCGCGCCATGCCTCGACCCATGCCGCAGGTGTTGTCATCTCGCAATCTCCTTTGACGGATTCGGTTCCGCTGCAGGAGGGCGGAGAAGGCATTCCGCTGACCCAGTATTCCATGGAAAATCTGGAATCGGTCGGTCTGCTCAAGATGGATTTTCTCGGCCTGCGGACTCTGTCCATTATCGAGCGCTGTCAACAGTGGATTCAAGAGCAGTACGGCCAGCACCCCGATTTCAGCAAAATCAGCGACGATGACAGCCTCACCTATAACATGCTGGGGCACGGAGATACGACCGGCGTATTCCAGCTGGAGTCGGCGGGAATGCGGCGTGTTCTTAAGGAGCTGAAGCCGTCGCGGTTCGAGGATATTATATCCGTAGTGGCGCTGTACCGGCCGGGTCCGATGGAGTTTATTCCGCGGTTTATCGAGGCCAAGCACGGGAAAACGGAGGTTCAGTACCCGCATCCCGACCTGGAGCCGATCCTCAGGGATACCTTCGGCATTATCGTTTACCAGGAGCAGATTATGCAGATTGCATCCCGGATGGCGGGTTTTTCGCTGGGAGACGCCGATTTGCTGCGCAGGGCGGTGTCCAAGAAGAAACGTGAGGTGCTGGATCGGGAGCGCGGACATTTCGTGCAGGGCAGCTTGAAGCAAGGGTACTCGGCAGCCGAGGCGGAGGCCGTGTATGATATGATCGTCCGCTTTGCCGATTACGGCTTTCCGCGGGCGCATGCCGCTGCCTATGGTGTGCTGGCCTTTCAGACGGCATACCTGAAGGCGCATTATCCCGTTCACTTCATGTCCTCCATGCTGGCCGCCGTAATGGGCAGCCACCGCAAGGTAGCGGAATATGTCGTCGAATGCAGGCGCATGGGCATTGAGGTGCTGCCGCCGGATGTTAATGAAAGCGGAGTGCTGTTTACGCCTGTAGTCCCGAATGGCCCGAACGATTCGGCAAATGAGGGCATGTCGAGACCCGGCAACATCCGCTTCGGCCTTGCGGCGATCAAGAACGTCGGAACCCAGGCGATGGAAAGCATTCTGGCTGTCCGGGCCGAGAAGCCTTTCGAGAGCCTGCTGGATTTCTGCCGCCGTGTGGATTTACGAGTCTGCAATAAAAGGGTGATCGAATCCTTGATTCAGGCGGGCGCATTCGACTCATTGCCAGGCCACCGCGCACAGCTTCTGGCCATGCTCGACGAGGCGGTTGAGGCTGCCCTGAAATGGCGCAAGGAACGGGACGATCTGCAGATTCAGCTGTTCGATTTTGTGGAGACACCGAACTGGGACATCCCTTATCCGGAGGTGCCGCCATTCAGCGGGGGCCAGCAGCTGGAGCTGGAGCGCGAGCTGTTGGGGCTATATCTGTCCGGGCATCCCTTGGACGATTTCGGGGAAGAGCTGGAAGCGGCCGGGACTGACAGGCTGATGGAGCTTGCCGAAGCGGAGGACGAGGCGGCAGTGGTCACGGCGGGCATGGTTGTCTCGGTCAAAACGATTACAACGAAGCAGGGCAAGCCCATGGCCTTCATCGAGCTGGAGGACCAGATCGAGCGCTGTGAAGTCGTGCTGTTCCCCGAAGTGTGGCGGCGCAGCCAGCGGCTTGTGGACAAGGGCGCTTTGCTCGCCGTGCGCGCGAAGGTCCAGCAGCAGGATGAGCATTTCAAGCTGCTCGCCGACGAAGTCGGACCCCTTGGCAGGGAAGAGCTGGAGCGGCTGCGGCGCAGACTGTCCGGCAGTGCCGGAGCGCCGGCAGCGGGCTCTGCAAACCGCGCGGCACGAACCAATGCGCGCCCGCAGGCCGGTGGTGCGGCTGTCCAGACCGCGCCGGCCAGGGCCGCCGCTCCTGAGCGTAATGCCTCTGACCCGCGTGTATTTGTCAAAATTACACGGCAGGCCGAGGAGGATGCGGAGCTGCTGGCGCAGCTCAAAGAGGTGCTGCAGGAGCACAGCGGTCCGCTTGAAACCATATTGTTCTACGAGAGCAGCCAGAAGCTGCTGGCACTGAGCCAGGCATACCGAATCGAGCCGTCACGGGAGCTGATCGGCCGGCTGGAGGCACTGCTCGGCAAGGGAACAGTCCGGGTTAAATGACTCAAATTGGATGATTTTTGAACTATTTGGCTTTCTTCCGCATACACTTGAGAACATTGGCAAACTGATTCAAAATTTTTCACGAGCTCGCATAAGCCGGAGTATTGCGGCCGCGGTGAAACGGAGGGAGTCTAATGTCACAGGTGTATGTAGAGGAGCTGCTGAAGCGCAGAGGAGTCGGAATCGAGTCCATTGCAGAAATTGTTTTTCATTTGCAGCATGGCTATTATCCGGATTTGACATTAGAGGAATGTGCCGAGAGTGTCAGGGCCGTCCTGCAGAAAAGGGAAGTTCAGTATACGCTTTATACCGGCATTGCACTGGATGAATTAGCTGAGCAGAGGCTTTTGCCCCAGCCGCTGCAGGAAATGATGGAGGCTGACGAACCGTTGTTCGGGGTCGATGAAACCCTTGCTCTCGGAATCACCAGCGTGTATGGCATGATCGGCTTGACAAGTTTCGGATACGTGGATAAAGATAAAACAGGCATCATGAAGCTTCTGAACAACAAAGAGCAAGGCGTGCACGTCTTTTTAGACGACCTTGTCGCCGGCTTGGCGGCGGCCGCCTCCGCCAGAATTGCACACCGGAATGCGGGGGCCAGGCATTATCCTACGCCGTTATCTTAAAATTTTAAGAGAATGGCAGAGCCCGCCTGGGGCCTGTATTGTCCATGTTTTTAAGCTATGGGACCCTCCCTTGACCAGGAGGGTCTTTCTTGCGGGAAAAAAGAAAGGTATGGTATCATTGTCTCATTATACGGACTCAGAACATCATATTTGGGGGGTTAAGAGGTGTGGACGGTGATCTATATTGCGCCTACGGCCAAGTTGGCCGAGAGGATCAAGCTTAAACTGTCCGAGGAAGGCTTTCTGGTGAAGACGCGCGCGATCAGCGCTTCCAAGCAGCAGTTTGAGATACTCGTCCCTTCTGGAGAAGTCGAAGAAGTTCAGGAAGTGCTTAATTCCATTTTGCACCCCTGAGTCCGAAACGGCGGCAGTGAGCATGAGAAGAGTATGGACAACGGTGACGCCCGCAGGCGTCG
Source organism: Paenibacillus jiangxiensis (assembly GCF_046098255.1). Taxonomy (NCBI): domain Bacteria; kingdom Bacillati; phylum Bacillota; class Bacilli; order Caryophanales; family Paenibacillaceae; genus Paenibacillus; species Paenibacillus jiangxiensis. Next base: position 61,807 of record NZ_JBJURI010000005.1, read on the forward strand.
GCGGCTGATATTATATCGTATTTCAGGTGCCGCAGAGGCGACACGATGACCTTTATCGGTTGCGGCCGACAAATTCACGGCTGGAGAGGTGTAGTTGTGTTTAAAGATCTATTTCAGAAAAAAAGGAAATACGCGACGATCCCGTCCGACAGGACGCTGCGAAGCGGCGATCAGGAGATACAGGAACGCCCCAAGAGGGAGATTCCCGAAGGTCTGATGACCAAATGCGGGAAATGCGGAACAATCCAATACAGCAAAGAATTAGAGAAAAACCTGAAAGTATGCCCGAATTGCGGTTATCACATGCGGCTGAATGCGTTGGAACGGATTAAAATGACGTTGGATGAGGAAGGTTTTACGGAGTTTGACGCGGACATGATCTCGGTCGATCCGCTGGGTTTCCCGGGGTACAGCAGCAAGCTCGAGCAGCAGACGCTGAAGTCGGGGCTGCGTGAAGCAGTGGTTACCGGACGTGGAACAATCGGCGGACAGCCTGTTGTCGCCGCTGTTATGAGCTTTGACTTTTTCACAGGCAGCATGGGTTCTGTAGTAGGTGAGAAGATAACCCGTGCTATTGAACATGCCATCGAACATAAGCTGCCGATGATCATCTTTTCGACATCCGGCGGCGCACGGATGCAGGAGAGCATTCTGAGCCTCATGCAAATGGCCAAGACAAGCGCTGCCCTTGCCCGGCTGGACGAGCAGGGGGGCCTTTATATTTCTGTGATTACCGACCCGACAACCGGTGGGGTATCAGCAAGCTTCGCCACGCTTGGAGACATTAACATTGCGGAGCCGGGCGCAGTATTTGGCTTCGCGGGCCGGATTGTCATCGAGCAGACGATTCGCCAGAAGCTGCCTGATGATTTTCAGACTTCGGAGTTTAATCTGCAGCACGGTCAGCTCGATATGGTGGTGCACCGCAAGGACATGCGCGCAACACTTGCCAAGCTGCTGGAACTTCACAGCACGAAAGGGGCGAACTAGATTGGCAGGAGAATTGCCTTACGAAAAACCTCTTGTGGAGATGCGGCAAAAGATTCAGGAGCTGCAGCAGTTCGGTCAGGAGAAAGGGATCGATTTCACAGAGGAAATCAACCGGCTTGAGGAACGGTACCGCAAGTTGGAGGAAGAGATATACAGCAACATTACCGCTGCACAGAAAATGCATCTTGCCAGGCACCAGCAGCGGCCTACTTCGCTGGACCTGATTGAGCTGGTATTCACGGATTTCATGGAACTGCATGGCGACCGCCTTTTCGGTGACGATTTGGCGGTCGTAGGCGGACTGGCCCGTCTGGGCGACACGCCGGTTACGGTTATCGGACAGCAGCGGGGGAAGGATACGAAGGACAATATCGCGCGCTTTTTCGGCAGTCCGCATCCGGAAGGCTTTCGTAAGGCGCTGCGTCTTATGCAGCAGGCGGACAAGTTCCGCCGGCCGATTATTACATTTATCGACACCAAAGGGGCATATCCCGGAAATACAGCGGAAGAGAGAGGTCAATCGGAAGCAATCGCCCGCAACCTGCGGGAAATGGCGAAGCTTTCGGTGCCTGTTATTTGTGTGGTCATCGGTGAGGGAGGAAGCGGAGGCGCGCTCGCCATGGCTGTCGGCAACCGGGTTCTGATGATGGAGCATGCCATTTACTCCGCGATTTCTCCTAACGGAGCGGCCTCCATTCTGTGGAAAGACGCATCCAAAGCGGACCAGGCGGCCGAAGCGATGAAGATTACCGCGCATGATTTGCTGGACATGGAAGTGATCGAAGATATTATTCCTGAGCCGCGGGGCGGTGCTCACCGGGACTACGAGCAGACTGCGCAAGCGATTAAATCGGCTCTGGAAGTACATCTGCAGCAGCTGTCTGGCATGAATCCGGATGAGCTCAAGGAAGACCGCTACCGCAAGTTTCGTAAAATCGGCGAGTTTACATTTGCGCAGGACCAAACGCCCAGTACGGTTTTGAATGAGGAATAGTGGATAAACATTAAATATGACGAAGTTCCTATACAAAAAGACAAAATTATAGTAGATTTAATTGTTGGAAAAAGATATAGACAGACCTTGTGAAAACGGAGGAAAACCAAAAATGCGCAAAACAAAGATCGTATGTACCATCGGTCCTTCCAGCGAGTCGTTGGAAAATGTAAAGAAACTGATTATGGCCGGCATGAATGTGGCCCGTCTGAACTTCTCCCACGGTGATTTCGAGGAGCATGGCAACCGTATCAAGAACATCCGCCAAGCCTGCCAGGAGCTGAACAAAAACGTTGCTGTGCTGCTCGATACGAAGGGGCCGGAAATCCGGACCGGAAAGCTTGAAGTCGAGCCGATCGAACTTATTCAGGACGAGTACGTTACACTTACGACGGAAGAAATTCTGGGTACGAAAGAACGCCTTTCCGTTACGTACCGTGATCTTCCTTCCGACGTGAAGCCTGGTTCGACGATTCTGATCGACGACGGTCTGATCGGTCTCACTGTTGTTGAAGTTGCGGGCACCGAAATCAAATGCCGTATCGTGAATGGCGGTACGATCAAAAGCAAGAAAGGCTGCAACGTGCCAGGCGTCAGCATTTCCCTGCCTGGTATTACGGAAAAGGATGCTGCGGATATCGTATTTGGTATCGAGCAGGGCATTGATTTTATCGCTGCTTCTTTTGTCCGGAAAGCAAGCGACGTATTGGAAATCCGCGAGCTGCTTGAGAAGCATAATGCCAGCCATATCCAGATCATTTCCAAGATTGAGAACCAGCAGGGCGTAGATAACCTGGATGAAATTCTGGAAGTATCTGACGGACTGATGGTAGCGCGTGGTGATCTTGGGGTAGAAATTCCTGCCGAGGAAGTTCCACTCGTGCAGAAGCTCATGATTGAGAAATGTAATATTGCCGGCAAGCCGGTAATCACAGCGACACAGATGCTGGATTCTATGCAGCGCAACCCGCGCCCTACCCGCGCGGAAGCAAGTGACGTTGCCAACGCGATCTTCGACGGAACGGATGCGATCATGCTGTCTGGTGAAACGGCTGCTGGTAAATATCCTGTTGAGTCGGTGCTGACGATGTCCCGTATTGCCGAGAAAGCGGAATCCGCTCTGAACTACCGCCAGCTGTTCAAGAAACAAAGAACGGCTCAGGAAGTCAGCATTACGGAAGCGATCAGCCAATCGGTTTCCATATCTGCACTTGATCTGCATGCGAAAGCGATCCTTACTTCGACAGAGTCCGGCACTACAGCCCGTATGATTTCGAAGTATCGTCCGCAAGCTCCGATCATTGCCGTTACGACCGATGAGCGGACCCTTCGCCGGATGGCCCTCACTTGGGGCGTGGTGGCTGTACAGGGAAGATCTGTGGATACAACGGATGAGCTCTTTAACAACGCTATTGAAGGCGGATTAAAGACCGGTCTTGTAAAAGAAGGAGATCTTGTTGTTATCACGGCAGGCGTTCCACTTGGACGCTCCGGCTCCACGAACCTGATTAAAGTGACTCAGGTATAAGAGACAGGTGAATTACAGGCTGTTCCCGCTGCAGAATTTTATTCTGCGCTGAGGAGCAGCTTTTTTAATATGGAGCATTTTTTATTCTGGTTAAAGGAAGGGGGGCTGCACGCTTGAGAAGTGAACAGGACATGATGAAGCTGCTGGTGGATTTTGCGGTGGAGGACCCCAGAATCCGTTTGGCCACGTTGGAAGGCTCAAGAACCAACAAAAATATTGCCCCTGATGCATTTCAGGATTACGATATTTCTTATTTTGTGAATGACATGGACTCTTTCAAGGAAAATGATGAATGGCTTAATCATTTCGGTAAGCGCACTATGATGCAAAAGCCGGAGGATATGGAGCTGTTTCCGGCAGAACTGGGCAGATGGTTCTCCTATATCATTCTTTTTGATGACGGCAATAAATTAGACCTGACGCTTATTCCGCTTGATGAGACAGAAGAGTATTTCAGCGGTAGCGATGGTTTGGTTGAAGTTTTGCTGGATAAAGACGGCCTGATTCAAAATGAAGTGCGGGCAGATGACCGCCAATATTGGATTCAGAAGCCAACGGCCAGAAAATTTGACGATTGCTGCAATGAATTCTGGATGACTTCGACATATGTAGTCAAAGGATTGGCGCGTAAAGAAATTTTGTTTGCCATCGACCACCTGCATGAGATCGTCCGTCCTAATTTGCTTCGAATGATGGCCTGGCAAATCGGAGCAGAGCGAGGATATTCCTTTAGCGTTGGAAAAAATTATAAATTTATTGATCAATACCTTCCGAATGAAGATTGGGAAGCGCTATTGTCAACTTACGTCGGCAATGGGTACGAGAAAATGTGGCAGTCTTTATTCATCTGCTGCGAGTTGTTCAGAAAATACTCCAAAGCCGTGGCAGCAAGTCAGGGTTTCAAGTATCCGGATTATGATGAAGCCATCACCGGGTACACCATGAATATCCACAACTCATAGATACGATAATCGCAAGGAGATGTCCCCGAAGGTTCGTTGACCTGGGGCTCTCCTTTTTCATTATTCCTCGATTCTCTTTTGCCTCCAAATTTCGATTTTTCTGCCGAATCTAAAAGGTTTAAATTCCCAACGTTTGCCCTGTCTGGCCGAGAATATAGCTCTTGAATGCTTCTTTAGACTCAGACAGCGGATGGTTGCCGTGCATCATGTATATTTCATAAAAAGCTGGCCGGGCCCCGGGCAGGGCGTGCCATATAAGCCCCTCTTCCTGGCCGCGGATGCCGCATGCCGGAAAAAAGGAGATCATGCTCCCGGCTGACACTGCATGCTTGACCGCTTCCAAGGAACCGGTCTCCAATACGATATTTGCAGAGGCCATTGAGATGCTGTTCCGTTCAAACCATGTCTTCGCAAAGCTGTGCAGAAACGATGGTGAAGAGACGATGGCGAAAGCTTCATGGAGCAGCGTTTCTTTCAGAGATGAACCGTCCAAGCGAAGTGAATGGGTAGCAGACATGATGAACCCCATTTCATCCCGGAATACAGGGTGACATGTGATTGAATCGGACAGGAGCGGATCATGCACAAATGCAAAATCAATTTCTCCCTCCTGAAGCAGCCGGTTGATCGTTTCCGCCGGGTGAATTTCAAGCAAAATATAGGTCTCCGGTTTTATTTTGGTATATTCCGTCACGGGCCCGGGAAGGATATAGCTCCCGGGAAATATTTCAGCAGCAATTCGGATTTTCTTTCCCGCCAGTCCTGCGTGGTCGGCCAGCGCCTGCATGGCTGCGGATTCCAGGGAGAGAATCTGCCTGGCATAAGGAAGCAGCTTTCTTCCGGCTTCCGTAAGCAGGATTCGGCCTCTTGCGGAGTGGAACAGCGGTGTCTGCATTTCCCTTTCCATGCTCTTCATGTGGAAGGACACTGTAGGCTGCTTCATGTTTAATGCCTGTGCGACTTCAGTCACTTTATGATGCTTGTCCATAAGTACCAGGATCTGATATTTGAGAAAATTCAAAGCTAATCCCCCGTCTAAAGTAAGTATAGATTTATTGTATACAAAAAAACGATAAAATCTATTGTTTTTTGATACTGTTTTTACAAAACTATGTTTTTAACCTAACAATCGAAAACTACAATGTAAAAGTAGTTGATGGACAAAAATAAAAACAAACCGTCACTAACTAAGGGGAGGACAATTTATCATGTTGAAAAAATGGCCGTTCGTTCTGATGACACTTACTCTGGTGTTCCTGCTAGCCGCATGCGGTTCGGGCAAAAATGCAGCGCAGGGCGGAGAGACAGGAGGAACAACCAACGAAGGTGGTCAGGCTGCAGAAACACCAGCTCTGAGCGGAAATGTCCTGGCTGTTGGTTCTACTGCACTGCAGCCGTTGGTAGAGCAAGCTGCGCAGAAGTTTATGGCTGAAGATCAATATAAAGGTGTCTCTGTTCAGGTTCAAGGCGGCGGAAGCGGTACGGGTCTGACTCAGGTATCCGGCGGACAAGCGGACATCGGTAACTCCGACGTATTTGCTCAAGAGAAGCTGGAATCCGGTGCTGATGAGCTTGTCGACCATCAGGTTGCTGTTGTAGCCATGGCTGCTGTAGCTAACCCGAAAGTTGGTGTGGATAACCTGACCAAAGAACAGTTGGTAGACATCTTCACTGGCAAAGTGAAAAACTGGAAAGAAGTTGGCGGTGCGGATCAAGAGATCGTAATCGTTAACCGTCCTAGCAGCTCCGGTACACGCGCTACATTCGAGAAATACGCTCTGGGCACAAAAACAGAAGACCTTCCAGGCTCCATCCAACAGGATTCTTCCGGTACTGTTAAAAAGCTGATCGCTGAAACACCTGGTGCAATTGGTTACCTGGCTCTGTCTTACCTGGATGACACGGTTACTTCTCTGAAATACAACGGCGTTGAAGCTACTGTAGAAAACGTTGAAAAAGGCGACTATCCGGTATGGGCTTACGAGCACATGTACACTAAAGGCGACCCGCAGCCTCATGTAAAAGCTTTCCTGGACTACATCCTGTCTGACACAGTGCAACAATCCGATGTTAAGGATCTTGGATACATTCCAGTAGGTGGTATGCAGGTTACTCGTGACGTTGACGGCAACGTAACGAAAAAATAATAACACTTCATGAGCCGGACACATGTACGGCGAACAAGACAGTCATCACACGGAGAGAAGAGGCGGACATGCGTCCAGCCTCTATTCTTCGGTTTAAAAGGAGTTAAAGATGGAACCTATTGAAGGGAAGACTTACATGGAGCAAAGTAAAAGAACCCGCGGGATGATGAGAGAAAAGCATTACTGGGAAGAATGGACCGGCCGTATATTTACGTCGGTTTGTGTCGTTTTTTTGATTGCAGTTATTATATCGATCGTCTATTTTGTCGCTTCCAAGGGAGTGGCTACCTTTGCGTTTGACGGAGTGAGTCTGCGCGAGTTCTTCTTTGGCACGAAATGGAGTCCGGACGGCCAACCGGCTTCATTCGGCGCTCTTCCTTTTATTACAGGATCGTTTGCGGTTACTATTCTGGCAGCCCTTATTGCCAGCCCTCTCGGTTTGTGCGCGGCTTTATTCATGACGGAGATTGTGCCTAAGTTCGGCAAACGGATATTGCAGCCGGCGATCGAGCTTTTGTCCGGTATTCCTTCTGTCGTTTACGGATTTGTCGGTTTGACTGTGCTTGTGCCATTGCTGCGCAATGTGTTTGGCGGCCAGGGCAACGGGATTCTTGCAGGCTGTCTCGTTTTGTCTCTTATGATTCTCCCTACGATTACAAGTATAATGGCAGATGCTCTGGCAGCCCTGCCAAAGGGGCTTCGTGAATCTTCCTTTGCCCTTGGTGCAACCCGCTGGCAGACGATTGCCCGGGTTATCATTCCGACGACGCTGCCGGCGCTGATGACAGGCGTCATCCTTGGCATGGCCAGAGCATTCGGTGAGGCCCTTGCCGTGCAAATGGTTATCGGTAACGCTCCGCACATTCCGCATTCCCTGCTGGAATCAGCCTCAACGCTGACGAGTGTAATTACGCTTAGTATGGGGAATACCGCGATGGGCTCGCTCCAAAACGATGCTTTGTGGAGCATGGCGCTCGTTCTCCTGCTGATGACATTTGTATTCGTGCTGCTCGTTAGGGTGCTTGAAAGGAGAAACCGTATTTAATGAAAGCTAAATCCATAGATAAAGCCGCTACGTTTATCATTTGTTTCTTTGCCTTGCTGATCGTCGCCGTGCTGATTGGTCTTATCGGTTTTATATTGTTCCGCGGCATTAGTCATATCGATTGGAATTTCTTGACTGCAGCTCCGCAAACGCTGCGTGAAGGCGGGGGCATCGGTCCCCAATTGTTCAACTCCGTATTTCTGCTTATATTGACGCTGATCATTACAATTCCCCTGGGATGGGGAGGCGGCATTTACATGGCGCAATATGCCAAGCCGGGACGTCTTACGGATTTCATCCGTTTGACGGTAGAGGTGCTTTCATCCTTCCCGTCGATCGTTATCGGCCTGTTCGGTTTGCTGCTGATCGTAAATACGTTTAATTTCGGCTTCTCGTTATTATCGGGTGCGATGGCTTTGGCCGTATTTAACCTGCCGCTGATGGTACGTACGACGGAGCAGGCGTTCCGGGCCGTGCCGAAGGAGCAAAAAGAGGCGGGGCTGGCTCTGGGCCTGTCCAAATGGAAAATCATCACTTCCATCATGCTGCCGGTTGCACTGCCAAGCTTGATTACAGGTACGATTCTGGCGGCGGGCCGTATCTTTGGCGAAGCTGCAGCCCTGCTATTCACTGCGGGTATGACTACGCCTCCGCTTGATTTCACGGATTGGAATCCGCTCAGCCCAAGGTCGCCGATCAATCCGATGCGGCCTGCCGAAACGCTGGCCGTTCATATCTGGAAAGTGAACAGTGAGGGGATTGCACCTGACTCCGCAGAAATTGCCGCCGGAGCATCAGCAGTGCTGGTGCTGCTTGTACTGGTATTTAATCTGTCGGCCCGCTGGCTTGGCAGGGTGGCATACAAAAAGTTGACTGCTGCGAAGCGTATGGATTAAAAGGAGATGAACCTACACAATGGCCCAGCCTTTCAGTACTGAGGATTTAAGCATATATTATGGAACCTTTGAAGCTGTCAAAAAAATCAGCATGGAATTTCCCGCCGAGACGGTGACGGCGCTGATCGGTCCGTCGGGGTGCGGAAAATCAACTTTTTTACGATCTCTGAACCGGATGAATGATGAGATTGCAGGATCATCCACGACAGGTCATATTTGGATGAATGGAAAGGATCTGAACAATCCGGAAACGGACGTCATCAAGCTTCGCCAGGAGATTGGAATGGTTTGGCAGAAGCCGAATCCTTTTTATAAATCGATCTACAATAACATTGCTTTCGGACCTAGATACCGGGGCATGAAGAGGAAAAAAGATCTGGATGAAATTGTTGAGACCAGCTTGCGCAAAGCAGCCCTCTGGGACGAAGTAAAGGACCGGCTGCACGGTTCGGCACTTGCCCTGTCGGGCGGTCAGCAGCAGCGTCTCTGCATAGCCCGCGCGCTGTCGGTCAATCCGAGCATTCTGCTGCTGGATGAACCGGCCTCCGCGCTGGATCCGGTATCCACAGGCAAGATCGAAGAGCTCATTACGGAGCTGAAGAAGGAGCTGCGCATCGTTATCGTTACTCATAATATGCAGCAGGCAGCCCGTATCTCGGATTTCACCGCCTATTTTTATGTGGGCAATCTGATTGAGCGCGGAAAAACGAAGGATATTTTCACCAATCCGACCAATGAGCTGACCCAGGAATATATCATGGGACGTTTCGGCTAAATGACAAGGCCGCCTTTCGAGGCAGGCCTTTTTTGTTCCTGTGCCTGAAATGTGGTTTAATGGAAATAGGACATTTATATTAAAGTGCGTGTTCAAAAAGTCAGGTTTTCAGCACCGAGAAGGTTGGATGAAGCTTGGGACTGAGGAGCGGAGCGTACTTGGGGTACGTGAGCACCGGAGGGCCCGGCTGAATTCAAGATTCGATGTCGAGTCCACTTCCTGATTTACTTCGTGATCAAAAGATGACTTTTTGAACAACCTCTTAAAGAAGGAAGTCCGGAACAGGAGAGAAGCACTACATGACCAGAGAAAAGCAGGATGAAGGACACAGATGGTCATCTGTTCAGATTCGCGTGCGTTATCCGGAATGCGATCAGATGGGGGTCGTGTACCACGCCAATTATTTAAATTGGTTCGAGATCGGGCGAACGGAAATGCTCAGGCAGTCCGGCTTCACCTACCGCAGCATGGAGGAGCAAGGGTTGATGCTGCCGGTCATTGATGTAAACCTGAAGTATCATAAACCAGCCAAATATGATGATCAGGTAATCGTATATACACAAATTACGAAGCTGACTAGTATGCGCCTGAACTTTGCTTATGAGATAAGACGCATGGGGGCAGACGGACAGGAGCCGCACCGGAGTGAGCTGCTGGTCACAGGCTCAACACAGCATGTATGGCTGAATGGGGATTGGAAGCCGGCGAGGCTCGATAAAGCCTCCCCCGAAGTGTATCAGGCGCTGCAGAAGCTGGCTGCAGACAGAAAGGAGTAAAGCATGCGCAGGCCCTACTGGCTTTTATTATTATTAATTCCGGCATTGGAACTGTACGGTTTTCTGTGGGTAAGTCAGCGGATCGGTGCGGGAAAGACGATATTATTGATTATCATGACTTCCATCATTGGCTTTGCCATGCTGCAGTTTGAAGGCCGTAAGGTCATTGCTGATGCCAAGCTGCAAATGAACAAGGGGCAAATGCCGGGCAATAAAATGCTTGACGGATTATGTGTCTTCCTGGGCGGTAGCATGCTGGTTATTCCGGGGTTTATCACCGATATTATCGGCTTTACCTTGATCTTTCCGCTCACCCGGCCTATTTACAGAAAGCTGCTGTTCAAATGGGTGGAGAAAAAAATGAAGAACGGCAGCATTACGTTCAGGCGGTTCTGACGTAATGCCGCCGTTTTTTCCACTATAATTGCGAGTTCAAAAAGTCAGGTTTTCAGCACCGAGAAGGTTGGATGAAGCAAGGGACTGAGGAGCGGAGCGTACTTGGGGTACGTGAGCACCGGAAGTCCCGGCTGAATTCAAGATTCGATGTCGAGTCCGCTTCCTGACTTCCTTCGTGATCAAAAGATGACTTTTTGAACTACCTCTATAACAGCCTTATCTGATCCTGCCGGCGAGAATGTAGTTGCGCAAATCCCGAAGCACGTTGGCACGATTGAACGCATCCAGCACAACGAGGGAGACGGGGCCGATGATGAGTCCCAGTACGCCAAACAGCTTGAGCCCGACGAACATGGCAATCAGGGTGGCCAGCGGATCGAGCCCGACGCTGCTGGCCAGCACCTTGGGCTCGGCGATCTGACGGGCAATCAAGATTACGATATAAAGAATGGAGAGCCCTAGCCCGAGCGCAAAATTATCCGACATAAACGCATAAATGGCCCACGGGATCATGACGATACCTACACCGAGATATGGCAGCAGGTCGATCAGGCCGATCATCAGCCCGATGGTAAAGGCGGAATCCACCTGCAAAATGATAAGCCCAATAATAACGATCACCGCGGTTATGGAAATCATGATGAATTGTGCCCGCAAATATCCGAACAAGGCCTTGCGCAGATCCTGCCAAATATCGGCGGCCGTCTTGTGCAGACCGACCGGGACAAGCCCGGAAAATGTGCGGCCATGCCGCTCCCAGTTTTTGCTGATGAAAAAAGCGGCCAGCACAATAACCATAAGGACGGCCCCCATATTCGGCAGGGCAGTCAGAAAGCTCAGAATCCCGTTGAAAAAACGGCTAACCAGATCCGTAACGGCGCTGCTGACATTTTGTGTCGTTTTATCGATATTATTGTTGATGGTTTGCTGATAATCGGGATTTTCGCGAATGAACTTATCTATTTCTACAATAATATTTTGTATGATATCACTCTTCGTCCAGGAGATGAACAGGCTTTTAAATTGTTCAATATGAATGTCAAACGTTTTTGTCAGTTCAATTAGCTCCTTCACGATGCGTGTGACCGCAGCGGACAGCACCAGCAGAATGGCCCCGAGATATACAAACAGCGAAAGGGTGACTGCCAGCCAGTGGGGAAGCTTGGCCTTTTTGTGAAGAAACAGAACAAGCGGATTCATTGCGTAAGCGACCAGCCACGCCAGCAGAAAGGGATAGACGAGCGGATAGAGCCCGTATACGGCGAGAACGAACAAAATGATTGCTATTACGACCCATATTGCCCGTAGAATACGTTTGAGTATAAGTCGGTTCACCTTTCTATTTCTCCTTTTTTGTTAGATGTATACCTGTATGCGCCCGCTCCGGAAAATATGACATGAGCCTAGAAAAACTTTGAAAATGTAAAGGGTTTCAAAAAATGTTTATAGGACTGATAAAATATTTGAATGCGGAGGATTGGCTTATCCTTGTTCACAGAACCGACAAAATCCAGTATAGTTAGAGGAGATTAAAATTATTGACATCAGACGTTAACCTTTTTAAGGCTTTCCCATGTCATCTTTAGTTTTGAAACTGTTTTCATTTGCAAGTCCTTTACAAAGCTTTTAGACAAAGGAGAGATGTAATATGACAGCGACTAAAGGTCTGGAAGGAATCGTGGCTGCGACTTCTTCCATTAGCTCCATAGTAGATGGCGTTCTCACTTACCGTGGCTATAATATTGATGATTTGGCCATTAACGCCTCTTTTGAAGAAGTTGCTTATTTGCTGTGGTTCGGCAAGCTTCCGAACGCTTCCCAGCTTAGCGATCTGCAGGCTCAGCTGAGCCGGTACGCCCCGATTCCCGATGAACTCATCTCGCAAATGAAGCTGTACCCGAAAGACATGAACACCATGGCGGCGCTTCGCTCTGCGGTATCGGCTCTTGCCCTGTTTGACAGTCAAGCGGACGATATGTCCCGTGAAGCCAATGAGCTCAAGGCGATCAAGCTGCAGGCTCAGCTGCCGACAATTGTCGCGGCGATTGCCCGCCTTCGCAAGGGACTGGAACCGGTACAGCCAAAAGAAGGCGCTTCCATTGCAGAAAACTTCCTGTATATGATGAATGGTGAGGAGCCTTCCGAAACGGCTGTAAAAGCCATGGACCAGGCACTGGTGCTTCATGCCGATCATGAGCTGAATGCTTCCACGTTTGCCGCCCGTGTGACCGTGGCTACATTATCGGACATTTACTCCGGTATCACGTCCGCTGTAGGCGCGCTCAAAGGGCCGCTGCACGGAGGAGCCAACGAGGCGGTTGCCAAAATGCTGGACGAAATCGGTTCCCTGGACAATGTGGAGCCGTTCATTCAGCAAAAGCTGGCCAACCGCGATAAAATTATGGGCTTCGGACACCGGGTGTATAAAAATGGCGATCCGCGTGCCAAGCATCTTCAGAAGATGTCCCGCGAGCTTGGCGAGCAGAATGGAAACACGACGCTTTATGAAATGTCCGTCCGTATCGAGGAACTGGTCACTTCCCAGAAGGGATTGAAGCCGAATGTGGATTTCTATTCCGCATCCGTTTACACTCAGCTTGAAATCGAACGTGAGCTGTTTACGCCAATTTTCGCTGTCAGCCGTGTATCAGGATGGACGGCGCATATTCTTGAACAGTATGAGGATAACCGGATCATCCGTCCGCGTGCGGAATATACAGGTCCGACGAATCAGAAATACGTTTCCCCTGAATTGCGGTGACATGCTGGAATTTAATCATGTACAATAGAGAAGCAGGGGCCGGGAGGCAATGATATAAGTCACTCTTCCCGCCCCTCTATGCTGGTTGCCCATTAGTCTGGGCAGAGACGAGCTACTAACCATACAAGGAGGAACTGGAACTCATGAAATTGGAAAAGTTTGATCTCCCAACAGAAGGCGAAAAAATCACAATTGACAACGGAAAACTGCAGGTGCCTAACAATCCGGTTATCCCTTTCATCGAGGGTGACGGTACGGGACGCGATATCTGGAAAGCTTCCAAGCGCGTGCTGGACGCTGCTGTGGAGAAAGCATACGGCGGTTCGAAAAAAATCGCATGGTATGAAGTATTTGCCGGAGAGAAAGCGTTTAATACATACGGGGAATGGCTTCCGAATGATACGCTCGAAGCGATCCGCGAATACATCGTGGCGATCAAAGGTCCTCTTACAACTCCGATCGGCGGCGGCATCCGCTCGTTGAACGTGGCTCTGCGCCAGGAGCTGGACCTGTACGTCTGCCTTCGTCCTGTTCGCTATTTCGACGGAGTTCCTTCTCCGGTAAAACGTCCTGAACTGGTGGACATGGTTATTTTCCGTGAAAATACGGAGGATATCTATGCCGGCATCGAGTACAAGGAAGGCTCCGAGGAAGTGAAAAAGGTCATTAAATTCCTTCAGGAGGAAATGGGAGTCAATAAAATCCGTTTCCCTGAAACGTCAGGCATCGGCATCAAGCCGGTTTCTTCCGAAGGCTCCAAGCGTCTGGTACGTGCAGCTGTCGAGTATGCCATCAAGAATAATCGCAAGAGCGTAACGCTTGTTCATAAAGGAAATATCATGAAGTTCACCGAAGGTGCCTTCAAAAACTGGGGTTATGAAGTTGCCGAGCAGGAATTCGGCGATAAGGTGTTCACTTGGGCACAATACGATGAAATCAAAGAAAAAGAAGGCACGGATGCGGCTAACGCTGCACAGCAAGCGGCTGAAGAAGCCGGTAAGATCATTATCAAAGATGCTATTGCCGATATTGCGCTGCAGCAGGTGCTGACACGCCCGGCCGAGTTTGATGTGATCGCTACTCTGAACCTGAACGGTGACTACCTGTCTGATGCGCTGGCTGCACAAGTAGGCGGTATCGGTATTGCCCCTGGCGCCAACATTAACTATGTGACAGGCCACGCCATTTTTGAAGCAACGCATGGAACGGCTCCGAAATATGCGGATAAGGACGTTGTGAATCCAGGCTCCGTTATTCTGTCCGGCGTCATGATGCTTGAGCATCTGGGCTGGCAGGAAGCGGCAGACCTTATTTACAAAGGCATAGAAACCGCAATCAACAACAAAACGGTTACGTATGATTTTGCCCGCCTGATGGAAGGGGCTACTCAAGTAAAATGCTCTGAGTTCGCTGACAAAGTCATCAGCCATATGTAGGAGGCGGTACCGTGGCCATTAAACGAAGAAAAATCACTGTAGTCGGAGCCGGCTTTACCGGTGCAACAACTGCATTGATGCTCGCGCAAAAAGAGCTGGGCGACATAGTGCTGGTGGACATCCCGCAATTGGAGAATCCGACGAAGGGCAAAGCCCTGGATATGCTGGAAGCAAGCCCGGTGCAAGGGTTTGACAGCAACATTATCGGCACCTCCGATTATGCGGAGACCGCCGGTTCCGATATTGTCATTATCACTGCCGGTGTTGCCCGCAAGCCTGGCATGAGCCGCGATGATCTCGTCAATACCAACGCAGGCATCGTGAAATCGGTGTGCGAGAATGTGAAGACCTACTGTCCTGATGCCATTGTCATTATTCTCAGCAACCCTGTCGACGCGATGACTTATGCGGCGTATCAGACGCTCGGTTTCCCTAAAAACCGTGTCATCGGCCAATCGGGTGTACTCGATACAGCACGTTACTGCACCTTCATTGCGCAGGAGCTTAATGTTTCGGTAGAGGATGTGCGCGGCTTTGTGTTAGGGGGCCACGGTGACGACATGGTGCCGCTTGTCCGTTATTCCAGCGTCGGAGGCATTCCGATTGACACGCTCATTCCAGCCGACCGCATTGAAGCCATCGTGCAGCGGACGCGGGTTGGCGGCGGAGAAATCGTCAATCTGCTGGGCAACGGCAGCGCATATTATGCGCCAGCAGCTTCCCTTGTACAGATGACCGAAGCGATCCTGAAGGACAAGAAACGGATTATTCCGGTGATCGCTTACCTGGAAGGCGAGTATGGGTATGAGAACCTGTTCCTCGGCGTACCGGCTCTGCTGGGCGGCAGCGGAATCGAGAAAATATTCGAGCTTGAGCTGACCGCGGAGGAGAAGGCGGCGCTTGATCAATCGGCCGAATCTGTTCGCAATGTCATTAAAGTTGTCTCGATATAGTTCATGATATCGTAACAGGCCGGGAATCCTCTCTTTATGGGAGGATTCCTTTTTTGGCAGATTGAGATTCTTGCTTTCTTCCCAGTATAATAGTATATGTTTGGGGTTCGGATTACAAAATAAGGGAGGTTATTTCATGAGAGTTATCTATTTGCTGCATATCATCGGAGCTCTGGCTATGGGCTTTTATCTCATTCTGCCTTTCTTGGTCGGAAAGCTTAATAACATGTCGGCTCCTGCGCAGGAAGGGGCGGTCAGCGCAGTTCGGACGCTGAACCGGTTTGCGCAGTATGCGCTCATTATCCAACTGCTGACCGGCGGATATATGCTGACTGGCGAAGACTACTCTATTGCGTGGATGGTGGTCGTCTTTCTGCTGTTTCTCATTATTGCGGGGCTGGGCGGCATGATGGGCAAGCCGCTGCGCCTTGCAATCGATGGAATTAGCAAAGGCAGCGATATATCCGCTCAAAGGGCCAAGCTCAGAACCTTCAGTGTTCTGCTGGCGATCAGCATGCTGCTGATGCTGTTTTTCATGGTATACCGTCGGATTATTTAAATCCGGACAGAGGCACTCTGCTGGCGGCGTAATGAAATGCTGTCAGAAGTAGAATTTAACAGGCAGAGGGTATTACGAATATAACTATGTTTGATTTGAAAGAGCGAGTTTGGTGGAAGGGTTTCCACTAAAACCGCTCTTTTTCTTTCATTTTGACTAAAAATAATTAATTGAAATTTGAGGCCAACATCGATTGTAGGAACGGTTCGTTCTAGGAGCGTCTCAGAACAGCCAGCAGTAGAATCTCCTGATCAACGTGTTTAAGTCTGGCTGAGCGTGGTAAAAGTACAGTGTCGGGAAGATTTATTATACAGAGTTATGTGCATC
This sequence comes from Paenibacillus jiangxiensis, assembly GCF_046098255.1. Taxonomy (NCBI): domain Bacteria; kingdom Bacillati; phylum Bacillota; class Bacilli; order Caryophanales; family Paenibacillaceae; genus Paenibacillus; species Paenibacillus jiangxiensis. Next base: position 78,352 of record NZ_JBJURI010000005.1, read on the forward strand.
CTAGGGGAAGATTCCATCATTCTGGCTTAAGGAAAGGAGATTGAAGCATGTCCAAACAGCAAAGTAATCAGCAAACACTGCCGCCGCAGCACCAGAACCAGCGACCCGGGATTGAATCCAAAATGACTCCACAGCCGGAGTTCGAGACACCGGCCTATAAGCCTGCGGGCAAGTTGACCGGCAAGGTTGCTCTCATTACAGGTGGAGATAGCGGGATCGGCCGTGCAGTTGCCGTAACCTATGCGAAAGAAGGCGCAGATGTAGCCATCATCTACCTGAACGAACATAGTGACGCGGAGGAAACGAAAGGTCAGGTTGAGCAGGAGGGACGCAAATGTGTGCTGATTGCCGGTGATATAGGAGACGAGGAATTTGCCAAGAAGGCTGTGCAGCAAACGGTGGAGAATCTGGGGAAATTGGACATCCTGGTGAACAACGCCGCCGAACAGCATCCGCAGCAGTCCATTGAAGACATTACTGCCGAACAGTTGGAACGGACTTTCCGCACTAACATCTTCGGTATGTTCTTCTTGACGAAAGCAGCCATGCCTTTGCTGAAGCCGGGCAGCACGATCATCAATACGACATCAATTACAGCGTACAAAGGCAACCCGCAGCTGCTTGATTACTCTTCGACCAAAGGGGCTATTACCGCCTTTACCCGTTCGCTGTCCATGAATTTGGTGGAAAAGGGTATTCGTGTAAATGCAGTCGCACCTGGGCCGATCTGGACTCCGCTGATACCATCCACCTTTGATGAGAAGCAGGTAAGCCAATTTGGAGCTACCCAGCCGATGAAGCGTCCCGGACAGCCTGAAGAGTTGGCTCCTGCGTACGTATACTTGGCATCCTCGGACTCCTCCTATGTCAGCGGCCAGGTTATTCATGTCAATGGCGGCGAAGTCGTGAATGGTTAATGAACAGGAGCCGAACTGCAGAGCATTGTTGATGTGAGTTCTATTTACAAAGGACCGTTTTTCAGGCCAGCGGCCGAGGGACGGTCCTTCATTATGTCCTGATTACACAAAGCAGATCAAATTTAACAATCCGTTTACAGTGCGATATGGATGGAAGGCAGCCCATACGGTAAAATTAGTTTTACAATACGCGCATAACATGCTGCCGAGGGAGAACTTATGAAATCATTCCGTTTTCGACTGACTGCCATTATCTTGACGCTGATCGGAATTTCCGTGATTGCGGCAGGACTGACGATGGGGCAGATTTTCAAAGAATCGCATATCAAGGCCTTGGAAGAAAATATGGCCCGGGAAATAAATCTCCTGCGCAGCACCTTTGAGTTTCACAGTACAAGCAATGTGCCGGTCGACGATTACACGGCTTATTATACTGAAAAAGCTAAGGAACTGGCCGGGCTGATCAATTCCCGTATAACTTTCATCAATAAGGATGGAACGGTCATAGGAGACTCGGAAATGGATGTCGACAAGATGGACAACCATGCGCTGCGGGATGAAATACGGCTGGCTGAAGAAAAAGGCATCGGGAGTGCAATTCGTTACAGTGATACGCTGAAGGAGAATATGCTGTATGTAGCGGAACCGGTCAGCACGGACAGCGGGTTCAACGGGTATATACGGCTTTCGATGAGTCTGAAGGCTGTAGATGAAGGTATGCAGCGTGCCTGGACGGCCATGATTATTGGCTTGCTGCTGCTATTTCTGGTTGCTTCTGTGGTCAGCTACCGTATCGCGAGCAATCTGACTTCTCCGCTCGAGCATATTACGAAGGTAGCCAATCGCATTTCCAAGCTTGATTATGACGCCAGAGTTGAGTTGAAGCGCAATGACGAGGTAGGACAGCTGGCGGCGGCAATCAACGGGATGGCGGACAGCCTGCAGATGCAGATGAAAACGATCCGTGATAACGAGGATTTGCTGCAGCGGGTGATGAGCAACATGACAGGCGGTATTCTGATGGTTGATGCGCATGGCAAAGTTGCGCTGGTAAACCGAGAGACTGAGCGAATGCTCGGGATCAGCAGCAGCCGGGTAACCGGCAGACCCTATCATGAGCTAAAGCAGCATTACGGGCTGACCAAGCTGGTGGAGCACAGCATACAGCACCGGGAACGAATGCATGAGGAAGTCAGTGTGTTTAATCCGGGGGAGCGGCTCATTCTGCTCGATGGTGTGCCGATGCAGGACGAAGCAAGCTATCGCGGCATGCTCTTTCTGCTGCAGGATGTCACAGCCATCCGCAGGCTGGAGAACATGCGCAGCGAGTTTGTAGCCAACGTTTCGCATGAGTTGAAGACACCGATTGCGGCGGTAAAAGGTTTTGCTGAAACGCTGCTTGGCGGGGGAGTCAAGGATGAGGAGACAGCACGCTCGTTTTTGCAGATCATTTATGATGAAAGTGAACGGTTGAACCGGCTGATCGGGGATATTCTGGAGCTTTCCAAAATCGAATCCAAACGTTCTCCGCTGGAGTGCGAGCCTGTTCACCTGTCCTCACTCTTTGATATGATTAACGGTACGCTGGCCAAGGTGGCGGAGAAGAAACATATCAGCCTGCAGATGGAAGTTCCCGAGGAGCTGTTCATAGAAGCGGATGAGGACAAACTAAGGCAAATATTCCTGAATTTGCTTTCCAATGGAATCAATTACACCCAGGAAGGCGGAATTGTGAAGCTGAAGGTCAAGGAGCTTTCACATGATCATGAGCCGGAAAAAGTGGTGTTTACCGTCAGCGATACCGGGATCGGTATTCCGAAGAAGGATTTGCCGCGCATCTTTGAAAGATTTTACCGTGTGGATAAAGGAAGATCCCGCAACTCGGGCGGAACCGGACTGGGGCTGTCCATCGTCAAGCATCTGGTTGAGCTTCATCACGGGAGCGTCTCGGTCGACAGCGAATTGGGGCTTGGCACGACATTTACGGTCGAGTTACCGCTCTTGCAGCAGGTTGAGGAGCAGCAAGGATGATTTTTTTACACCACGTTAACAATGCCGTGATAAAATGGGTTGGAGTCAGACATACATGCGTTATTACATTAAAATAATGTATAACGGGAGATGGGGGATAGGACATGGCACAACGTCTTTTGGTTATAGAAGACGAGCCTACATTGGCCAGGCTGCTTACTTACAATCTGACGCAGGAAGGTTATGAGGTGGAGACGGAGGATCATGGAACCGCCGGATTCGAGAAAGCCTCAAGAGAAGCCTTTGATTTAATCCTGCTGGATCTGATGCTGCCTGGCATGAATGGCCTCGATATTTTGAACAAGCTTCGCACCCAGGGAGTGACCACACCAATCATTATCTTGACCGCTAAAAATGGAGAAGCTGAAGTGGTGCAGGGACTGAAATCTGGTGCAGATGATTATATTACAAAGCCTTTCGGCGTATCCGAGCTGCTGGCCCGTGTGGATGCTGTACTGCGCCGCTCTATGGGTGGAGATGAAGGCGTGTTGCCTGATCAGAGCGATGCTTCCCGGATCGTGCTCGGTGAGCTGGAGATTTACCCTGAAAAATATGAGGTAATTCTGGGCGGACAGTCCATCAATCTCAGACCGAAGGAATTCGAGGTGCTCTTGTACCTGGCAAGAAAGCCTGGCGTCGTCCTTACGAGAGATGACTTGATGAACGCGGTATGGGGCTTCGACTATATCGGCGGGCAGCGGACTGTGGATGTTCATGTCAGTTCTTTACGCAAGAAGCTGGAGCTGGAGCCGGAATCGGTGCATATCGACTCCATACGCGGAGTGGGCTATAAATTGGTTGTGAACAGGAAAAGAAGTCCCCAACATTTAGTATAAAAGGTTGGGGATTTTTTCTGCGGATAGGTACCAGGTCGGATTTTTCACGGAAGTTTTGCAATCGTTTTACAAACGGCTTACACAATGCCTCCTTTCTGTTTACCGAATACATTTATGATGGTTCTATCGACCTATAAGATGAGCTGAACACATCAGTATTCAGTTGCAAAGGGGAATTTGATCATGATCATGGCACCAGAGCTGGAAACGATACAGACGATACAGACGATACAGACGGAAGACTGTACGGACGGTGGTTATAACGGCCATGCTGAAGAAAACGGGCATGCGGGTAAGCTTATCGAATATACGGCCTGCCGTTCTGTTCCCGTTATCGGAATGGAAGTTTCCTGCTTGGCTTTGCTGGACATACTTAGAGAGAATCCGGCGGCGCCCTGTGTTGTCCTTGTCCATAACGCAGAGGAAATTGCAGGGATCATTATGCGAGAAGCGTTCAACCGCCATTTGGCGGGCAGGTTTGCCGCTGAATTGTATTATGACAAGCCTGCGGCCATGTTCGCCGATCCTGACACCCTGATTGTGGATGCCGCCGATCCTGCTGCGGAGGTGTTGAACAAAGCGCTACTCAGGCCTGATGAAAAGTTTTATGACTGCGTCGCGGTGATGAGCGAAGGGCGTTTTTTTGGCATCTTAACCTTACGGGATTTGATGGAATTGTCCAGAAGGCTGCAGAAGGAAGCTGATGAAAGAAGCGGACTAGCTGTGGCGAAGAGTTCCAGCGGTGTCGCCAGAATCGGGGACAGTGCGCTGCAAATGGCGCGGGAAGCGGCTGAGAGCGCAGTGGCGACGCTGGAAATGAGCGGGCTGGCGGAAACGGGCAGAAGCCGTCTGGAGGAGGTCATGTCCTCTTATCAAATGATTGCGGAACAAATGAAGCGGCAATTTGAGCAGACAGGCATGCTGGAACAGCACATTCACTCCATTTCCGGCATGGCTTCTTCCATCCGCAGCTTTGCCGATCAGAGCAGTCTGCTTGCCATCAATGCATCGATTGAGGCGGCTCATGCGGGCGAGCATGGAAAAGGATTTCAGATTGTCGCAGAGGAGGTTCGCAAGCTTGCACAGCAGACCCGGCACTTTTCAGAGGATATTGCTTCGCTGCTGGGTGAAATCGGTTCGCTGATTGGAGAAAATGTGGCCCTTACCCAGTCAGGCTTGCGGGAAATTGAACAGGGTGCGGAGCACATCGATGCAGGCAGCGAAGCCTTCTCCAGGCTGATGGCTAATATGGAGAATGTTAACAGTCGCAGCCAAGGGTTGTCGCGTATGGCCGAAGATGCAGCAGCAGCAGCTTCACAGGTTGCCGCAGAACTGGGAACCATGCACTTGCAGCCGCAAGACGAGGAACGTTGTATTGTTTGATATTTTACATTGCGTTAACAAATATAAAGGATTTCATTTACATAGCTCGTTTATAATTTGTCATATTGCCTGTGGGCAGTTACAGGAAAAGTGCAGGCATGGAAAACCAGATCTGCAAGTGAAGGAGATCAAATCCCATGACAGAAACCGCCATTAAGTTGAATGAGGCAGTAATACGGATAGAAAATTTGAATTTATATTATGAATCATTTCATGCGCTTAAAAATATAAATCTTGATATCCCGGACAAAACGGTAACGGCATTCATCGGTCCTTCCGGCTGTGGAAAATCCACGCTGCTGCGGACGCTGAACCGGATGAACGATATGATTCCCGGCACCAGGGTGGAGGGTAAGGTACAATTAGGCGATTTGGATATTTACGACAGCAGTATGGAGGTAGAGGAACTCCGTAAACGTGTCGGCATGGTGTTCCAGCAGCCGAATCCTTTTCCCAAATCCATTTATGACAATGTGGCCTATGGACCGAGACTGCACGGCATCCGCGACAAGGCGCGGCTGGACGAGCTGGTTGAGCAGAGCCTTCGCCATGCAGCTTTGTGGGATGAAGTGAAGGATTTCGTGAGACGTTCTGCGCTCAGCCTGTCCGGCGGGCAGCAGCAGCGTCTGTGCATTGCGAGGGCGCTCGCAGTGCAGCCGGATATTTTGCTGATGGATGAAGCGACCTCCGCGCTTGACCCGATTTCCACGGCCAAGATTGAGGAACTGGTCCAGGAGCTCAAAGACCGGTACACCATTGTGATGGTAACGCACAATATGCATCAGGCGGCCCGCGTTTCCGGCAAAACAGTATTCTTCCTGAATGGCGAAGTGATTGAGGCTGAGCCTACCGAAACCTTGTTTTCCACACCTCAGGATTCTCGTACGGAAGATTACATTTCCGGCCGGTTCGGCTGAGCGAAGCACAGAGGGAGGGCATCTGCAGATGATCCGCAGAAAAGAATTTGATGAAGGGCTTGAGGAGCTCCGCGTACTGCTGCGCCAGATGGGACAGCATGTTTCAGAGGCGCTCGATCGGGCAATCACCAGTCTGAAGACCAATGATACGGAGCTTGCCCAGGAAATCATCAAGAATGATGCTGCTCTGAACCAGATGGAAGAGAACATTCTGGATATGGGGTCCAGCCTCATCATTAAGCAGCAGCCGGTGGCGAAGGATTTAAGAAGAATTATCGTCGCGTTCAAGATTTCGACCGATCTGGAGCGGATGGGGGACCTGGCATCGGATGTGGCCAAGGTTACTCTGCGGATGGAAGGGCAGGAACTGATCAAGCCTCTGGTTGACATTCCGCAAATGGCCGAAATCGTCAAGGATATGATTGATGATTCCATTACCTCCTATCTGGATGAAAACACGGATCTGGCCTACAAAATGGCTCAACAGGATGACAAAGTTGATTCGCTGTACAGCAAGATGATCACGGAACTTTATTCCTTTATGATGAATAGTCCTTCCCAGGCCTCGCAGGCTATGCTGCTTCTGCTTGTCGGACGGTACATCGAACGGATCGGCGATCATGCGACGAACATCGGGGAGAACACGGTCTATCTTGTAACAGGCCAGCGCCCGGATCTTAATCAGTAATTATTTGCGAAAAACGGTTATTTATGCTACCAGGAAAGATGAGTGCATTCCATCTCTGGTACAGAATAACCGTTTTTTCCTTTTTCCCTCTGACCGGCTGATCCCTAATGATTGAATGTAAGCGGGCAGGACGATTTTTTTCTGGTTGGAAGGGGATTGTGTTAAGATAAAGGGAGCAAATGTTTATGATGAACACGCGAGGTGCTGGAATGGACAAACTCATGCTTATAGATGGAAACAGTATTATATACCGGGCGTTCTTCGCCATGCCGCCGCTCACGAATTCAAGCGGGCAGCAGACCAACGCTGTGTACGGCTTCACCACGATGCTGCTGCGGCTGCTGGAAGAGCATAAACCTACGCATATCATGGTGGCTTTTGATGCGGGTAAGGTGACTTTCCGTCATGAAGGCTATCAGGATTACAAGGGTGGACGCGAGAAAACACCACCGGAGCTGTCCCAGCAGTTTCCGCTGCTGAAGGAGTTGTTAGTGGCATTCGGCATAGCCCAGTTCGAGCTTGAGGGTTATGAAGCGGACGATATTATTGGAACGTTGACGAAGAGGGCGGACGAGTCGGGACGTACCGTAATGATTGTCACGGGCGATAAGGATATGCTGCAGCTTGCTTCCGGTCATGTCACGGTCGGCTTGACACGGAAGGGAGTCACAGAGGTCGAAGCCTATGGTCCGGCCGAGATTCAGGAGCGCTATGGGCTGAAGCCGGAACAGATCATTGATCTCAAAGGTTTGATGGGCGATGCTTCCGATAACATTCCGGGCATACCGGGGGTTGGCGAGAAAACGGCGCTCAAGCTGCTGCATCAATACGGCTCAGTTGAAGAGGTGCTTGCCCATACGGATGAGCTGAAGGGCAAAATGAAGGAACGTATTGAAACACATGCCGAAGATGCCCGCATGAGTAAAAAGCTGGCCACCATATACCGTGACGTTCCCTTGGACAAAACGTGGGATGACATCGTATTCGGCGGTCTGCGTGAGGAGACGGCGGGTGCTGCGCTGGCCAAGCTGGAATTCAAGTCGCTGCTGGAGCGACTATCCCTGTCCGCCGAAAGCGGCAGCTCCTCAGGCACTGCAGAGGCGGCAGCAGATGTGCTGATCGTCCGCGAAGAGAACCTGGAAGAACTGAAAAACGCGCTGGATACCATTGAAGTCGTTCATATTGAAACCTACGGAGACAACCCTCATCAGGCGCAGGTCATTGCACTTGTGTTAGGAACAGCGGATCGTCAATTCTTCATCCCGTTTGAACTGATGGCTTCGCATGCGGCAGATCCGATCCGTTCCTGGCTGTCCGATTCGCAGCGCCAAAAACGCGGATATGACCTGCACCGGGCTGACCTGGCCCTGCACTGGCACGGTATTGAATTTGCGGGCGCGGAATTTGACGTTCAACTTGCCGGGTACATTCTTGATCCGACAGATGCGAATCAAACGCTGAGCGGGCTTGCTGCCAAATACGGCCTGCCGTCTATTCGCCCGGATGAGGAGGTGTTCGGCAAAGGGGCCAAGTACAAGGTGCCTGAGGAGGACATCCTGGCAGATCACCTTGCGCGTAAAGCGGCCGTCATTCAGGAGCTGATCCCTTCCCAGCAGAAGCAGCTTGAAGAGAATGGAATGAAGGAGCTGTTCTTCGGGCTGGAAATGCCGCTCTCGCGAATTCTGGCGGATATGGAAAAGCAGGGAGTCAGGGTTAATGTGGACGAGCTTAAAGCGCTGGGCAAGGAATTTGAAGAGCAGATTGCAAGGCTGGTTCAGGAAATTTATGAGCTTGCCGGGGTGGAGTTTAATCTGAACTCACCGAAGCAGCTCGGGGAAATTCTGTTTGATAAGCTGGGGCTGCCTGTCGTCAAAAAGACCAAGACGGGTTATTCCACGGATGCCGAAGTGCTGGAGAAGCTGGCCCCTTACCACGATATCGTGCAAAATATTTTGCAATACCGTACGATCGCCAAGCTGCAATCTACCTACGTGGAAGGCCTGTTGAAGGAAATTTCGGAGAAAACGGGCCGGGTGCATACGTATTTCCGCCAGACGGTCGCGGCGACAGGCCGGCTCAGCAGCCAGTACCCCAACCTGCAGAACATCCCGATCCGTCTGGAAGAAGGAAGAAAGCTCCGTAAAGTATTCGTTCCTTCCGAGCCAGGCTGGCTGATTCTGGCGGCTGACTATTCCCAGATTGAGCTCCGCGTATTGGCGCATATCTCTGATGACGAGCGGCTGAAGGAAGCTTTCCAGAACGATATGGACATTCACACCAAAACGGCCTCGGACGTATTCGGCGTTCTTCCGGAAGCGGTGGATGCCAATATGAGGCGCTCCGCAAAGGCTGTTAACTTCGGTATTGTGTACGGAATCAGCGATTACGGCCTTTCCCAGAACCTGAACATTACGAGGAAGGAAGCCGCAAGGTTTATCGATCAATATTTTGACGTCTTCCAGGGTGTCCGCCGTTACATGGACGATATTGTCAAGGACGCCAAGCGCGACGGTTATGTGAAAACGCTGCTGGAACGCAGACGGTACCTGCCTGAAATCAATGCGAGCAATTTCAATCTCCGTTCCTTCGCCGAGCGGACGGCCATGAATACGCCGATCCAGGGGACCGCGGCCGACATTATCAAGCTGGCCATGGTGCATATGGATCATGCAATGAGTGAGCGTAAGCTGCGCAGCCGCATGCTGCTGCAGGTACATGATGAGCTTGTATTCGAGGTCCCGGAGGATGAACTGGAGATCATGAAGGAGCTGGTTCCGGCAACGATGGAATCGGCGCTGAAGCTGTCGGTGCCGCTGAAAGCGGAGGTAAGCTACGGCAGCAACTGGTATGAAGCGAAATAAACTGGATGGGCTGCTCAACATAAAGGCGGTTCTTCGTTATAATAAAGCATGAGGTGAAGTCAACATGCCGGAACTGCCGGAAGTGGAAACAGTCAAAAGAACATTAAACGAGCTTATTACAGGAAAACAAATCGAACAAGTAACAGTCCATCTGCCGCGTATTATACAGCGGCCTGACGATATACATGCATTTGCCCTGGAGCTTGCCGGACATACCGTGACCGGTGTGGAGCGCCGCGGCAAATTTCTGCGTATTTTGCTTGACGGCCTGGTCTTGGTGTCCCATTTGCGGATGGAAGGACGTTATGGTCTCTATAATGGGGATGAACCCGTAGAGAAGCATACGCATGTCATCTTTCACTTTACGGATAGGACCGAGCTAAGATATAAGGATGTTAGACAGTTCGGAACGATGCATTTATTCAAAACAGGCGAAGACCTGGTTTCAGCACCGCTGTACAAGCTGGGCATAGAGCCGCTGGATGAAGCCTTTACCGTGGAGGCGCTGCGCGATGCGGTAGGAAGCAGGGCGACTTCCATCAAAGCCGCGCTGCTGAATCAGGCATATATCGTCGGGATCGGGAATATATATGTAGATGAGTCGTTGTTCCGTGCAGGTATCCATCCTGCCCAATCAGCCAAATCGCTCAGTATGGAGCAAATTACCCTGCTGCACAGAGCAATAGTGGACACGCTGTCCGAGTCGGTTGCTGCTGGCGGCTCTTCCGTCAAGTCCTATGTGAACGGACAAGGACAATCCGGTTCCTTTCAGCATCAGCTGCAAATTTATGGACGAAAAGCGGAGCCTTGTGTTCGCTGTGGAACAGCCGTAGAGAAAACGGTGGTAGCCGGACGGGGAACTCATTACTGTCCTGTCTGTCAGCCTGTGCCGCCAATGTAGCATGCACTTCGCGCAAATTCCCGCCATATACTATCCCTGAGATATGAGAACGTGAGCCCGGCCCCAACCGGGCCGGCTCCGTTACAGGGAGGTATTTGGAGTGGATTATGCGTGGTTTTCCCTGCTGCTGCTTGCCTTTGCGTTAAGTTTGGACAGCTTTGGTGTAGGGGTTACATACGGGCTGCGGAAGATGAGGATACCGATAGGCTCCATTTTGATCATTTGCCTTTGCTCCGGCCTGATCATTATGGTGTCCATGCAGGCCGGAGCACTGCTGATGAGGTTTCTATCCCCAATCTTCACTTCACTTCTCGGTGCTGTCATTCTGATCGGTATCGGCTGTTGGTCGCTGATCCAATCGGTACAAAACAGAGACAATAAGGAAGAGGCCGGGGAAGCTGTTTCGCATGAAAAGGAATCGGAAAGCGAAGTTGCTGAGGGTCCGAATAAAATGCTGTTCTCTATGGAGCTTCGCAAGATAGGGCTGGTCATCCATATTTTACGCAGCCCATCTGCCGCCGATACGGACCGTTCCGGAAGCATATCTGCCCAGGAAGCGATATGGCTTGGGATGGCCTTATCCCTTGATTCTTTCGGAGCGGGATTAGGGGCGGCCATGCTGGGATATACTCCGCTGACCACAGCGGCAACCATAGCGGTATTCAGCGGGCTGTTTTTGATCGCTGGCATGAAGGCAGGGTTCCGTTTGGCAGCCTTCCGCTTTATGAAGGTATTCAGCGTACTGCCTGCATTACTGCTAATTATTATGGGTATGATGAAATTGTTATAGCCGAAAGCGGGTGAATACATGATTATCGGTTTGACCGGGGGCATTGCCACCGGGAAGAGCACGGTATCGGCGCTGCTGGCAGCCAGGGGTGCGCTGCTGGTCGATGCCGATGCCATTGCCCGGGAAGTGATGCTTCCGGGGCATCCTGTGCTGAACGCTGTTGTCCGTCATTTCGGACAAGAGGTTTTGAATGAGGACGGAACGCTGCATCGCAAGAGGCTTGGGGCGATTGTATTCGCCAATCCTTCGGAGCGCCAAGCCTTGAATGAAATTACCCATCCCGCCATTCGGCAGGAGATCATACGGCGGATGAATGCTTACGAGGCGGAGTTTCCGGACAAGCTCGTCGTCGTGGATATTCCGCTGCTGTATGAGTCCAGGCTGGATAATCTGTTTCAAAAGGTTATGGTCGTCTATGTTCCGGCGGAGGTTCAGCTCAAGAGGCTGATGCAGCGTGACGGGCTGACACCAGAGCAAGCAAGACAGAGACTTGACGCACAGATGCCGATTGAGGAGAAGAAGCGTCTTGCGGATATCGTTGTGGATAACAGCCGTGATGTAGCTGATACAGAGCGGCAATTGGATGAGTTGTTGGAGCGGAAGGTATTTTCATGAGGATTTTGCGTAAAAAAAGAGTTCTGCTTGTTTTGTTTGTAGCTTTTGTGCTTTTTTTATTCCTAAGCTCGAATTGGATGTCCTGGTTTTATCCGATCCATTACAAGGATGAAATCAGGGAACATGCTCAAATGTATGAAGTCGATCCGTTCCTCATTGCCTCCATTATCCGCGTGGAGACTAATTATGAGACAAGCAAGGAATCACGCAGGGGAGCGCTTGGCCTGATGCAGCTGATGCCGGATACGGCGCAGTGGATTATGGATAAAACAGGTTTTCCCCGGGTTCCGCTTGAGCTGATAAGGGACGAGCCTGATATGAACATTAAGCTCGGTACCTGGTACGTACACAGTCTGGGGGAGCAATTCCAGAACAATCCGGTGGCAATGATCGCCGCATATAACGCGGGCCCCGGCAAGGTGAAAGAATGGATGCGGGAAGGGGTTTGGGATGGCAGGGAACAGACGGTTAAGCAGATCCCGTTCGGGGAAACAAGGCATTATGTACAGCGGGTCATTCATTATTACAGGCAGTACACGAAAATATACGGCCAGTTTTAATGAATAGGAATGGCGGGACAAGCCGTTTGACCTGTCCCGCCGTTTTAAGGGGTTAAGAATTAACGAAATTGACCGGCCAGTTGCTGCTCAGCGATTGTCACCAGGCGTTTCGTGATGAAACCCCCGATCGAACCGTTTTCGTAAGAAGTCATGTTACCTTGGTAACCGTCTTGTGGAATAGAGATACCAAGTTCCTGAGCAACCTCGTATTTAAGCTGTTCCAACGCGCCGGAAGCTTGTTTCACTACCAGGTTGTTGGAGTTTCCATTGCTACCACCTTGTCCCATTGCTGTTCACCTCCTCCGGGTTGGTACAAGTATTATGTGCAGGAAGACAGATTTTATGACTCTTATTAAAAATGAAGTTATTGGTAAAAGGAAGTGAGCGAGTTTTTATGAAATGTCCATTCTGCGGTTATGCAGGCACCAAAGTGCTGGATTCAAGACCAGCGAATGAAAATAAATCGATTCGGCGCCGCCGTGAATGCGAGCAATGCAGCCGGCGGTTTACCACCTTTGAAATGGTGGAGGAAACGCCGCTGATGGTCATTAAGAAGGACGGCAGCCGCGAGGAGTTCAGCCGTGACAAAATATTGCGGGGGCTCATCCGGGCCTGTGAGAAGCGGCCGGTGTCCGTTGAGCATCTGGAACGGATCGTCTCTCAGGTGGAAAATTCGCTGCGCAACACCGCAGCAGCCGAGGTGGAAAGCCGCGATATCGGCGAGCTGGTCATGGAGCAGCTGTACCCGGTGGATGAAGTGGCCTATGTCCGTTTTGCTTCAGTATACCGCCAATTCAAGGACATCAACATGTTCATGAAGGAACTGAAAACATTGCTCTCCAAGGACACGGCCGACGAATAAATCGTCGGCCTCAGGCGGTGAAAAAGTATTGACAGAAGCGCTTGAATTTTATATGATATAGAAGTCGCCGCGAACGGATGACAAATTGAATAAGAATTTGGGGCCTTAGCTCAGCTGGGAGAGCGCATCGCTGGCAGCGATGAGGTCAGGGGTTCGATCCCCCTAGGCTCCATAAAAAAAGGAAGCTTCACTCGTCAGAGTGAGGTTTTCTTTTTTTTTATGGGCTCATGAAGGGAGCGAACCCCCGGGTTCGTTCCTGATAAACTTCATCAAATCTGCTCATAAATTCCACAAGGCCGGGCAAAACGGTCGTGAATCCGCCGCCAAGTAAACGTACTGACAAGGTAGGTTTTTTGATGTGGTCCATGTATGAAATGGCTTTGCGGCATGGGCTATTATGCAACAATTACCACTGCAATTCAGAAGATATTTGCTGGTGAAAGTGACGACATGCAGGCTATACTTGACGAGGCGGCTGAAACGGATCAAAGGGATTTCTTTGATAAAATTGAGTTTGGAGGATTAAAATGAAGAAACGATTAGCCTGGTTAAGCATATTAACGATGCTGTTTACGACCGTTGTTTTCTCGTTCGGTTTACCCGTAGTTCAAGCGAAGGAAAGACCGAATCTGGCATTGGGAAAACACGCCACTTCAAGCAGCAATAATGGTGAATATACGGCTGACAATGCTGTTGACGGTAAACAGGATAGCTACTGGGAAAGCAAAAATCATAAGCTCCCGCAATGGATTCAAGTGGATCTCGGGAAAGCAACCCGTATTGACCGCGCCATATTGAGGCTTCCTGCGGGTTGGGAGACTAGAACACAGACCTTATCCATCCAAGGAAGTACAAATGGATCTGATTTCTCGGACTTAGTGAGCTCTAAAGACTATAAATTTAAGCAGGCCGCCAGCAATGCCGTTACAGTCGACTTCAACGCAACTAGTGCTCGCTATGTACGGGTTAACATAACAGCTAACACCACTTGGCCAGCCGCACAAATTTCCGAGTTGGAGGTTTACGGTACGTCTACTGATGTTCCTGACTCAGAGGCGTCTACAGCCACCGCAAATCCTGCTATCACACAAAATTCCGGGCGTGGTGCTAACATGCCATTTACCGTATTAGAAGCGGAGTCTTCATCCAATCGAACGAATGGAACGGTATTGGCAAAGAATTTTACGCCTGGAGACTTTGCAGGTGAAGCATCGGGCCGTTCAGCAGTTCGTCTGGATGCAAATGGAGAATATGTGGAGTTTACACTCACTTCTCCAGCAAATGCGTTTGTATTCCGTAACGCTGTTGCCGAAAACACCACAGGAACAATCAGTATTTATGCGAATGGTGCCGATATCCGCAACTTTACTGTAACATCCAAATTTTCTCACGTGTATGCAACGCCTACGACGCTTGGGCGGCTGGGATATGATAACCAAGGAAAAAAAGCTTACTGGTTGTATGAGGATTCCCAGTTACTGCTTGATAAAGTATACCCGGCCGGAACCAAGATTAAAATTCAAAAAGACGCGGGAGATGTTCCCTGGATTTACATAGACATGATCGAAACGGAACATGTGGCGCCTCCGGCTCAAAACCCGGACCCGACCAAATATGTAGAGGTTTCAAAGTCCAAATCAATCGAACAGGCTTTGAATGAATTCAGACAAGATAAAACGAAGAAAGGAATCTTTATTCCTGCAGGCGAATGGACGCTAAATAAAAAAATTAGTCTATACGGGCGCGCAACGCAAATCATTGGCGCTGGTCCTTGGCATACCAAGCTGGTTGCGCCGCAGAATCGAACGAATACGGATGTTGGGTTTAATATCGGTTCGACAGCCAATGGATCAGTCATTAAAGATCTGTCAGCCTGGGGCAATTATGTGTACAGAGTAGATGGACCGGGGAAATTCATTGATGGCAACGGCATGCAGAATGTAACGATAGAGAATGTCTGGGCCGAGCACTTTATCTGCTTGTATTGGGGTGTCAACTCTTCGCACAATACGTTCAGAAATAACCGCATTAAGAACATATTTGCGGATGCCATCAATATGACCAATGGTTCCTCATACAATGTCATAGACAACAACTATGCCCGAGGCACCGGTGACGATTCATTCGCATTATTCAGCGCAATCGATTCGGGCGATTCTTACAATGCAGGCAACCAGTACACCAACCTTACAGCAACCTGTGTAAGAAGAGCTGCGGCTTTTGCAGTCTATGGCGGTCAGAATAATGTATTCCGGAATCTGTACGGTGCAGATACGCTAACCTATCCCGGATTAACGATCAGCAGCTTGAGCTTCGGATATAACACCTTAGGCTTTGGCAACAAAGATACTGTCATCGACGGAGTAACCTTGGACCGAACCGGCGGGGATTTCTGGACCAGTGTTGGCGGAGATGACAAAATCAATGGATACCAGAACTACGGTGCGGTCTGGTTCTATGGCGGCGATCGGGACTTCAAGAATATTGTGTTGAAAAATGTGGATATTAACGAGCCTGTATACTTTGGCTTGATGTTCCAGAGCAAATCTCCGGAAAATATCCCGATGCAAAACGTACGTATAGAGAACATCAATATCAATAACCCTGCGCGTTATGGAATCAAGCTGGTTGTCAAAGCCGAAAACGGACAGGGACCGGCGGTTGGCAAAGCAAGCTTTACCAATGTCAAGATTA
Organism: Paenibacillus jiangxiensis; assembly: GCF_046098255.1. NCBI lineage: Bacteria > Bacillati > Bacillota > Bacilli > Caryophanales > Paenibacillaceae > Paenibacillus > Paenibacillus jiangxiensis. The sequence continues at coordinate 94,407 of NZ_JBJURI010000005.1, forward strand.
AAAACCCCGGTGTTCAGGCGATTTATGGAGAAGACAAATCTCCTGATTTCAAGGTCATAAGAGGTTCAGGTAATAACTGGTGATTGGATTGTTGGAGCTATAGCGAAAAGGTTAATCATTAGGGATCGGCTTATTTGCCGGTCCCTATATTTATTTTACAAAGCCTTGAGCAAAGTTTGATGTTACCCTCCATGAAAAAGTTAATCTCGGGGAAGGATTAACTTCATTTATACAGTATTTTCTATATAGTGGGATATGCACAATATAAATGGCAGGGAGAGAGGCCATGAAACAGATAACATTTAATCCATTGACAAATTGGAACCTAAAGTATCAGATTATTTTGATCTTCCTGACTATGGTTATTCCCTTGCTGTTCCTGCATTGGTATGGCAACGTTCAAGCCGAGGCAATCCTTAAGCGGCATGTCACTACAGCCTATGCTGAGATGAATGCGCTGAACCATATTCTCATTGACCGGGATATCAATACAATTGATAAAATTACGGTGACGATCATTCAGGATTCCGTTACCCAGGCCTTGATCCCCAGCAAAACGGATCATGTATATGAACGCTTGCAAAAAGAAAATGAAATGTTTAATCTGCTGTCGGCCTATTCACTGGAAGCAGACAATGGAGCGGGGTTGTATTACTCGCTGTATATTTACGATCCCAATGACTATTATTTCTTTGCCCCGAAAACTCAGGTGCAAAACACCGGGGTGTATTTCTTCTCGGACGCCAATAAACCGGAATGGTTTGATGAAGCCATAAGCAAGAAAGGCAAGGGCTACCTAAAAATAATCCAAAACAATAGCTATTTTAATCATAACGACACACTGTCTTACATACGCGCTGTGAAAAGCATCTATAGGAATCATGATGTCATTGGGGTGCTGGTCGTGACGAATGTGGAGCAAAAAGTACGCGAATCCATGAAAGCGGTATCATTGCCTGATGATGGGGAGATTTATCTTGTAAATAACAACAATCAAGTGCTTGCGTCCACACAAGGGGCGATCGGTTCAATCCTTAAGCTTCCATCCAACTTCCAGCGGCATAACAGTTCTAGGACAATGGAGTACGCAATGACGGAAGATACGATCTATGTCATCAATCAAAATGAGATATCAGACCAGAAATTAATCTATAAAATCCCAATGGATACGCTTTTGCAGCAGCAAAGTGAGCTGAAACAGGTGATTGGACTGATATCATTTTTCTATGTACTGCTGGTTCTGCTTTTATTCATATATTTTTGGAAGTCCTTGATGACACCCATCCAGAAGCTGGTGAAATTTATAAGATGGTATGAACCGGGCAAGACGGTCGTGATCCCGCCGCCAAGTAAACGTACGGATGAGGTAGGTGTTTTGATGTCGTCCATGTATGAAATGGCATTGCGGCTAAATACGTTATTTCAATACAAATATCAGGCGGAAATCAGGCAAAAGGAAGCGCAGCTGCAAATTTTGTATCAGCAAATCAATCCACATCTCCTGTATAACACGCTGGAAAGCATTTATTGGAAGAGTTCATTGGAAGGAAAAACGGAATCATCAGAGATGATTAAAGAGCTTTCGAAGCTGATGAAGATTGCACTCAGCCGGGGCAAGGAGCTCATTACTCTGGAAGAAGAGCTGGAGCATGCCAAAGCGTATGTCAGCCTGCAGAAAATAAGATATGATTATTCATTCACAGTACATTGGAATATTTCCAAGGAACTGTATCATGTCCTGATCCCCAAGATCACCCTGCAGCCATTGATTGAAAATGCCATCATTCATGGGGTGAAAAACATGGGGGAAGATGGGATGATTACGATTTCAGCCCGGTTAAGGGAAGAAGACGTTGTTATGGTCGAGATCACGGACAATGGATTTAAACCTGCCGATTTAGAGGCGATGCACCGCTTGCTTTATGGTAATGAATCCAACCCGTCCCTGGGGTACGGCATACGTAATATACATCAAAGAATTCAGCTGCATTACGGGCAAGGTTATGGTTTAAGCTACAGGGCCATCCCGGAAGGCGGGACAGTCGCGATTTTGATATTTCCAAAGAATCGGCCAGCAGATTCACATTATAAAGCTTAGTGGGGGCGAAGGATATGTACAATATATTGATCGTCGACGATGAACCGTTGATTTGTAAAGGGTTAAGCCATTTATTAAACAGCTCCGGGCTCAGTATTCATCAAATTTTTTTGGCTTACAGCGGTCATGAAGCCCTGGATGTGATTCGTATGGAGGAGATCGACCTGCTGGTGACCGATATCCAAATGGGTGCCATGAGTGGTATTGACTTAATGCAGCAAGCCAAGCTGGCCAAGCCGTGGATGCAGACGATTATCATATCCGCCCATGAAACGTTTCAATACGCTCAAATGGCTATTCGCATGGGGGCAAAGGATTATCTGCTTAAACCTATAAAAGATGGGCAATTTCTGGACTCGGTACGGAATGTATTGCTCCAGATGGTTCGGCCCAGTGAGAAAAAAGGAGAATATTTATCCTTGCTTAACGGCTTTCACATGCAGGAGCCGGATGATGCGAGAAACAAGCTGCTGCAGCAGCTTTTGCAGGGAACGGATGAAAAAGAGACGACTGTGAATAAGCTCAGAACCTGCTATCAGACGGAACTGGTAGGTCCTTATTTTTCTGTATTCAAAATCAGGTTTGATCTTCCGGAAACACGGATCGATCAAGCGCTCACTACAAGAGATAAAAATCTGATTGCTTATGGTGTGCTTAACATAGCTTGCGAACTGCTCCAGCATGATTGGAGCCCGGTCGCTTTTGCATCCGATGAACAGGAAATCAGCATGATCATTCCATGGAGTGAAGTGATGTATTCAGACTTAAGTGTGAGCAAGATCAATCAGTTGGATACGATGGGACGGTCTATTCATAGCCACCTTGATAAATATTTAGGTGTGCAATGCGTGGTTGGAATCAGTCAAATTTTAAAAGGCATTGAATTTCTAAGCGTCCTGAATCAGCAAGCCCATAAGGCATTGCTCTGGAATAGAGCGCACAAGGATCACCATGTCTTTTATTACGGTGATTTCAGCGGAAGTGTCTCTGAGGAGCCAACAGAAGATGAGCTGCATGAACAAAACAACAGGATTGTCGTGAAAGCAACCAAATATATCCACGAAAACTATGCGCAAAAGGGATTAACCCTGCATGAGGTCGCGCAAAAAATCCATGTCAGCCCCAATTATTTAAGTTACTTATTTAAAAAATATACGGACTGCAACCTGTGGGAATATGTCATCAAGTTAAGAATGGAGGAGAGCAGGAAGCTCCTTTTAAATACGGATTTAAGGCGATATGAGATCGCGGATAAAGTAGGTTATGAATCACCGGAGCATTTCAGCAAGATTTTCAAAAAATATTTTGGTGTAAGCCTCAGCCAATTAAAGAAGTAAAAACGCCTACCATCTGCATAGAATTGCACCTGTCTCCTCTTGGTTCAGCCTTATACAATAGGGATAAGGAGAGAAAAGGCCAAAGAAAGAAGGAGATCCGTTGCTGCGTAGACACTTTTGGGGTTTCTTATTTATACTGCCTGCAGCCGTTTTATTTGTACTGTTTTTGTGGCTGCCGATCTTTAAAGGATTTGTGTACAGCTTTTATGATGTGGATTTTGTTAAGGGCAATACGTTTGTCGGTTTTGAGAATTACAAGACGGTGTTTGGGGATTCCAACGTACTGATTGCTGTCAAAAATACGCTTTATTATATGGGGCTGTGTTTAATATTCGGTTTTTGGGTGCCGATTATGTTTGCCGTCATGATTTCAGAGCTAAAACGGTTTCAGGGTTTTGTAAGGGTCGCCTCATATCTCCCCAATGTCATTCCGCTGGTTGTCCTGTATGGCTTGTGGAGATGGATCTATGATCCGGTTGGCCCCCTCAACGCATTGCTCACATCGCTAGGGTTCAATCAAATCGCCTTCATGGTTGATAAAGCATGGTCCATGACATCATTGGTATTTATGGAAACATGGCAGCAGTTCGGATCAGGCATGTTAATCTATTTGGCCGCGGTGCTGAGCATCCCCAGAGATTGGTATGAAGCGGCTGAAATTGACGGCGCCGGCGTGTGGGATCGCATTCGATTCATTACATTTCCTTCGATTAAAAAACTCATCCTGCTGATGTTAACTTTACAGTTAATTTCGACATCACAGGGTTATCAGTCCCAGCTGGCCATGCTCGATGGCGGACCCAACAATGCCACACTGACTTATGCCTTACTGGTTGTTAAATACGCATTTACAAGACTTGAAATTGGTGTTGCTTCCGCATTAGGGGTGTTGATGTTCCTTGTATTGGCAGGGCTGGCTGTTCTGCAATTCAGACTGAACCAAGAGGAGGCGAAATGAGGATGAAGAATGCGGATCGTGGCATTTTATCACATTATGATTTGCGGAAACCCAAGTATAAGCTGATGTATATCTTGATGCTCTTAATCATCGCTGCCATGGTGTGTTCCATGCTGTATCCGGTTACAGTTATGCTTTTTAACGCCTTCAAGCCTAACACGGAAGTCAATTCCTTTCCGCCTACCTACTTCCCCAATGAGGTACAGTGGGGAAATTTCCAGAAGGCTTGGGAGTTCATTGATATCCCATTGTTTTTCCGCAATACGCTTTATATCTTTCTGGGCAACATAACCGTCATTTTTACTGCATTGGGTCTGGCCGCCTTTAGTTTATCAAGGCTAAATATCCCGTATAAAAAAGGCATCTATTTTTTCTTTTTAATGACGTTGTTTATACCGCCTACAACTTATATCATACCGAACTTCGTTAACTTAAAAGACTTCGGCTTGCTGAACAGCTTCGCGGCCCTCTGGCTGCCTGCCGGAGCCAATGCTTTTTTCCTGCTGCTGCTTAAGACCTTCTTTGATGAAATACACCAAGAAATATTTGAAGCGGCAAGGATGGATGGCGCATCCGAATGGAGATGTTTTGTCCAAATTGCGGTTCCGCTCTCTATTCCGATCTTTTCTACTTTAGGCATTTTTATTTTTGCAGCGGTATGGAATGATTGGTTCTGGCCCTCCATGGTGATGCATGACAACCAAAAATACCCTTTGTCTACGGCAATCTATCAATACGTTATTCAGGCAAGAAGATTGGATTTGAATGTGAAGTTTGCGATTCTTGCCATGGTGACGATTCCGCCTCTTGTGGTTTTCCTGCTTTTCCAAAAATTCATCATGCGCGGGCTGCATCTGGGCGGAGTGAAGGGGTAAACGGCGAGCATCGCGGAAACACCTTAATATAAATCAAGGGGGAAATCACATGAAGAAGCTTTCAGCTATTGTTTTAATTCTGGTCTTGTTCAGTACCATTCTCGCTGCTTGCGGGGCGGGCGATAACGCCGCATCAGAAGACAAGATTACAATCAAGATCTATTATCCAACTCCGGACAAAGTAGAATTAAGAGCGATTGAGGATGACAAAATAGCCCGTTTCGAAGCTGCTTATCCGAATGTGGAGGTGGTGCGTGATGAATGGCAGTACAATGTAGATCAAATCGGTATCAAAATGGCCGCAAATGAAGCGCCAACATTCTTCAACACCTTTGCAACAGAAGCGAAGTTTCTCGTGGATAGCGGCTGGGCTGCGGATATCACGGATTTGTGGAACAAATACGAATACAAAGATCAAATTAACCCGGTGCTGCAAAAGCAATTTATGATTGACGGTAAAGTATATGGAGTGGCGCAAAAAGGTTACGTTACGACAACGATCGTGAATAAGAAAATGTTAGAAGACAAAGGAGTTCCGGTTCCTTCATACGATTGGACCTGGGATGATATGCTGAAAACTGCGAAAGTGGTTGCAGACCCGTCAGCAGGTATTGCAGGCATCGCTCCCATGGGGAAAGGCAACGATGCTGGCTGGAACTGGACAAATTTCTTGTTTGAAGCAGGCGGAGACATTCAGAAGGTTGAGAATGGCAAAGTTACAGCTACTTTTAACAGTGAAGCGGGTCTGAGAGCATTGGATTTCTACCGTCAGCTGAAGGATGAGAACACAATTCCACAAGACTGGGCGTTAGGCTGGGGGGACGCAGTGGGCGCGTTTGCCCAAGGGCGTGCGGCCATGGTGATTGCAGGTGCGGAAGGGCCGCTAGATCAAGCACTGAATCAAGGGGGGATGAAACCTGAAGATGTATTGACCTTCCCTATGCCGGCAGCAGAAACGGGCGGGAAACATACGGGTGTATTGGGTGGAGACTATCTGGTCATTAACCCTAACGCTACACCAGCTGAACAGGAAGCTGCCTTTAACTATATCGTATTTGACTACTTCTCGGATGAAGGTTTGGCTTCCCTGGAAGAAAACATCAAGCAATTCCAGAAGGATGGGAAATATTATGTGCCGCCTCACATGGACTATTATACCGTTGACTCCGAGTACGGCAAGAAAGTTCGGGCTGTGTTAGATAAATATGACAATGTTTATAAATACAATGCTGAGTCCAATGCCCTGCTTGACGGCAAGCCGGAAGCGCAATTTAATACGCAGGATTATTATGCAACCATGACCACTGCAATCCAAAAGGTGTTCACTGGTGACAGCAACGATCTAAAGGCAATACTCGACGAAGCTGCTCAAACGGTTCAAAAGGATTTCTTTGATAAAATCGAGGCGAAAAAGTAAGCGCTATCAAAAATGAGGAGGATTCAAATGAAGAAACAATTAGCCTTGTTTAGCATTTTGACGATGCTGTTTGCGACCTTTGTTTCATCATTCGGTATGCCAGTGGTTCAGGCTGCAGAAGGAGCGAATCTGGCATTAGGAAAATCCGCCACTTCAAGCAGCAATAATGGCGAATATACGGCAGGTTATGCTTTTGACGGTGAACAAGACAGCTACTGGGAAAGCGAAAATCATGAGTTCCCGCAATGGATTCAAGTGGATCTTGGGAGGAAGGCCAGCATTGATCATGTTACATTGAGGCTGCCTGCGGGATGGGAGAGCAGAACACAGACTTTATCCATCCAGGGAAGTACAGATGGCTCTGATTTCTCAGACATAGTGAGCTCCAGAGATTATGAATTTAATCCGGCTGACGGCAATACCGTTACAGTTGATCTTAACGCAGCTGCTGCCCGGTATGTAAGGGTTAACGTTACTGCTAACACTACATGGCCAGCCGCACAAATTTCCGAGTTGGAGGTATACGGAACTTCCACGGATGAAACTGATTCAGAGGCACCTACAGCACCTGCAAATCTTGTTTTGACACAGCCGACCTCAGACACAATTCATTTAACCTGGGACGCATCGACAGATGACGCAGGTGTAACAGAATATGATATCTACTTGAATAATCAATTGCATGACAGTGTGGATGGAGATACGCTTGCTTATACAGATCATCAGCCTGCAAATGTAGCCTTATCGTATTATGTCATCGCAAAAGACGCTGCAGGCAATTCATCGGCTCCAAGCCGTTCCGTAACACGGAACGGGTCTGGCCAGGATGGCACGAACCTGGCGATCAACAGGCCTATAACCGCGTCATCTGAAACCTTTAACTTCGTCGCTGCGAATGCCAATGATGGCGATGTAACCACTTATTGGGAAGGAAACGGGCATCCAAGCACACTTTCGGTAGATCTTGGAGCGGATGCAAGTCTTTCATCTGTTGTGATTAAGCTGAACCCTTCAAGCGAGTGGGGCACACGCACGCAAACCATTCAAGTGCTTGGCCATGACCAGGATTCCACAACGTTTACGAATCTGGTCTCTGCTGCTCAATATACGTTTAACCCTGCTTCGGAAAACACCGTAACCATTCCTGTTCATGCAACGGCAAGCAGTGTACAGCTTCGTTTTACTTCAAACTCCGGAGCGCCGGGCGGACAAGTGGCGGAGCTCCAGGTGATCGGCACAACGGCGCCTAATCCGGACCTGGTCGTAACGAGTATGTCCTGGACACCCGCCGCACCCACTGAAACAGATGCAATGACCATCAGTGCGACGGTTGAAAATAGGGGCTCAACAGTCTCTCCGGCAACGGATGTCAATGTTTATCTTAACGATACCCGGGCAGGGACTGCCCAAGTTGAATCATTGGCTGCCGGGGCATCAGCGACAGTGTCCGTGGATGCGGAAGCGCGCAGCGCTGCAACCTATTCGGTAAGTGCCAAGGTAGATGAAAGCAACCTGATTATTGAACAAAATGAGACGAATAACAGCTACACTCATTCCTCATCCTTGGTCGTTGCTCCCGTTCCAAGTTCAGATTTGGTAGGAATGGCTTCATGGACACCGACGAATCCGAGTGCAGGCGATACGATAACCTTTACTGTGAACCTTAAGAACCAAGGCAGTATAGCCAGCGCAAGCGGGAATCATGGCGTGAAATTAGTGATCACGGATGCCGCTGGCTCAACGGTGCAAACATTTAATGAAGCTTTTAACGGTACGTTGGAGGCGGGTGAATCCGCGAATGTAACCATGGGAACCTGGGCAGTGGAAGACGGCAGCTACAGTGTAAGGAGCATCGTTGAAGCAGATGCCAATGAAATCCCAAGCAAGCGAACCAACAATGAAAATACAGCAAGTCTTTATTCAGGGCGTGGTGCAAATATGCCATTTACCATAATAGAAGCGGAGTCTTCATCCAATAGCACCAATGGAACGGTACTGGCTAAAAATTTTACGCCTGGAGATTTTGCAGGTGAAGCATCGGGCCGTTCAGCAGTTCATCTGGATGCAAATGGAGAATATGTGGAGTTTACACTCACCTCTCCAGCCAATGCGTTCGTGCTCCGTAACGCGGTTGCTGAAAACACCACGGGTACAATCAGTATTTATGCAGATGATGCTGAGATTGGTGACTTTACCATAACATCCAAATTCTCTTACGTGTACGCAACACCTGCGACGCTTGGGCGGCTTGGATATGATAATCAGGGAGAAAAAGCTTACTGGCTGTATGAGGACGCCCAGTTATTACTGGATCAAGTGTATCCGGCCGGTACCAGGATTAAAATTCAAAAAGATGCGGGAGATGTTCCATGGATTTATGTAGACATGATCGAAACGGAACATGTGGCGCCTCCGGCTCAAAACCCGGACCCGTCCAAGTATGTGGAGGTTTCAAGCTCCAAATCAATCGAACAGGCGTTGAATGAATTCAGACAGGATGAAACGAAGAAAGGAATTTTTATTCCTGCAGGCGAATGGCCGCTGGACAACAAGATTTATTTATACGGACGCGCAACGGAAATCGTCGGTGCTGGCCTTTGGCACACCAAGCTGGTTGCGCCGCAGAATCGGACGAATACGGATGTTGGGTTTAATATCGGTTCAACAGCCAATGGATCAGTCATTAAAGATCTGTCAGCCTGGGGCAATTATGTGTACAGAGTAGATGGACCCGGAAAATTCATTGATGGCAGCGGCATGCAGAATGTAACGATAGAGAATGTCTGGGCCGAGCACTTTATCTGCCTGTATTGGGGTGTCAACTCCTCGCACAATACGTTCAAAAATAACCGCATTAAGAACATATTTGCGGATGCAATCAACATGACTAATGGCTCCTCCTATAATGTCATAGACAACAACTACGCCCGCGGCACCGGTGACGACTCATTCGCATTATTCAGTGCAATTGATTCGGGTGGTTCTTACAATGTGGGTAACCAGTACACCAACCTTACGGCAACCTGTGTAAGAAGAGCTGCGGCTTTTGCAGTCTATGGCGGTCAGAATAACGTATTCCGGAATCTGTACGGTGCTGATACGCTAACCTATCCCGGATTAACGATTAGCAGCTTGAGCTTTGGATATAACACCCTGGGCTTTGGCGACAAAGATACGGTCATCGACGGAGTAACCCTGGACCGGACTGGCGGGGATTTCTGGACCAGTGCTGGAGGAGATGACAAAATCAATGAATACCAGAACTTTGGTGCTGTCTGGTTCCATGGCGGCGATCGGGACTTCAAGAATATTGTGTTGAAAAATGTGGATATTAACGAGCCTGTATACTTTGGCCTGATGTTCCAGAGCAAATCTCCTGAACATGTTCCGATGCAAAACGTACGTGTAGAGAACATCAATATCAATAACCCTGCACGTTATGGAATCAAACTGGTTGTCAAAGCCGAAAACGGGCAGGGACCGGCGGTTGGAGAAGCAAGCTTTACCAATGTCAAAATTAATAATCCCGGTGTTCACGCCATCTATGGAGAAGACAAATGCCCTGATTTTAATGTTATTAGAGTATCAGGTAATAACTGGTGATATAATTAACGGGGACTGCTAGTGGGAAAGTCGAACATTAGGGACCAGCTTATTTGCCGGTCCCGATATTTATTTTACAAGGCCTTGAGCAAAGACTAGGATTTAATTAGCTCCTTGGCATGCTGCCTGCCAGAAGCGAGAAGGCTCTCGCTCAGCCCGGGATCGTTAACCGACCGTGCCAGCATTAGCGTTCCAACCATGGTACTAAGCAATGCACTGCCCGCAGACTTATCAATACCGGCAAGATCGGAGAGAAAATAAATCATTCGTTCCAGCTCACGGGTGAAAATCTGGCGAACTTCTTCGGAGGTTCGGGAGATTTCACTGGAAATGGCGGGAAGAATACAGCCAATCTCCGGATGGTCACGATGATAAGGGCTCAAATAATAATCGATTACCGTATGGATCTTGGGCTTTTCCTTCTCCCGGTCAGCCAATTTCCCCATCAGCGCAATTCCCTCGGTAACCGCATAACAGCAGGCTTCTGAAACCAGCTGTTCTTTATTTTCAAAATGAGCATAGAATCCTCCGTGTGTCAGTCCGGCTCCCTTCATTATGACAGGTACACTGATTTCGCGTGTTCCGTTCGTACGGAAGGCTTTGGCGGCACTTTCGATAATTTGCCCGCGCACTTTTTGTTTATGACCTTCGGGATAAGGCATATCAATCACCTCAAGCTTATAATCCAATTTCAAAATATTATATTCATCATAAAAAAGCATGTCAATTCTCTCGGGCCCCAGCATCCCAGGTAGAAGGGAGTATTGACCGCTTTAAAATATGATGATTATAATATATTATGATCATCATATTTTAAACAGGTGGTGTTAAGGCATGAATCAGCCTATAACCGTAGATACTCTGGTCATCGGATCAGGACCGGGAGGCCATGCGGCGGCGCAGCGGTCAGCTCAATTGGGAATGAAGACGGCCATTGTGGAACGCGGCCAGATTGGCGGAGTTTGCACCAATGTCGGCTGCATTCCTTCCAAAGCGTTAATTTCAGAAGCGCATCGTTACAGTGTGCACAGGGAGTGGAACAGCTCAGCTGCTTCAGCTTTCTTTACGGATGCCCAAGCTTTCAAGCAAGCGGTTGTGAATAAGCAGGTTGGCGGAGTTCATTTTATTCTAAACAATGCCAAAGCAACGATTCTGGAAGGAGAAGCTAGCTTCATTGATGAACATACGGTTGTTGTTAAACGGCCAGGAACAGAACAGAGGGTTTCCTTTAAGCACGTTATATTGGCAACGGGATCCCGTCCGATTGAGCTGGAGGCATTGCCATTTGGCGGACGTATCCTGTCTTCAACTGAAGCGCTTTCGCTATCTCAAATTCCGACAAGCCTGATCGTTATCGGTGGCGGTTATATCGGCATTGAATTGGGGCAGATGTATGCCAAATTCGGCACCAAGGTGACGATTCTGGAGGGAGGGGGACAGGTACTGCCCGGGTTTGAAGCGGACCTTGTCGCTCCTGTCATCCGGCACCTGAACACAGACGGCGTAACCATCGAAACGGGAGCGATTGCGGTAAAAGCGGAACAGGATGCGGATGGGCTGACACTTCATTATTTGAAAAATGATGAGCAGCATCAGATTAGAGCGGAGTATGCTTTAGTAACTGTCGGCAGAAGGCCTAATACAGACGGGGATTTAGGGCTTGAACACATCGGCTTACAGGTAACGAGCAGAGGACTGATCGAAACGGATGAACAGTGCAGGACGGCAATCCCGCATATCTTCGCAATCGGCGACATTACGAAAGGTCCGGCGCTTGCTCATAAGGCTTCCTATGAAGCCAAGGTTGCTGCGGAAGTGATTGCGGGTAAACCTTCTGCCATTGATTACAAAGCCATTCCGCTTGTCGTTTTTTCCGAGCCGGAGCTGGCCAGCGTTGGTATGAGCGAAACAGAGTGCAAAGCCAATGCGATTCCGGTTGTTGTTGGAAAATCTTCATTATCGATTAACGGCAGAGCGCTTGCCCTGAAAGCGGCGGAAGGCTTTGTTAAAATTATTGCGGATCAGGCGTCCGGCATTGTCATTGGCGCGCAAATTGTTGGGGTAGAAGCTTCAACCCTCATATCGGAGCTGGCTTTGGCAATCGAGATGGGAGCGACCGTGGAGGATTTGGCGATGACGATCCATCCCCATCCTACACTGGGAGAAGTGATTATGGAGGCCGCCGAAAACGCCGTCAGAAAAATGAAGGTGTATAAGTAAGAAAATATCGCCTTGCCCGCATTCATGGGGATAAGGCGATATTTTTTTGGTCACTTTGCTGAAAGGTGAACAACGGTAAAGCCTATTGAACGCGCTTGAGCGCTCTTACTTCCGCTTCAGGCAGTCCGCTTGCTTTGGCGATGATGGAAACCTCTATACCCATGGAGAGCATATTCATGGCGATTTCAATGGCTTTCTTTTTCTCTCCCTCAGCCATACCTTTAGCCATACCTTCGGCCATCCCTTTTTCCGTAGCCCATTCGATCATAGAGGCCTCATCATGCAAATATTTCTGCCGCTCTTCATACCGTCTGCGTGCTTCGCGGTCCTGACTCAGAAATTCAAGCGTATCCATCGCTTTCTTCAAAGTCGGTTCATTCATCTTCAGCACCTCCCAATTCGATTTGTCGACACCCTTCAGGAACAATAGCCAGTTGACTAACCCGCCTTCCATAGGAACAGATTTATCATCCAGCTTAGACAGCTCCATGAAATGCACTTCAATATCGTCGCTCAGTTCAAGCCCTGTATAGTCTTCTCTTAGATGAAATACATTATGATAACGTTCATTGGAAATAAATGAGTAGTTCAAAATATTAATAGTGACACATTTTTTGAGTTCCTTGTAGGTTTGCCCTTCTTGCAGCTGGCTGGAATAACGCTTGCTCCAGTAATAGAGCGTGCGCTTCTCGATATCATATTTATTGAACAATTGCATCTCAATATTAATCAGTTTGCCTTCTGTTGTCTTGGCCCAGATATCAAAAATAGACTGTTTATCGAGAGGGGCATCTTTATCTGTGTACGGATTAAGAAGGACAATTTCCGTCAGTGGTGGCTCAGCAGACTCCGCGAATGTTCGATTCAGAAAGGCGAGCAGCACATCTTTATTTTCTTCGCTGCCAAAAATTCGTTTAAAGACGAAATCATTCCGAGGGTCAAGCAGTTCCTGCATTTAGGAATCAACTCCATTTTATTATTGAAATAGGGTTTATCCGCTTAGAAGTACGACGAAAGATGCTTTTCTTATTATACCATGCTTTGATTTCAGTTTAGTATTGATCAGCCTCTTAGGGAGCAGGAAGAAAGGCAGTTTTCAGCAAAAATAAATAAATGAATATGGATAAAATTGTATATTTAAATTTTTAATGCCGAAATGTGAGAAGCCATTCCTCTGTTTTACAGAGGATTTTTTTGATAGGGGCATTTGGAACATCCAGAAGGAGGATTTTGAAGATGGAATACGTCAAAAAGAGCATAAACAAATCATTTTAAACGGCATGATCGAGTAGCTTTCAGCGAATTTCAATCAATTGGCTGAAGTATCCTCGCGATTAAATGACAATTATAATTCCAGCCGTGAATCGATTAAAGGCATGGCTGCCCATATGCAGAAGATCGCAAGCGGGGCCAGTATCCAGAAAAAACAAACCCAGGAAAGCTCAACAGCGATAGAGGACATAACCTCGGGAATCATACATATCGCAGAAGCGTCGGCTGCGGTCTCGGAAAGGGCAGCGGGCACTGCGGAAGAAGCGAATGAAGGTAATCAGGCGAACATGGGAAAGGGTTTGCGGTTGTAGCGGTTGAAGCGAGGAAACTGGCGGAGCATTCGGTCGCATCAACCGATAAAACCACCGGCATGATTCAGTCCATTCAGGAAGACACGGTTACATCGGCCGATGTGATTGAATAGGTAAGTCGTGAAATGCAAACCGGCCTGGATTTTGTAAAAGAATCGGGAGAAATATTCAAGCGAATCCATTCATCCATAAATGGCGTCGCCGATCAGATGAAGCAAATTTCGTCGTCATCCGGACAGGTATCCGCTTCCGCAAAGCAGGTTTCGGCAACCGTTCATGAAATGGCCAGCTTTGCGGAAACAACAACGGAGAGAGTACAAAATGTCGCAAATGCCTCTGAAAAGCAATCCTCTTCTGTTGAACATTTATCCGTTTCCATTGCTGCGCTTCGACTAATCGCTGCGGAATTGCAGGAGTTGATGCAAAAGACGGAAGCGTTAAAATAGAGCCGGTGTACTGGCTGATTTGCTAAAGATACGATTTGGAAAAATTATGGATAATGGAATTTTTTTCTGTTACCATCACTGGTAAATCCATAACCAAATCACTTAGTGACATCAAGGAGGATTATCATGATGACTTTCACCGGTATCGGAGCAACGAACGAACACGCAAAACTGATTATGGAAAGTTACCAGAGAGTAATTGGGCAAGCTTTGTTACAGGAGGTCATTTCTCCCGATGATGCTTTCACGCAATTGTTTCATGCTCCACTCGTGGTGCTGTCCCATGGAACGGAATCGGACCCGGTGTTGAACTTCGGCAACCGCGCTGCACTTGAGCTGTGGGAAATGGATTGGGAGGCTTTTACGAGGACACCGTCAAGATTCACGGCAGAGCCGATGGAACGCGAGGAACGGGACAAGTTCCTTGAGGCTGTTAGCGAAAAAGGATACGTCGATGACTATACGGGAGTCCGAATTTCCAGCACAGGCCGGCGGTTTCACATCTTGAGGGCAACGGTATGGAATTTGATCGACGAAAACGGCGCGATTCACGGACAGGCTGCCGCGTTTCGGGAGCATCGCTATATTAAATAACGTTATTAAGCCGCTGGACACAAGTGTTTGGCGGCTTTTTCTCTGCCTTTTATCTGGAATCCAATCCGTTAAAATCTTTGAGTATGCCGATGAAATGTTCAAGCTGATCCTCATTCCATTTGGAAATGCGTTCGAAATAGGCAATTTCCTTCTCCTTCAGAGCATCCTTCGTTTTTTCCCGCCCCAGATCCGTAAGGGAAAGAAATATTCCCCGCCGATCATGAGGAGAGGATTCCCTTTGTACATATCCCAACAGCTCGAGCTGCTTGACGAGTCGGCTGACCGAGCTACGATCCATGGCTGTTGCTTCCGCCAATGCTGAGGCGCTTGTGGCGCCGTATGAATAAAGCCAACGGACAAGATGGAAAGCCGCAGGCTGCAGGGAAGCATCAAACCGTGCGGCTATTCTTACATTTAGCGCATGCATGGAAGTAATCAGGGTATTGAGTTGCTCGCCCAGCTCCAGCTCCAAATTTGTTCTTCGCGTATTTTTATGCTGTTCGTCATTCATCTTCTTCACCTAACCTTTTGTAATGTGCAGCTAAATAGTTGACATATATCAATCAAATGAATATAGTTGATTTATGTCAATTATATAAGGGTGTCCGACACAAGTCAAAGCTGAACGCTGGATTATAGGAAGGAGCAGACAAATGACGACAACACCGATTATTGTAATAACGGGAGCCACAAGTGGTCTGGGGCAGCTCGTTGCGATTGAAATGGCCAAGCGTGGGGCCCATCTTGTTTTGACAGCAAGGAGCAGGGAGAAGGCTGAAACGACTAAGAAAAAAATAAATGAAGAGGTGCCTTCAGCGTCTGTTGACTTTTTTTATGGGGATTTGTCCTTGGTAAAGGATGTCAAACGAATGGGACAGGAGATATCAGCTGCATACCCGAGAATAGACGTGCTGGTGAACAATGCAGGAGTGCATGCGTTCGAGCAGCGGGTAACGTCCGAAGGGTTCCCTGAGATGATCGCCGTGAACTATTTAGCACCTTGGCTGTTGACGAACACTCTATACCGTTCATTATGTAATGCGGGAAATGCCAGAGTTGTCAATGTGGCTTCCGAGGCTTCACGGAATCATGGGGAATTCAAAATTCCTGAGGATTTAACGGATGTTTCTCCTTTTACTGCCAGAGGTTCGTCAGCCATCTATGGTAAAACCAAACTGCTAAACATTATGTTTACCGGAGAATTGGCACGTCGATGGGAAGGAACGGGAATAAGCGTTAATGCGCTGAATCCCGGGTTTAACGTTACAGGGCTCGGACGTGAGCTTTGGTTTGCATCCATGCTTGAGAGAGTATTGAAGTTTCTGCATATTGGTGATCCG
The DNA here is from genome assembly GCF_046098255.1 of Paenibacillus jiangxiensis. NCBI lineage: Bacteria > Bacillati > Bacillota > Bacilli > Caryophanales > Paenibacillaceae > Paenibacillus > Paenibacillus jiangxiensis. The sequence goes on from NZ_JBJURI010000005.1 coordinate 110,878, forward strand.
CGGCGAGGGGCCGACATCATTACCCGATTAATCGTTGATCCGGAGTTTCTAAGCGTGACAGGGGGATACTTTAATGTCGGGTCCGGAAATCCTATCGTACCTGTGCATCCCGGCGGAGATAGTTCGATGCAAAACAGATTGTGGAATGCGACCAAGGATTTACTGCAGCAAAGGGGATTTCTTGAAACAGTGAATTAATTTGAAGCTCCTCTTAAGCAATAACAGTGAAGATCATCAGGGCTTGGCAGAATGCAGTTCACGATGATTGTGTTTTTATCTTTGTGTCTACTAAATTCCACTATTTTACTAGATTATCTGTCCAAGCCTCCCTTGTCCAACTGCATAGAATACAGTATCTCAAACAAAGGGAGGCAACAATACGATGGCAAAAAAAATGCGTGTCAAAAACTATAGTGAGATTGTGAGAAAGGCTCCTAAGAAAGTGAAGGCCAAAGGCAGAGTTAAAATCAAATGTTTTGGCAGCACTCCTTACTACAATAATAATAATAGCTTCTATAGTCCTGCTCCACAGCAGTATGGTTCTTCACGCCCCTTTGCAGGCCCGTCGTTGCAACAACGCTTGTATGCTTGGGCTCTTGCAAGTACACCTGTTACAGTTAATCTGGGCAGCACCTCTTTTCAAGGGCGTATCATCAGTGTGGATGGCAATGGATTTGAAGCCTCTGTAACCACTCCGCTTTCTTCAGGCCTGACAGCAGGATCTATCGTTTATGTTAACTTCGCTCAGGTTAGCGCAGTGTCTGCCTCTTAATACGATATATCAAAACCCAGGGAAGCTCGATTCTTGAGCTTCCCTGGTTTTTTACATATCATTTCATATTGTATTCCCTCGATTCTTCCAGTAGAATTTATTGATGTAATTCTGCATTGCGTTAATGCGTACTGTACCATGGAGAGAAAAGAGGAAGCGATTTGGAGACAGAGCAATTAAAAAGAGGGTTGAAACCCAGACACATTGAACTGATTGCGCTTGGAGGCACGATTGGAGTCGGGCTGTTCATGGGATCAGCCAGCACGATCAAGTGGGCGGGGCCATCCGTACTGCTGGCGTATCTGCTTGCTGGTATCATCATTTTTTTCATTATGCGCATTATGGGAGAAATGCTGATTGTGGAGCCGGTGGCGGGTTCTTTTGCTACCTTTGCCCATAAATATATCGGCCCGCTCGCAGGGTTTGTTACAGCCTGGAGTTATTGGTTCCTGTGGGTGACGGTTGGCATGGCCGAGGTTACGGCCATTGGCATCTATTTCGGTTACTGGTTCCCGGATATTCCACAGTGGATTCCGGCGCTGGCAGGCGTCCTGATCATCGCTGCGGCCAACCTGGCGGCGGTGAAATTTTACGGGGAGTTTGAATTCTGGTTTTCGATCATCAAGATTGCGGCCATTGTGTTCATGATTGTGGTCGGGACAGGCATGATCTTTTTTGGGCTGGGCAACGGCGGACAGCCGTTCGGGTTGTCCAACCTGTACAGCCATGGCGGCTTTTTCCCTGGTGGGCTCAAAGGATTTCTCTTTGCGCTTTGTATTGTAACAGGAGCTTACCAGGGGGTAGAGATGGTCGGGATTACCGCAGGAGAGGCGGAAAATCCGAAGTTCACCCTGCGCAAAGCGATCAAAAACATTGTCTGGCGCATTCTGATCTTTTATGTAGGCGCGATCTTCGTCATTGTCACGCTGTTTCCATGGAATGAAGTGGGCGAGACAGGCAGCCCGTTCGTATTGACCTTTGCCAAGGTCGGGATCGTGGCGGCCGCGGGCATCATTAACTTTGTCGTGCTTACGGCGGCCATGTCGGGCTGCAACAGCGGCATCTACAGTGCGGGTCGAATGCTGTATACGCTGGCCCGGAACGGACAGGCGCCCGCATTCTTCGGCAAATTATCCAAGGGAGGAGTGCCCCGGAACAGCATTGTCACGACGATTTCGCTGCTGCTGATCGGGGTGGCCATGAACTATCTGATGCCGGAATCCAAGCTGTTCCTGTACATCTACAGCGCAAGCGTACTGCCAGGCATGATGCCGTGGTTTGCGCTGGCGATCAGCCAGTTTCGCTTCAGACAGCGCTGGAGCAAGGAACTGGCGGAGCATAATTTTAAATCCAAATGGTTTCCGGTCAGCAACATTTTGATTATCTTGTTCCTGCTGTTTGTCATTGCCGGCATGTGGTTCAATCCGGACACCCGTTCCTCCCTGATCGTCGGGGCTGCCTTCATTGCCCTTGTTGTGATTGGTTATATGGTCTTCGGGATCGGTAAGCGTCAGCGTGTTGATGAGCTGGAGTAAATCATAGAATTGGAAGGGGACTTCCCAAAAGTCATTAGATATGACCAAGGGACTGTCCCCTTTTTGTGCAGCCGTTAGTACTAAGCCCAATGACCCGATTTTATATACATTAAAGAATTTGTGAGACACAGGAGAGGGAGAGGTACGCAGGATGCATAATTATAATAAGGTGGTATGGAATGACAGTACAGGAGAGGATGGATCGAATGGCTGCACCGACTTTTCTGGAAAAAGGTCATATGAAAGATGGTTTTCATATTCAGGTTAATCATACAGGCGAAGAGTTTAACTTTGCTGCACATTGGCATGAAGAGGTTGAAATGGTGTTCGTGAATGGAAAAAAAGGGCGCATTGGCGTGTACGACCAGCTTTACGAGCTGGAGCAGGGGGATGGGCTGATCATCAGACCCGGGGATGTGCATTATTTTCTGCCCGGAACAGGAAAATTGACCATTATCCTGTTTCGGATGGAACTGATATCCGGCAGCTTTATTGCGGAAAATGACCTGCTGGAGACAAGAAAGCTGTTTAACAAAACAGCGGTTATGCCGGCATGCCTGACAAGGGAAAGGGAGCTGACCCGCTGTGTCGATGCGCTTGCGGCTGAGGCGAAAGCTCGGGAAGCGGGCTATAGGTGGGCCATGATTGCAAGATTGTATGATTTGATCGTTTGCCTGCTGAGAACGAAAGCCCCCTGTGATGAACCCCCGGTTCATGGCTTGCAGATTACCCCTTCCAAAAAGTTTGAGTTTATAGATTCTGTATGCAGCTATTTGGAGGAGCATTATGCAGAACATATTAAGCTGGAGCAGGTCGCGGAGCATATCAAATTCAGCAAATTTTATATTTGCAAGCTGTTCAAGGAAATCAAGGGAGTTACATTGATGGAATACCTGAATCATTTTCGGATCATTAAATCGGAGTGGGCGCTGCTGTTCAGCGAGTCCTCCATACTCGACATTGCCATTAACCACGGATTCAACAACATGAATTCCTACAACCGTCTTTTTAAAAAATATAATAACTGCACACCAACGGAGTTCAGGAGGAAGCACAAGACCATGAACGCAAAATATGAAGAATGAATAACAATATTTGTGGAGAAAGCCCACTTCCAAATCAATATAATCGAATAAAATGTAAGCGTTTCCTTAATTGAAGGAGGGGGCTCATGAAGAGGTTTAAGCTGAACTGTTTTCCGCTTGGGATGCTTGTATGCTTAGCCATTGTATTAGCCGGCTGTCAGCCTCAAGCCATGGCCGATCATGCAGACAACGAGATTACCGTCTGGAGTTTCACCGATGAGGCAGGTTATGCCATCGAGAAGTTTGAGCAAAAATACCCGGATATCAAGGTGAATTTCGTGAATATTCCGGGCAATTTTTATATCACCAAATTAAAATCAGCCCTGCAAACCCGTTCCAAAGCGCCGGACGTGTTCATGATCGAGAACGCCAACATCAGAGAAATGATCGATGTTCCTTATCTGCAGAACCTGTCGGAGGCTCCGTACAATGCGGACGATTTACTGCCCGAGCAGTATCCGTTTGTGCAGGGCAATGAAAAGGACAGTGAGGGCAATGTAAAAGCCATCGGTTATCAGGCCACCCCTGGCGCCATTTATTACCGGCGCGATCTGGCCAAACAGTATTTGGGGACGGATGATCCCGAAAAAGTCAGCGCCCAAATCGATACCTGGGACAAAATATTCGAGATCGGCGAGCGTGTGCAGCAGGAAAGCGGAAATAAAGTCCATGCGCTGGCCAACTGGAATGCGATCTTGAATTCGTATGATGGAATTCCGTGGGTGAAGGACGGCAGATTTGTTATGGACGAGAAATATTTGCAGGTGCTCGATCTGGTTCGGGAAGCAAGGCAGCGGAAAGTGCTGGCCGAATTTGAGGATGGCAGCGCAGGCGTGGCCGCGTCCATGCAAAATGGCGGAGTGATGTTCTATCCCGGCGCCACCTGGGCGCTTCAGTATACGTTTAAGGCGAATGCGCCGGATACGGCAGGGTTATGGGGACTGGCCCAGGGTCCGACCGGTTTCAGTGCGGGAGGAACCTATATTGCGATGTACAGCAACAGTGACAAAAAGGATCTCGCCTGGAAGTTCATCAAGTTCTATAACTTTGACCATGAATTTCTGTCCGAGCTGGCAAGGGAGCAGGATTATTTTACAAGCAATATGATTGTCAATGACCAGTTGGCGCAGACGGTAACCTCGGATTACCTGGGAGGGCAGAAGCATTTCGAATTCTTCTCGGAAGCAGCCAGGAAGGTTCCCGTATACGAAAGAACCAAATACGACACGATCATTAATAACGATATATTCAAAATTGTGCTTCAGCTGTATCTCAACAATGACATCCAGACGAAAGAAGAAGCGGTAGAGAGGATCAAACGTGACGTGAAATTAAGATTTCCCGAGCTTGAGGTCGAGTAGACGGTAATTCGAATCCGATGATGGGGGTACAAATCCATGTTTGCCAAATCTATACGCAAAGACCATTACGGTTATTACTTTATTGCTCCTTTTTTCATCATCTTCCTCATATTTGGACTCTATCCGATCCTGTATTCCCTCTATATCAGCTTCACCAACTGGGATGGAATCACTTCGCCCCAATTTGTCGGTCTCGGCAACTATGTAGCTGTTCTGCAAGACCCGCTGTTTTATAAAACCTTGTTTAACACGCTGTTCATCTGGGGTATTTCCGTCGTTCCGCAGCTTACGGTATCGCTCGTGCTTGCTTTTATCCTGAATGACAAGCTCTTGAAGGGCAGGAACTTCTTTAGAGCGGTTTATTTCTTTCCGAACATCGTCACGGCGGCTTCGCTCGGCTTGCTCGTCAGCCTCATTTTTGATTGGCAGTCGGGGGGCTTGAATCATTTTCTTGTGCAAACAGGACTGATTCATGAACCGATCAACTGGAAGAATGATGTTTGGTTCATGCGGCTCATCGTGTCAGCCATTTTATTCTTTCAATATTTTGGTTACTCCATGGTCATCTATCTAGCGGGCCTCCAAGGCATCGACCCGGCACTGCAGGAAGCGGCTGCCATCGACGGTGCGCAGAAAAAGCATATTTTCCTGCATATCGTTGTTCCGATGCTGCGGCCCATCATCCTGTTTCAGATTATTACCTCCATCATCGGCGGCATCCAGATCTTCGATCAGCCGTTCACCCTGACAAACGGGACGGGAGGACCGGACCGGGCGGCGATGACGAGCATTATGTATCTGTATAACGTCGCATTCCAAAGCACGAGATTCGGTTACGGGGCGGCGATTGCATTTTGTTTGTTCATCATCATTATTTTGTTATCCGTCGTGTCTTTTGTCATGACGAACCGGAAGAGCAGGTCATAGGGGAGGGGGAAATGTATGCAAACGGCTAAAACATTAGAGCAAAGCCTGGCCTATTCCCGTAAAGCCAGCGCAAAAGGGCTGACGGCGGGCAAAGTGCTCGTATATATTTTTCTTGTCGGGCTTGCCATCTTATGTATCATTCCTTTTTATTTAATGATCATTTATGCCACTCACAACAATGCCACGATCGCATCAACGTTCACTTTTCTTCCGGGACAGTTTCTCATTGAAAACTATGCCAATATGGCCTCCAAAATCAACATCTGGCGCGGCTTTGCCAACAGCCTCTTTATTGCCGGCGCTTCGACCGTTCTGTCATTGTATGTGGGCGCGTTGACGGCTTATGGGTTCGCCAAGTACAAATTCAAGGGGCGGAACTGGCTGTTCCTGTTCCTCCTTGCGACCATGATGGTGCCGGGGCAGTTGGCTCTCATCGGGATGTATCGGCTCTTCAGCACACTCGGCCTGCTCGACAGCTATGCGGCGCTTATTTTGCCCGCTGCGGCACACGCCTTTAATGTATTTTTTATCAAACAGTTTATCGACAGCAGCGTGCCGGACGAAATTATTGAATCTGCCAGAGTGGACAGTGCCGGGGAGTTCAGAACCTTTAATTACATTGTGCTGCCCATTCTGGGACCGGCTATTGCCGCTCTGGGGATATTTACGTTTATCGGCTCCTGGAACAACTTCCTTACACCGCTCGTATTGTTCTTTTCATTGGAGAAATACCCGCTTCCCGTGCTGGTCGCGCTTGTTCAGGGATATTACGGGATGGACTACGGCCTGCTCTACTTGGGTGTTGCGATTTCCATCGTGCCGATCATTGTTGTGTTTGCAGTCTTCTCCAGGCAGATTATCGGCAGTGTGGCCTTAGGGGCGGTCAAGGGGTAGCGACTTGGAGATTCACTAAGGCGCTCCTGAGTCGCTCCAAGAACGAAGCATTCCTCCAATCGCTGTTATCCCCCAATTTCTAATCATATTTTTTAGCGGATGAAATTGGGGGATAAAGGCGAACGCTCTGCTTTTCCGGAATTGCTTCGTAATTTCCGCTGCTCCGTGCGTATCCCTACTGTGAAATCCGTGTGTACCCCTTACTTGTAATTAATTTAAAAAGCCGCTAAACACAGAGATTTCCGAGTGTTTAGCGGCTTTTTCTATGCGTAAATAATATATTAGGTTTTTACCAAAATTAATATCTTTCTGGAAGGAAATTGACATAGTTCGTCGAATAACGTCAATAAGACTTTATTCCTTATTTTAGTAGGACAAAAGATTTGTGACAGGGGGCCAAATGGATTATATCGCACATATCCGTGAGAAGGACAAGACTATTCAGACAGTTGAGGCACATTTGCGGGAAGTGAAGGAGTATAGCGAGCATCATGGTGGAAAAATCGGAGTTAAGCATCTGGCTGGAATAGCGGGATGGCTGCATGATTTCGGCAAAAATACGAATGAATTCTATAACTACATTCAGCAAGCTGCCGCTAATCCGGATGCGCCGCCCAAGCGAGGCTCGGTGGACCATTCCACTGCCGGGGGCAGGTTCATTTATCGTCGTTACCATGAAGGCTCCACGAAGGGGCTGAACAAAGCTACGGCGGAATGGATAGCGAATTGCATCATTTCACATCATGGAGGGCTGCGAGACTTTGTCAGTGCCGAGCAGACCTCGCCCTTTATGAAAAGGGTCGTTGAGACGGAATTGAAAGAATACGAGCAGGCAGAGCGAGAGTTTCTGAGTCTTGTATCTGTGGAAGAGTTGGATCGTTATTTTGCAAGTGCTGTGGCAGAAGTCAATCATTTGATGGGTATAGTCAGACAACATAAGTTATCTGAAATTACGCCTTACTTGCTCATTAAGTATATTTTCAGTTGCCTGATTGATGCGGATCGGACGAGCACGCGGGTTTTTGAAGAGGGTAAGGAGCCAGAGCAGCCCATAGATCATGGCGCATTTTTTGGAAGAGCGTACGACGCTTTACAGCAGCATCTTCACAAGCTGGAGAAGGGCAAGAATGCGGACCACCCGATTAATCGTCTGCGGCGTGAAATGTCTAGGCAATGTGAAAAATTTGCACTTAAACCTTCTGGCATATATACGTTGTCGATTCCTACGGGGGGCGGCAAGACACTGGCGAGCCTGCGATATGCATTGAAGCATGCGATTGAACACGGCAAGGAACGAATTATTTATATTATACCTTACACGACGATTATTGAGCAGAACGCCGACGAGATCAGAAAAATAATCAAGGAAGACGATATGATTCTGGAGCACCATTCCAATGTAATCCATGAAGACAAGAAGGCTCGAGCAGCGGATACATACGTTTCCAGCGACAAGGACGAGATGGAGGACGAGGCCTACGACTTTCGCCGAAAAAAGCTGAAGCTCGCTCGAGACAATTGGGATCGTCCCATTATTTTTACAACGATGGTTCAATTTCTGAATACCTTTTATGCCAGAGGTACGCGGAATGTTCGCAGGCTTCATCAGCTTTCTAATGCGGTCATTATTTTTGATGAAGTACAGTCGGTTCCTATTAATTGTATTTCGCTCTTTAATTCGGCGTTGAACTTCCTGAATATTTTGGGTAATTCGAGTTTGTTGTTATGTACAGCTACGCAGCCTGCGCTAGATTTCGTCAAGCATAGCCTGCGATTGTCTGAACAGCCTGAGATTATCGGTAATATGGCCGAAGTAGGCAACAGCTTCAAGCGTGTTGAGATTGTGGACCGGACGACACCGCTTGGGTGGAAGGCTGATCAACTTGGCGGGTTTGTGCTGGAACGAATGGATGAGGTCAACAGCACGCTCATCATTCTTAATACGAAGGCGGCAGCCCGAAAGCTGTATGACGAGCTGCACGAGCATGATGGTCTAGGGCAAGGTGATTTTAAGCTCTTTCATCTAAGCACGAATATGTGCGCGGCTCATCGGAAGGAAGTACTGGGTGAGATGAAAGAGGCGCTCAAGGCTGAGGAACGGGTTGTATGTGTAAGCACGCAGCTCATTGAAGCAGGGGTGGATATCAGCTTTGAATGTGTTGTGCGCTCGTTGGCGGGACTGGACTCCATCGCTCAGGCAGCGGGTCGATGCAACCGCCATGGCAAGGATGCACTGCGTCAAGTGTATATTATCAAATCGGCAGATGAGAGCTTGAAGCAGCTCAAGGAAATTCAATGCGGGGCTGACCAGACTACACGGCTGTTGGCGGAGTTTAAGGAACAGCCCGAGCTTTATGGCCATGATCTGCTGTCGGTTGCTGCGGTTAAGCAGTATTTTGAATACTATTTTGCGCAAATGAAGGATGAAATGGAATATCGGATCAAGCGGCTGAATCAAAATTTGTTTCAACTATTAGGGGCGAATCGTTATTATCTGGATGCTTACAAGAATAAGCATGGCAAGCTTCCCGGCGTCATCACTCCTGCCGCCTTGGCGACAGCCGAGCAACATTTCGAAGCGATCAGCAATCGGGCGACAGCGGTGCTTGTTCCTTATGATGAAACAGCAAGGACGCTGATCCTTGATTTAAATGGTGAACTGGATATACGCATGCTGGGAGATCTCCTGAAGCAGTCGCAGCAGTATGTCGTGAACATCTATGAGCATGACAGGAAAAAGCTGGAGAAGAACGGCGACTTATATCCGCTATTGCATGGTCATGTACTCGCCTTACGCGAACCGGCGTACAACGAGTTCTTTGGCGTAGAGTCTGAGGGCGAAGGCGTGTGGCAGGATGCAGTGTTGTGAAAAAGAAAGGAGATAGTGGATTGCGCAACCAAATAGAATTTGAAGTGTCCGGTAACTACGCCTTATTTACTGACCCGTTGACGAAACTTGGAGGCGAGAAATTTAGTTATCAGGTCCCGACGTATGAAGCGTTGAAAGGAATCGTTTCCTCCGTATACTGGAAACCGACTCTAATCTGGATCATTGATGAAGTTAGGGTGATGAACGTCATACAGACGGAGTCCAAAGGCATGCGCCCCATTGAATATAACGGTGGGAATACACTTGCTTATTACACGTATTTACGAGATGTTCGCTACAGAGTCAGGGCGCATTTTGAGTTCAACCTGCTTCGAGAGGATCTGGCCCATGACCGTAATGAGTTCAAGCACCATAACATTGCCAAACGTTCTGTTCAGGTCGGCGGACGCAGAGATATTTTCCTGGGGACGCGTGAATGCCAAGGTTATGTAGAGCCATGCGTTTTCAATGAAGGAGTGGGGGCTTACGATGAAGTCCCGGAGATCGACTTTGGCACGATGGTGCATGGCATCAGTTATCCGGATGAGACAGGACGAGCTGAGCGTGAAACCCGTCTATGGCGTGCCAAAATGGAGAAAGGCATCATTACGTTTATTCGACCTGAGCAATGTACGATGATTCGCAAGACTGGTGCAGGCTCAGTCAAGACATTCAACGCTGTCAACACGCAATCTGTGGATGAACTGCACGATGAGTGCTTTCCAGAGGGGAGGGTATAAATGACCTGGCTTGCAAATTTGAACCAGACGTATGAGAAGCATGTCGAACTCATCGGACAATTTGAGAAAAACCGATTTGGCCGTGATTACGCGCTGATTCCTATATCACATACGACCCAGAGCGCACATATTGAGGTTTTTCTGGATGGAAACGGGAACTATCAGTATGCTGCGATTGTGGATAAAAGTGAAAGCAATACCATTATTCCTTGCACCGAGGCTTCGGCCAGCCGGACAAGCGCTCCAGTCCCATATCCGCTGTTCGATAAACTCGTCTATGTGGCGGGCGATTTCACAACCTATTGCGGAGAAGTGAAAGGCTCGCAGCACGCTGATTACATGGCACAGCTTCGTGAATGGTGCGAATCGCCGTCTTCTCACCCCAAAGTGAGAAGCGTCTACGAGTATTTGCGAAAAGGGACGTTGATGGCGGATTTGATCCGTGATCAAAAGCTCTGGGTCGATGAGAACAACAGGCTGCGGAATAAGCTGACACCGGAGTTAGAGACAGAGCTGAAGGGACAACTGACCATTTTTAAGGTGATCGCTTCTGATCAAAGTTCTGCGTTCATCCGTTTTGCAGTACAAATTCCAGGTGAAGCAGAGTCGAGGTTGTGGAGGGATCGCTCTGTTCAAGAATCATTCATCCAGTTCTATAATAGAAGCCTTCAGGAAATCGAGTTATGTTATGTGACGGGTGAGCGGCTGCCTTATGCAGACAAACATGCAAGTCGGATTCGTAATTCGGGGGACAAATCAAAGCTGATCTCGGCGAATGATTCGGCAGGCTTCACCTATCGTGGGCGGTTCAAGACGAGCCGCGAAGCGGCAGCCGTGAGTTACGAGGTGTCCCAGAAGGCGCATAATGCGCTCAAGTGGCTGATCGAGAAGCAAGGTATTCAGAAGGACGGTAGGGTTTTTCTTGTATGGGGAACGGAGCAGTTGGAGGTTCCGGACCCGCATGAGGATGCATTCACTTTGTTCCCGGCGTCCGAGGAAGAGGAAGCAGGCGGGGACAGCACGCATAAGGAGTATGCCAATCAGATTCGCAAAGGAATCAACGGCCACCGCTATGAGAGCGATTATAGGTCCAATGTCATCATCATGGTACTGGATGCAGCAACGCCCGGGCGAATGTCTATTATCTATTACAACGAAATGAAGAGGGGGGCGTTCCTCGATAATTTGCAGCATTGGCACGAAACCTGCTTCTGGGAGCATCGGCGCAAAAATGACGAAGGCAGAATCATCACCTTTCCAGGTGCGCCGGCAACCAGAGATATCGCTATTGCCGCTTATGGTCCGAGGGCCAGCGATAAGGTGATCAAAGGGCTGATGGAGCGGATGCTGCCTTGTATTGTGGATCGTCGCAGCATTCCGCTTGATATTGTACGCAGCGCAATCAGCCGCGCTTCCAATCCGGTAGGTATGGAGCCTTGGGAATGGGAGAAGACGCTGGGCATTACATGTGCGCTCATTAATAAATTACATGAAAAGGAGGGCTTCAAAGTGACTTTGAATACAGAAACTGATGACCGCGACTACTTGTTCGGCCGACTCCTGGCCATTGCTGATGTGCTGGAGAGAAATGCGCTCGGCAAAGAAGAGAAACGGGCTACGAACGCGGTACGTTACATGAATGCTTTCGCCCGGCATCCGAGACGGACGTGGGAGATTATTCAGTCCAGTCTGCAGCCTTATCAGGCGCGAATGGGGACGGATGCTTTATGGTACAGTCGGCTAATTGATGAGGTTGGCTCCAAATTTAAAATGGAGGACTTTACCGACAAACCGCTAAGCGGACTTTATTTGATAGGCCTGTACAGTCAACGTCGGGATTTATATACAAGCAAGAAAGATAAGGAAGCTGCAGCTGCAACACAAGCCACTTTGAACCAAGATGACCAAGATGACCAAGAAAAAACCAACCAATAGGAGCGAATCCAATGACTATTCTCGATCATAAAATAGATTTTGCCGTTGTCCTGTCCGTCCGTAATGCCAACCCTAATGGCGACCCCTTAAATGGCAATCGCCCTCGTCAGAGCTATGATGGCCGTGGTGAAATTTCCGATGTGTGCATCAAAAGAAAGATTCGCAACCGTTGGCAAGATATGGGGGAGTCCATCCTTGTTCAATCCGATGAGCGGCGTGATGACGGTTATCGCAGTATTAAGGATCGCGCGGATGCCAACCCCGATATTCAGGAATTTGCCAAAGGGAAAAAGCAGAACAATGAGCTTTACGCCCAAGGAGCCTGCAAATCATGGATCGACGTTCGCAGCTTTGGTCAAGTGTTTGCTTTCAAAGATTCAGATGTGTCGATCGGTATTCGCGGTCCGGTATCCATCCATACCGCTGTAAGTATTGATCCCATCGATATTTCCAGCATGCAAATTACCAAAAGCGTAAATGCCGTCACGCAGAAGGACCCCGATAAGAAAAGCTCGGATACGATGGGGATGAAGCATCGGGTGGATTTTGGCGTGTATGTGTTCTATGGAAGTATTAATACGCAATTGGCGGAAAAAACAGGCTTCACAATCGAGGATGCCGAGAAACTGAAGGAAGCGTTGCGTACTCTGTTCGCGAATGATACATCCTCTGCTCGTCCCGATGGCAGCATGGAAGTTCATCAGTTGTATTGGTGGGAACACAAGAGCAAGCTGGGCCAATATTCGTCGGCAAAGGTTCATCGTTCGCTTGACTATAAGCTGAATCCTGATGTCGTTCAAGCGACGAAGTTTGAGGACTATACATTCACCCTTCAGCAGCTTGATGGACTGGAATGCCAGCAGTATGAAGGTTTATGACGAAGACGATTACCTGTTGTTGTCGGGTATCCAGCATTTTAACTTTTGCAGACGGCAGTGGGCGTTGATTCATATTGAACAGCAGTGGGCGGAGAACGTCCGGACAATTGAAGGCTCCCATCTGCACGAGAAAGCGGATCAGCCGCTGATTCGAGAGAAAAGAGGGGACAAGCTCATCGTGCGCGCCATGCCTATCCACTCCAGAGAGCTTGGTTTGACAGGCATATGCGATGTGGTGGAATTTATCCGTGATCCATCAGGCGTACCCTTGGCGGGGGAGGAAGGCTTGTACCTTCCCTATCCCGTTGAATATAAGCGAGGCAAGCCCAAGCGCAATGCTTCCGACCATTCGCAGCTCGTTGCACAATTGATCTGTCTGGAAGAGATGCTCGTATGTGATCTGTCACTGGGTTATTTCTATTATGATGAAATCAAGCATCGGGTGGAAGTGCCCGTTACTGCGGCTGATCGGGAGCTGGTCAAACAGAGTGTGCAGGAGATGCGGCATTATTATGACAGGAAGCATACGCCAAAAGCAAAGGCAGGGCCCCATTGTCAGAACTGCTCCTTGAATTTGGTATGTTTGCCGGAGATGCTGGCTCGGAAAACGGTCTCAAGCTATATTGAAAGCAGGATTAAGGAATGAAAAAACTGTTAAATACTCTTTTTGTGACGATACCGGACACGTACTTGTCGCTAGATGGTGAGAATATTGTAGTCAAGCAGGAAGAGAAAGCGATTGGCCGATTTCCGCTGCACAATTTTGAGGCGCACATTCGGTTATGCAGGTGTGAGTCCGGCTTTGATGGGAGCTTGTGCGACGCGTAACATTGGACTGACCTTTATGACCCGCACTGGACGTTTTCAGGCGCGCGTTATTGGCGAGGATCGCGGGAATGTCGTGCTGCGCAAAGAGCAGTACCGGATTTCGGATGATGAGCGCCAAAGCGCGCTAATGGCGAGAAATATGATCGTTGGCAAATTGTACAACCATAAATGGATATTGGAGCGGGCGAGTCGAGATTATCCGCTGCGTATAGATACAAACAGAGTGAAGCGGGTCACAGGCTCGCTGACGGAGACGATGGCCTTGGTTCGCGGTGTAGAAGCTCTGGATATATTACGCGGGTTGGAGGGCGCGGCAGCCGTTCAATACAATTCGGTGTTCGATGATCTGATCCTGCAACAGAAGGAGCAGTTCTTCTTCCACGGCCGCAACAAGCGCCCGCCACTGGACAATGTTAATGCATTATTGTCTTTTGCATACACGCTGCTCTCTAATGATATGAAGGGAGCGCTGGAATCCGTTGGGCTGGATCCGTATGTTGGTTTTTTGCATCGGGACAAGCCGGGGCGTGCTTCGTTGGCACTTGATATGATGGAGGAGTTGCGGGGGGTGTATGCTGATCGTTTTGTGCTTTCTCTGATCAATAAGAAGATCATTAATGCCAAGGGCTTCTACCAGAAGGAGAACGGCGCTGTTATTATGGAAGATGAGACGAGGAAAGTAGTGATCAAGGCGTGGCAGGAGCGGAAACAGGACAAGATCATACACCCTTATTTGAATGAAAAAATATCTTGGGGCCTCGTTCCTTACGCCCAAGCTTTGTTGCTGGCCCGACATATCCGTGGGGATCTCGATGAATATCCGCCATTTTTGTGGAAGTAGGTGTTGTGTTGCTGGTTCTGATTACGTATGATGTCAGTACAATGGATAAAGAAGGAAGGCGCCGTCTGACTAAAGTAGCCAAGAAATGTGTAGACCACGGTCAACGTGTGCAAAACTCGGTGTTTGAATGTATCCTCGACTCCACTCAGCTTCGCAAGTTGAAGTATGAACTGGAAGAGCTGATAGATAAGGACACGGATAGTCTGCGATTCTATAATTTGGGAGAAAACTACAAGACGAAGGTTGACCATATTGGGGCCAAAGAGTCATATGATATGGAAAGCCCACTCATTCTCTGAGGTGCGAATGTGAAGCGCACATGAAATCCCTGGGACATTCGCACCGCGAATTTTGTCGATAATATCCTTTCTTAAGCTGGGCGTTGAAAAGTCAACTGTGAATTAACACTTTTATAGCATTGTTTTACAAGGATTTGTAGGAGATTCATGCCCTAAGTAGATGAATCCCCTACATTTTCGCTGTCACGCTCCACATGGAGCGTGTGGATTGAAATACCATGTGACCGGGGAAAGAGCGAGGGCAAACGCCGTCACGCTCCACATGGAGCGTGTGGATTGAAATATGTGCCACGGGTATGGGATGCAGATAAAAATCTAGTCACGCTCCACATGGAGCGTGTGGATTGAAATTTTCCTTGTACGGAACATTATTATGCTATGGAGGTAGTCACACTCCACATGGAGCGTGTGGATTGAAATGCCTCTGTGCGATTTATCGGGTATACAGGACGGGCGTCACGCTCCACATGGAGCGTGTGGATTGAAATGCCAAACTCGGCGAGGCCCCGTTCGAGATGGAATCGGTCACGCTCCACATGGAGCGTGTGGATTGAAATCAGTGCCGTGGGTATATCGGTGAGATAACGTTGCTGTCACGCTCCACATGGAGCGTGTGGATTGAAATCCGGCGCCTATTGGAGCATATTTGCGTTGAATGTCGTCACGCTCCACATGGAGCGTGTGGATTGAAATGGCAAAAACTCCGACATCCAGGCGGAAATGTACGTCACGCTCCACATGGAGCGTGTGGATTGAAATCTCTGTGCGGCCAAAGGCGTATCGGTGGATATTGAGTTCCAGCGGAAGCCGGGAGCCAGGTTCTTCGGCGGCGAAGGTCTGTTCTTCGCCACGCTGCGAGGACCGGGTTAGGTGTGGGTGCAGTCCCTGCCGTTGAGCAGAATGGCGGACCGCATTCTCTCCGCCGCAGGAAGCGGTGATCCGTAAGGAAGAGGGAAGTATTTTCGGGGGCTTGGGCAATCTGCTGGACGGGGCAGAAAAAGATGGTATGTATGAGTACGAAGAATACAAGGTCGATAACAGTGAGGAATCTGCTCTTGCTCTCCAGCTTAGATCAAATCAAATTTAGAAGTTGCAGGAGATGTGCGATGTTATCTGGTTTAAAATTAAATTTTTAGGTCAACTAGAAACTTCTGGTTGGCCTATTTGGCGTGCTTAAGCTGGCAGGGGCAATAAAGATCACGCAAGCGAGGCTATGGGTTTAAGTAGGGGGATGCACGCAGCAGCGGAGAGGACGAAGCAATTCCGGAAAAGCGCAGCGTTCGCCTTTGGCACCAAATTTCTTCCTCTTAAAGAATAGTTCATTGAAATTTGGGGTCAACAGCGATTGTAGGAATGCTTCGTTCTCGGAGCGCCTCACAACATACGAAAGGAGGAGGCCTCATTGCCCTCTTAAATAGTGTGAAAAATTCATGATCTGACGCCAAGTTCTTGAAGTTTATCATAGATTCCTCACATTGGAAACGCTATAATTACATATAATTACACCGACCAATGGAGGATCGCAATGAAAAAAGGGGTCATGTTTTACAAAATTTTTATTCCGATTCTGGTTTTGGGCATTGGACTCGTCGCCAGCTTTGAAATATATATTTACTACCATACCATGAATTCCGTTGTTGACCGTTTGGCGGACAGCAAAGAGAGCTACATCAGACAAATCAAAAATAATCTGGAGCAAAAAATTCAGACGATTGAATACGCTTTCAGTACATACAGCACAACCCAATCCTTCAACGAGGTGGTCGAAAACCCCATTACCGAGAAGGATTTTGTCGCCTACCGGAACATCAACACACAGCTCAACTACATCGCTTCGATGGGCATGGAAGGAACGACTTATACGCTGATCAGCCTGAAGCAGAAATGGCAGTTATCGGACGGCAGCCTCTCACATCTGACACAAGCGGATCTGGACCGTTTATACGATACTTATATCAACAATCAGGCCCAAGGCTTGTTCTGGCTCAAGACGGATACGGGAATTCGTTTTGTCAATACGTTGCCCGCGTTCTCCACGAAGAAGCAGGCGATCGCCTTATCGGACATTTCTTTCGATACGCTGGACCGCATGATCAAGACAGGGGATCATCCGGCTGTCTTTATTGTCAACAGACAGGGCGATCTGATGTATGAAACCGATCCGGGAGCAAACTCGTTAACGGCCGATCAGCTGCGTACGATCTCCAGCACAGCCGCCGCGCAGAAGGACGCGGGGATGCTTTCTTTGGACCGTTCCAAGGAGGCACCGTTAAAGGCGCTTTATGCCAAATCAGCTTACAACAATTGGACATATATCACCCTGCTGGACCAGAAGGAAGTGAACGACGCCTTAAAAATAACCCGTTTCGGCCTCATCACGATGGGCCTGCTGCTGATGCTGTTTATTGGGGTGGTTGCTTATGCGATTTCCGTTTATTTCACGAAGCCGATTTTGCGGATCAAGCGCAGCCTGCCGGAGGATACGCAGTTTACGTCCAACAATGAAATCGACTGGATCATTAACTCCATCGATTCGATCATTACGGAGAAGAAAAGCCTTGAAACGCTGGTTCAGTCGGAGCTGCCTCAGCTGGAAACACAGCTGATCCTCAACCTGTTCCGCAACCGTGTCACGAGGGAGGAGCTGGAGCACAAATTGCCGCGGTTTGGTTATGATGTGCTGGGCAACCGGGTGTATGTGACGATGCTGGTCCAGCTCGACAACCTTGGCAAACGGGAGGCGTCCGACAAGGATGTACTGCTGCTGGCGGTGAACAAGGTGGCGGAGGAGGTCATTCCGGCGGAACGGAGGCTGCTTCCGATCATCCTGAATGATGACACCCAGGCGACCATCGTTGCCTTCAGCGAAAGAAACGAACTGGAGATCCGAAGACAGGTGCTGGAATATGCGACAACGATGATTCGCACGGTGAAAGAGTATTTGCAATGTTCCATCAGCATCGGGATCAGCAAATCGTACGGCAACCTGCTGCAGAGCAAGGAGGCCTGTGAAATGAGCAAGCAGGCTCTTCACCACCGCCTGAACCTGGGCAAAGAGTCGATTATCTTTTACGAAGACATCACCAAGGTTGTCTCCGGTCCAGTGCTGCTGCATTATCCTGTCCAGCTGGAAACGCAGCTGTTTGACGCCATACGGCTCGGAGATGAGGAGCAGGTGTCCCGCGCGCTGTATCCGCTGCTGGCCGAGCTGATGAAGCATAACAAAAATGCCGTCCATTTGGAAGTCACGCTCGTACGGCTCGTGAACAACCTTATCCAGCTGGAGCAGGTGCTGGGCATTGATGTTCTGATGACCCAGAACAATCACGCCTTGTACCAGCGGGTGCTCAGCATCCGCAATCCCGAAGAGGTGGAGAGACTGCTTGTAGAGCAGGTGATTTTCCCGATGGTGCGCAGCATGAAAGAGAAGACCAACCAGCAGTTCCGTTCCCTTTCGGAGAAGATTGCCGCGATCGTGCGCGCCGAATACGACCATGAGCTGTCGCTCGAAATGATCGGCGACCGGCTGCATTACAATCCGAACTACCTGAGCAGCATTTTCAAAAAAGAATTCGGCACGACCTTCAGCGACTATCTGATGAATTACCGGCTGGATATGGCGAAGAAGTGGCTGATCGATACAGACATGACGATCAAGGAAATCGCGGAGCGCCTCCAGTATCAGAATCCGCAGAACTTTATCCGCTCCTTCCGCAAGAAGGAGCATGTCACGCCCGGAGCATACCGGAAAATGAAGCAGGCCAACTGAGAACAACCAGGAACACAAAGAAGAAGCCTTTCGCTTCTGCAGATCCGTGCGGAAGAAAAGACTTCTTTTTCTTTTAGCAGCTTATCAACCTTTAACAGCGCCCAGCAAAGCGCCCTTCGTAAAGTGCTTCTGTACAAAAGGATATGCGATCAGCATCGGAACGGTAGCGATCACGATCACCGCCATTTTGATCGTTTGCGCCGGCGGGATGACATCCACGGAGCCGCTTTCGGCCTGCATGCCGCTGGAGACGATGACGATTTGGCGCAGCAGGATCTGGATCGGCCATTTGTTGGAATCGTTCAAATAAAGAATGGCATTCATATAGGTGTTCCAATAGGTAACGGCATAGAACAAGGAAATCGTTGCAATGGACGGCAGCGCCAAAGGCAGCATGATCTTCAGGAATACGCCAAAGTCTGTTGCCCCGTCCATCTTGGCCGATTCCTCCAGACTATCGGGCAGTGCCTGAAAGAAATTCCGCATAATGATCATGTTAAAGGCGTTGATGGCGACCGGAAGAATCAGCGACCAGTAGGAATCGATCAGGCCAAGGCTTTTCACCACCAGAAAGGTTGGGATCATGCCACCGCTGAACAGCATCGAGAAGACGACAAGAAAGTTGATGACATTTCTGCCGAGCAGATATTTTCGCGACAATCCGTAGGCCATAAATGCAGTCAGCACCATACTTACGAGCGTTCCCACCAATGTCACGCCGACGGATACGCCCAGGCTTTTGAAAATGGTCGGTGTGGAAAGGATGTACTTGTAAGCATCCAAGGAGAACGTGGTAGGGAACAGAATGAACTTCTTGGCCACCACCTCCTGGGTTGAAGCGAAGGAGCTGGCTATAACATTTACAAAAGGCAGGAGACAGGTAAGGGCGATGAGAATGAGCAGTGTACTGTTTACCGCCGTGAAAATGCGGCCGCCCACAGTGTTTTTCTTTCTGAGTCGTTGTGCCATGCGTTATCCTCCCTGTATTCGTTTACATGTAGACTTTATCAGGAGCCTCCGGTTACGTACATAATCAGCTTGTGAGGTGTTGCTGCACGGGCAGCAGGTGGCTTTCAGCAGCGGATAATCATGAGCTGATAAAGTAATCACCAGCTAAGGTAAGAAACGCGGAAAGCCGCGGTATTACGGCCTTTTGCAAACGCTATCAAGTAATGATTATGTACGGAATGCGGGAAAACACATACGCTGGAAGACGTAAACGGAGCGTCTAAAGGAGGTTGCCAAGTGAAGGCTTCAACAGCTGCAGCAGTGGATGTGAACATGGAAAAAAAGAAACCGGCCAGTCATCTCGTAAGTATCCGAAGAAACAAACTCCTGTATCTGATGGTTTTGCCTGGAGTACTGTATTTTATCATCTTCAAGTATTTTCCCATGGGCGGGCTGATCATCGCGTTTCAGGATTATCAGCCGTTTCTCGGTATTCTGGGTAGCCCATGGGTCGGGTTAAAGCATTTTATCCGGTTATTTACGGAGCCGACCTTTTTTATGTTATTGAGCAATACGCTGATTTTGTTCGCGCTGAATATTGTCATTTTCTTTCCGCTGCCGATCATTCTGTCCCTGATGCTGAATGAGGTGAAGAACCGGTATTTCAAAACGGCCGTGCAAACGGTCATTTATATTCCGCATTTTATGTCCTGGGTCATCATCGTTTCCATTTCCTACGTGTTTATGACTGTAGACGGGGGTGTGCTCAATGAGCTCATTGCCACGCTGGGAGGCGACAAAATCAGCTTCCTTACCTCGCCGGAATGGCTGCGTCCGGTCTACATCGGGCAGATCATCTGGAAGGAGCTCGGCTGGTCCACCATCATCTATCTAGCGGCCATCACCGTTGTGGATACACAGCTGTATGAGGCGGCTGAGATGGACGGAGCGGGACGGTTCCGGAAAACCTGGCACGTAACGCTGCCGGCGATCCGGCCGGTCATCATTACGCTGCTGATCCTGAAGATCGGCAGCACGCTGGACCTCGGCTTTGAGCATATGTATCTGCTGTTGAACTCGCTGAACCGCGAGGTTGCCGAAATTTTTGATACGTATATCTATACGGCGGGCCTTAAGAACGGCCAGTTGAGCTTCAGTACGACAGTAGGTTTGTTCAAGGGTGTCGTAGGTCTGGTCCTCGTGGTCTTGTCCAACAAGCTCGCGAAGAAATTCGGGGAAGATGGCGTCTATTAATCAGGATGGGAAGGATGCGCGATGATACAGTTTGTGGAAACGCTGAACCAATGGTGCATGCGTCTGCTGCGGCTGGTGTATTTGAATCTGCTGTGGACACTGGCTGTCATCCTGGGATTGGGCGTATTCGGCCTCGGTCCCGCGACCGCCGCCATGCTGAGCATCCAGCGGCAGTGGATTCGCGGCAATGAGGATGCGGCCATATTCCCCGCTTTTGTCAGGTACTTCCGGGAGAATTTCAAGGAGGGGGTGCTGCTCGGGGTCATCTACGGTCTCGCCGGATATGTGCTGTATGTTGATCTCCTGTATGTCTCCTCCTGGTACGTGCGTGTAGTTGTGCTGCTCGGCGTATTTCTGTACATGATTTCGCTGGCGTATATATTTCCGCTGCTCGTCCATTACGATTGGAAGGGCATCGGGTTCAAAATCCGCATGTCGTTTGTAATCGGCTTCTCCCACTTGCAGTACACGCTTGTGCTGTTTGTGGCGATTGCCGTGTCTGGTGGACTCATTTTGCGGTTTTATCCAGGAATTCTTACCTTTGCCGGAGCCAGCCTCATGGGCTATCTCGTCATGTGGATGACCCATCAGGTATTCGCCCGGATGGAACGGGCGGCTGCGGCGGAGGAGGAAGATATAGCAGTATCCGTTTCACCAAAAATATAAAAAGGGGCAGTGAAGATGAAGGGAAAAGGTAAAAAAACGGCGGTTTTGTTCCTCAGCTGCGCATTGCTGCTGACAGCCTGCGGCGGCGGTAAAAGTACGGGGGAAAATGCCGGGACTTATGATGAAAACGCAAAAGCAACCGTCACCTGGCTCAATATTTTGCACACGGCTTCTCCTCCAACGGATACCGTACTAAACAAGATTGAAGAGAAAACAAACACGGACATTCAGTTTTCCTGGATTCCGGACGCATCCAAGGAGGAGCGGATCAATACGGCCCTGGCTTCCAATTCCCTGGCGGACATTGTTACCTTGACGATCCTTGATAACTCCTCCGTCCGGAACGCGCTGAAATCCGGCATGTTCTGGGAGGTAGGTCCATACCTTGATGAATTCCCGAATCTGGCGAAGATACCTGACGATACCCGCAAATCGGCATCCATTGGCGGCAAGCTGTACGGGGTGCCTTTCCAGAAGGATCTTGCCCGCAACGGGATTACCATCCGCAAGGACTGGCTGGATAAGCTCGGCCTGGAGCTCCCGAAAACGACCGATGACCTGATGGCTGTGGCGAAGGCTTTTACTGAACAGGACCCTGACGGCAACGGTGTAGCGGATACGACCGGTTTTGTGGACCGGAATGATCTGATCTACGGCGCTTTCAAGACGCTGGGCTCGTATTTCGGTGTACCGAACAACTGGAAGGTGAGCGAGGACGGAAAAATGACACCGGAGTTTGAGACCCAGGAATATATCGCTACGATGGATTTTATGAAGAAGTTATTTGATAACGGTTACATTAACAAGGATTTTGCCGTCACGGCCAAAACGGACCAGCAGCAGAAATTTGCCCAGGGGAAAGCGGGGATTTATGTCGGTGCTTTATTTGACAGCAAAAACCTGCTGAATATGGCAAAGGGCATACAGGACAACATGGAGCTTGAAATTGTCAACAACATCACTACCACCGGCAACGAAAGCGACCGCGCGATCTGGGCGGCCAACAACGGTATCGGAGGGCTCATTGCGTTCCCGAGATCAGAAGTGAAGGATGAAGCTGAATTGAAGCGTATCCTCAAATTCATCAATGACCTGATGGACGAGGATGTCTACGCGCTGATGACTTATGGCATCGAAGGGACGCATTATACGGTGGATGCAGATAATGCGACGACGATTACAGATACGGATTTGTGGCAGCAGGAGGTGCAGCCGTTTTCTTCCACCCGTCCCAAAGAGTTTGGCTATGACATCCATGATGCGGACCCGTTAAAGCAGAAATCCGACAAGCTGATCAAGGAAAATGCGCAACATGCCGTATTGAATCCGGCTTATTCGCTGGACTCGGAAACATTCACAACACAGGGCTCCGAGCTGCAGAAAATCATTACAGATGCCACTTACAAGTATATTTTGGGCGAATCGAGCCTGGAAGATTTCAAGGCATCGGTGGAGAACTGGAGGAATTCCGGCGGTAACCGGATGATTGAAGAATATGAAGCTGCTTATAAGGAAGTGAACCCGTAAAACTATTTAAGTACAGGAGCAGAACCCATGAGAAAAAAGAGCTTTAAGCGAACGTTAGCTATCAGCATGTCCGTTCTTCTGACCGGTGCTCTGGTTTTAAGCGGCTGCGGAGGAGGGGCAAGCGATAAGGGGGCGGATGCCAATCAGACCTATGATCCGAATTCGACCCTGTCCTTGACGTGGCTGAACATTCTGCACACGGCTTCTCCGCCGACGGATGTCATTCAGAAGAAGATTGAGGAATATACCAATACGAAGATCACCTTTAACTGGGTGCCCGACGCCTCTAAGGAGGAGCGCATCACCACGGCGCTTGCTTCGGGACAGCTGGCGGATATCGTTACTTTGACACTGCTGGATAACTCATCTGTGCGCAGTTCCCTGAAATCCGGATTGTTCTGGGATGTCAGTCCTTACCTGGACGATTACGAGCACCTGAAGGAAATCCCGCAGGAAGTAAGGAAAGCCGCCTCCATTGAAGGCGGGCTGTACGGCGTGCCGTTCCAGAAAGATTTGGCCCGGGGCGGACTGGTCATCCGCAAGGACTGGCTTGACCGCCTGGGGCTGAAAGTGCCGACGACCCTGGATGAGCTGTATGAAGTGGCCAGGGCTTTTACGGAGGACGATCCGGACGGCAACGGAAAAGATGATACGGTTGGCTTCGGGGACCGTTCCGATCTGAGATACAGCAGCTTTAAAACGATCAGCTCCTATTTTGGCTCCCCCAACGGCTGGAAGGTTGACGAACAGGGCAAGTTTACGCCTGAATTCGATACACCGGAGTATATGGGAGCTCTGAATTATTCGCGGAAGCTGTTTGAGAACGGGTATTTGATCCAGGACTTTGCAGTGACGGCCAAATCGGATCAGCAGCAGCAGTTTGCCCAGGGCAAGACGGGCATATATACCGGCATGATTGATATCGCGAACCTGAAGAATCTGGCGAAGGGGATTCAGGACGGGATGGAGGTCGTGCCTGTCAACAAAATTTCAAAAGGCGACGGCCAATATCATATCTGGTCCGAGGGAAACGGTGTCGGCGGGCTGCTGGCGTTTCCGAAGTCAGAGGTGAAATCCGAAGCGGAGTTGAAGCGGTTGCTGCAGTTCGTGGACGATTTGATCGATGAAGAAGTGTACATGTATATGACCGGCGGCATTGAAGGGGTCCACTATGAATTTGATGAAAATGAGGCGTTTAAAAGGCTGGATCAGGATAAGTGGCAGGCGGATGTACAGCCATTTTCCAGCTCCAGGCCGAGCGAGGTCACCTATTCCTTGAAGGATGCCGACCCCGACAAGGAATTGGCCAATCAGCTGGTAAAAGAGAACGCGGAATTTGCCGTGCTTGACCCAAGCGTTCCGCTGGACTCCGCAACCGCCAATGAAAAGGGAACAGAGCTTGAGAAAATTATAACAGATGCCACCATCATGTATATCATGGGTCAAATTGATGAAAACGGATTCAAACAGGCGGTGCAGGACTGGAAGAATGCCGGGGGAAGCCAAATCATCAGCGAATATGAGGCGGCATACAAAAGCTCAAATCCCTGAGTAGCGAAGAATGCAATGACAAGATCAAACCGGGGAGGGGAAGACATTGAATACACAGTGGGCCGTACGAACGGCCGATTCCATTATGCAGCGCACGCCAAGGCTGTATGAGGCGAGAGGTTATGACTGCAAGTGGTCCTATGACTACGGGGTCGTGCTAAAGGGTTTTGAGGGGCTGTGGAAGCGAACGGGGGACCGGAAGTATTTCCGGTTTATCCAGGATAATATGGACTACTTCATCCAGGAGGACGGGAGCATCCGTGGTTATCGTCTGGAAGAGTACAATATCGATCATATCAACAATGGCAAGCTGTTATTTCTCCTGTACCGCGAGACTGGGCAGGAGAAGTACAAAAAGGCAGCCGGCCTGTTAAGGGAACAGCTTAAGTCACATCCGCGCACCTCGGAAGGGGCATTCTGGCATAAAAAGATTTACCCATACCAAATCTGGCTGGACGGCTTGTATATGGGATCACCGTTTTATCTGGAGTATCTGTTGACATTTGAAAATGGTGAAGAGCTCGACGATGTCACGAAGCAGTTCATCCTGTGCGAGCGGCACACAAAGGATGAGGCCACGGGCCTGTTGTATCACGCCTGGGATGAAAAGCGTGTGCAGCCATGGTGCAATCCGGACACGGGACATTCCCCTAACTTCTGGGGACGTTCCCTGGGCTGGTATGTGATGGCACTGACGGATATGCTGGAGCTGCTGCCTGATAGCCATGCGGATTATGACACGCTGTGCCGCATATTACGGGATACGCTGGCAGCTTTGCAAAAATATCAGGATAAGGCTACAGGTGTCTGGTATCAAGTGGTCGATCAAGCGGAACGCAAGGGCAATTATCTGGAGGCCTCCGCATCCAGCATGATCACGTACGCCATGGCCAAAGGCATTCGGTTGGGCGTGCTGGATCAAAGCTGGCTGGACCCGCTGGACCGCGCATTCCAGGGTGTCGTCACCGAATTTGTGACGGAAACGAAGGAAGGGCTCGTCAATCTGAATAAGAACTGCCAGGTCGCAGGCTTGGGCGGTGCCGACAAGAGAGACGGAACGTTCGCTTATTATATCAGCGAGCCGATTATAACCAATGACCAGAAAGGGCTTGGGGCCTTCCTGAAGGCATGCTGCGAATACGAGCAGTTGAAGGACCCGGACGGACAGCAGATAGGAGAGAGCTCCAATGCAGGTGTATAACATAACAGATTACGGAGCGTCCCGGGATACCGGGGCGCTGGCCACCGCGGCCATTGCGGACGCGATTGAAGCGGCAAGCCGGGCAGGGGGAGGCACGGTGTATGTGCCTGCGGGAACTTACCGGACCGGCGCCATTTTTCTGAAGAGCAATATTGAGCTGCACTTGAGCCCCGGCGCAGTGCTGTCCTTCAGCACAGAACCCGAAGATTATCCGGCGGTGGAATCCAGGTGGGAGGGAGTAAACCGGCAGGTTCATGCCTCCTGCATCTATGGGGAGAACCTGGAGAACATCTCGCTCACCGGATCAGGCACGCTGGAGGGAAACGGCCAGCCCTGGTGGGAGAAGCAGCGGAACACGCCGGAGGATTTGCAGTTTCCACGTCCCAAGCTGATCAGCTTTGACGGCTGCCGGCGGGTTACGATCAAGGACCTGAACCTGCGCAACTCGCCGTCATGGACGGTGAATCCCATCCGCTGCAGCGATGTTACCATTGACAATCTGTTCATCTATAACCCTGCGGATTCTCCGAATACGGATGGTATCAATCCCGAATCCTGCCGCAATGTGCACATTAGCAACTGCAGCATTGATGTGGGGGATGACTGCATTGCGATCAAGTCAGGGACGGAGGACAGCGAGCAGCGCATAACGTGTGAAAACATTACGATTACGAACTGCACGATGGTACATGGACACGGCGGGGTGGTGCTGGGCAGTGAAATGAGCGGCGGCATCCGCAATGTCACGATCAGTAATTGCGTTTTCCAGCAGACAGATCGCGGCATCCGGCTCAAGTCCAGACGAGGACGCGGAGGTACGATTGAGGATATACGCGTGACCAACATCGTCATGGATCAGGTCATCTGTCCTTTTATTCTGAACCTGTATTATTTCTGCGGCCCGCGTGGCAAGGACAAATATGTGTGGGACAAAAATCCGTATCCGGTCACAGAGGAAACGCCATGCTTCAGACGTATTCATTTTGACCATATCACCGCGCGCAACGTTCATGCTTCGGCTGGCTTCCTGTACGGGCTGGCGGAGCGCTATATTTCTGAAATTACGTTCACCAATATCGATATCTCCATGGCAGAGCCTGCCATTCCCGGCCTGCCGGCGATGATGTCTGGCCTGGAAGAGATGAAGAAGCGCGGTTTTTATTTGGGCAATGTACGGGACATTCTGTTCCAGCAGGTGACGATTGAGAACCATGAAGGGCCTGCCTTTTACATTGAAAATGGGGAAGATGTTGAGGTCATCAACTGCCGCACGAAAAATACCGCCAAACCGGAAAAGCTGGTGGAGCAGGTAACCGTGACACCTGCATCAACTTTGTGAACGGGGAGGATGGATATGGAGAAGGACTTGCTGCTGAGCTTATTGGGCGACCTCCCCCCGGAAACGCCGATATCGGCGGAAGTGATGAGGGAGGAGGAGCAGAACGGATACAGACTGGAATCCGTTTTGCTCGATCTTAACGGGCTTGAGCTGGTGCCCGCCTCTATTGCTTTTCCCTTAACAGGTGAGGGGCCTTATCCGCTGGTCGTGTTCAACCATTCCCATGGCGGAAATTATACCAACGGGCGTAATGAACTGATCCACAGCAGCACATATCTGCAGCAGCCGTCATTCGCCTCGGTGCTGACCGGGATGGGTTATGCGGTGTGCTGCATCGACATGTGGGGCTTCAATGAACGGGGCGGCAAAGCCGAAAGTGAGCTGGTGAAGGAAATGCTGTGGCACGGCCGGGTCATGTGGGGCATGATGCTTTACGATAACCGCCGGTTGCTTGATTATATGTGTACGCGTCAAGAAATCGATGCTGAACGGATCGCAACCATCGGCATGTCGATGGGCGGTTTGATGGCATGGTGGCTGGGGGCGCTCGATGAACGGATTGGGGTCGTTATCGACATTTGTGGACAGGTGGATGCCCACACCCTGATAGCCAAAAGAGGCTTGGACCATCATGGTTTCTACTCGTATGTTCCCGGACTGCTGAAGCATTTCACCACACTGGATATTCAGAAAAGGATTGTCCCCCGTCCGCGCATGAGCTTGACGGGCAGGAATGACAGGCTGTGTCCCATCGAAGGGGTCGAACACCTGGCTGAAGGGCTGGCGGCAGCATACCGTGAAGCAGGCAGGCCGGAGCATTGGCAGCCTGTGATCACTTCCGGGGGGCATATGGAGACGTTGGAAATGAGGACGGCTTGGCAGCGTTTTTTGGCCAGCCATCTATAATTGGGATCATTGCTAAGGGGGAACGCGTGCACGATGCTGGTAGGAAAAGAACCCTTTTGTGATTTCGACACCATACGGGCTGCTATTGATGCTTTGGAGCAGAGAGATCCGCAGCAGCCGGAGACTCTGTATATTTTGCCAGGGGTTTATAAGGAGACGGTCCGTATTTACCGTTCATGGCTGCGTATTGTGGGGATCGGGCAGGTGGAAATCAGCATGAACCGGTATGCCAAAGAGCTTGACGAACATGACGAGGAAATCGGAACGTTCGCAACTCCCACCCTGTTTTTGGGAGGACGACGACTTGTGCTGGAGAATTTGACTGTCTCCAATACAGCCGGGCAGGGGGAGGAGATTGGGCAAGCGGTGGCCGTGTATGCGCATTGTGATGAAACGGTGTTCAGGAACTGCACCTTCAAGGGGCATCAGGACACCCTGTTCACCGGTCCGCTGCCGCCAAAACCGCGGGAGCGGGCGAGCTTTGGCGGCATTCCGCTGCGCGAGCACCACGAACAGTACCGGCAGTTGTACCAGCACTGTTATATCGAGGGAACGGTTGACTTTGTTTTTGGCGGGGCCACCGCTTTTTTCGAGGCCTGCAAAATCCGCAGCCTGCGGCATGTGGAGAGCCAGCCGGGATACATCGCCGCCGCGTCTACGCCGCAAGGGCAGCAGTACGGTTATGTGTTCAAAAACTGCTTCTTGACCGCCGAGCCGGGAGTTTCATCCGTGTTTCTCGGGCGTCCGTGGCGGGAGTATGCCAAAACTGTATATGCCGGCTGCCGGATGGGCGGGCATATTGATCCCGCAGGCTGGGATAACTGGAGCAACCCTGCAAACGAAGAAACAGTCGATTACCGTGAATACAGCGCCCGGGATGCGGTCGCGATGCGGACGATTCGCGTGCCTTGGGCAGGCTGTCTGGCTGCTGGGGCGGAGGCATGGACCAAGGGGAAGGTCTTTGCCGGAACGGACTTCTGGCAGGATGGAGGAAATAGCCCGTGACGCTGCGAAAATGGGAGGTAGGCATATGCTGGTTCGCTTCCGTAATGACAGCGGTGTTCGCCGGCGGATTTTCCATGGTAATTTTGCAGATGCCCATCGGCACCTTTGAAACGACGCTTTTCCCAATGCTGCGGGAGAGTAACGGCGGTCTGATGCTGCAGGAAAGCTATGAGGGAATGCGCACGCTGGGGGCCTGGTTCGGCATCACGGTCATGGCCGTGATGATATTGGCGATTCTGGCCGGACTATGCGGAGCCAGAAACAACCGCCTTATGGCAGCTGCTGTCTTTTACGTACTCGCAGGATTATGCCTGCTTCTCGGCACCCAATACCTTGGCTTCCCGCTTTCGTTTTGTTATTTTGTAGCCGCTGCTTTATGTATGATACGGAATAGACGGCTGATTGCGGCGGATGATGAAAAGGAGAACCCTGAAACCTTATGAACAAGCTGATTGAGAACCCGATTTTGCGGGGCTTTAATCCTGACCCGTGTATCGTGCGGGCTGGGGAGATGTACTATATCGTCGTTTCGTCCTTTGAATGGCTGCCCGGTGTGCGTGTGTATCAATCGCGGGATCTGGCTTGCTGGGAGCATTGTACCGATATTTTGACCAACCAGGTCGATCTGCGGGGCAATCCGAAGAACTGCAGCATCTGGGCGCCCCAGCTCAGCTATCATGGTGGGCTATTCTACCTCGTATACACGGACGTGAAGAGCACCCGGCGTCCTTTCAAGGATGCCCATAACTTCCTGATTACCGCCCCTTCGATTGAAGGGCCGTGGTCGGAGCCTGTTTACCTGAACAGCAGCGGTTTTGATCCTTCGTTGTTCCATGACGAGGACGGCCGCAAATGGCTGCTAAATGCTTTATGGGATTACCGGATCAAGGAAAGCAATAAATCGAGCGGCATTGTTATGCAGGAATATGACAGCGTGCAGCAGCGATTAATCGGCGAGCCGATCAAAATTTTTGACGGGACATGGTTAAAGAAAACGGAAGCGCCCCACATTTACAAGCAGAACGGTTACTACTACCTGATTACAGCGGAGGGCGGAACAGGCTCCGGTCATGCGGTCACCGTGGCAAGATCGCAGGAGCTGTCCGGCCCCTACGAAGTGGATCCCCACAATCCGATGCTAACTTCGCGGGACAATCCTGAGCTGGAGCTGCAGTGTGCGGGGCATGGAAGTCTTGTGCAGACACCGGCCGGGGAATGGTATATGGCGCATCTGTGCACGCGTCCTATTGAAGGAAAGTATGCGATTATTGGGCGGGAGACCGCGCTGCAGCAGGTCTATTGGGACCGTGATGGCTGGCTGCGCCTGACGGCAGGCGGAAATACGCCGCAGCTGCACGTCCCGCAGCCTGAAGGTGGAAGCCTGAGCGGAGAGACGCAGGCGCAGAGTCGGGATTTCGCGGATGAATTTGATTGTACGCAACTAAAAAAAGGCTGGAATACATTGCGCATATTAGTGGATGAAAGCTGGTGCTCGCTGGCCGCTCGCCCAGGTTATCTCAGAGTGACCGCCGGTGAGTCGGTGCAAAGCCTTTTCCGGCATCACTTGCTTGCCATCCGCCAGACGGACAAACGGTTTCGGGCGGAAACGGTGCAGGAGTATGATCCCTGGAGCTATTTGCAAATGGCCGGGCTGCTGCTCTATTTGAATGATGAGAATTATCTGTATGCCTGTGTCAGCCGGGACGAAACGCTGGGAAAGGTGCTCCGGATGATGAAATGCGAAGGGGATCAATTTACGCTGCTGCCGGAAGCCGTGGCCATTGATGAGCAAGTGCCGGTTCATTTGGCAGTGGAGGCGAATGAGACGGATGCACAGTTTTACTTCCGAACCGGAGTGGGGGATGCCGATGAGTGGAAGCCGCTTCTTGAGCAGCAGCGGATCAGCTTCCTGTCCGGGGGCTTTACAGGCAATTTTATTGGCATTGGCGCTCACGATATGCAGCAGTTTGCGGGCAGCCATGCTGATTTTTCCAGCTTCCGTTATTATGGAAAGGATGAATAGACACCAACCTTTTTATTCAACAGCTGGCAGGAAAAGAGCGCCCGGGCAACCGGGCAAAGACGGTACTCTGTACCGTCTAATTTTTTTGTGCTGACTTATACAATTTCAGTCCGATTTGATGAAGTGATCGATAATAATTCTGGCAGTTTCCTGTGCATGTAGAGCGGGCTCAGGATCGGTTTGTAACATCGCCGTTGTAATAGCTCCTTCAACTAGCAAAAATAAACCATTAGCTAAAGCTTCCGGATCTGATACATTACATTGGTCTATAAGAGAAGCAATATAATTACGCATAAATAACTTGTAATGCTGGGCCGCCTCATAGTAAGGATGGGAATGATCGGTAAACTCCGATGCCGTCTTAATGAATGCACATCCATTGAACTCCGGTTCCTCGAACCACTCGCCTAATACGTCGAAAACCGCTAATAATTTATCCTTTGGGTTTTTTCCTTGTTTATTAACAGAATCCTCGAACCATTTTCTCCATTCGTCATCCTGTCTCATTAGATAAGCAAGTACAAGATCATCCTTGGATTGAAAATGGTTGTAAAGTGTCATCTTGGCAACATTTGATTTCGAAACGACCTGGTCAACGCCAGTTGCTCGAATTCCTTGTTTATTAAACAAGTCGGAAGCGACTTTAAGAATATGTTCTTTTTTACTTTTATTAGCCACATGATCCCCTCCTTTTCGAAAGAAGCTAAAAGCTATACAGACCTGTCTAGTTATTATAAAGCGCTATAAAACGATAAGCAAATCAAAAAAAATTTTAAAAAAGAGTTGAAACTATACAGACCTGTATGTATAATTCGAATCGTCGGAGCAGTTAACCTACTGAATCGCAAATAAGATGAAGAGGTGAGTGTCATGAGCATTAAACACAGTTTTGCCCAAGTTAACGGTTTGAATATTTTTTATCGGGAAGCAGGAAGCAGGGAGAATCCAACAATTCTCTTATTGCATGGATTTCCGTCGTCTTCACACATGTACAGAAATCTTATTGTTCAACTTGAAGATCGTTATCATATCATCGCGCCGGACTATCCGGGCTTTGGTAACAGCGATCAGCCCTTAATTTCGGAGTTTACTTATACGTTTGACAGCCTCGCAAGTCTGATAAACGATTTTGTGGAACAATTGAACCTGAATAAATACAGTATTTATGTTCATGACTATGGTGCTCCGGTCGGTTTCCGTTTGTCCAGTATGCATCCGGAACGAGTTCAAACGATCATTTCGCAAAATGGAAATGCTTATGAAGAAGGGCTTGAGCCGGCCTGGGACCCGATCCGTGCCTTATGGAAAGATCCTGCCGACAGCGCAAACCGTGAGAACGTACTTCAGCTGCTTACCCTGGAGTTCACAAAATATCAGTACGTAAATGGAACACGTAACCCTGAGAACATCAGCCCTGATACCTGGAATATGGATCAGATCGCCCTTGACCGACCAGGGAATAACGACATCCAGTTGGCACTTTATTATGATTATCAGAACAATTTGAAGCAATATCCGATCTGGCATGATTACTTTAAGACATATCAGCCACCGATGCTGGTTGCATGGGGGAAAAATGACATCTTCTTTGGGCCGGCGGGAGCACTTGCTTACCAGAAGCATTTAGATGATGTAGAGATCCATTTGTTAAATACAGGTCACTTTCCACTTGAAGAAGAACTGGAGCTCAGTGCAAGCTTGATTCGAAATTTTCTGGCTAAACGGTTAACTCATTAAAAAAAAAATTATACAGACCTGTCTGCTTATTGTTTTCGATGCTTATACAAGGTGCTCCATTTTCATATGGGGCACTTTTTTTACATGCAATAAAGAATGAGGTATATAGAAAATCATTCTTTTGAATCCTAACCTTGTAAGATAAGCCACAATCATGGTTGATCCAGTTCACCAATTTGTAAAATAACCCGTTCGATCTGAATATTTCTGAAGTTTTTTGGAGGAAAGTGATTGTTTTTTGCCGAAAATATGATACGATATGTTCAGTTGGAGGAGTGACCATGCTGACAGAGGAAAGATATAAGTTAATTTTAGAGCGCTTACAAGTTAACGGTGTTGTAAAATTGCAGCAGCTGGTTGAGGAGCTTGGCGCTTCGGAATCGACGATCCGCCGTGATCTGATCGATCTTGAAAGCCGTCAGCTGCTCAAGCGTGTGCATGGAGGAGCGGCCCTGCTTAACCAGAAAAGTCAGGAGCCGGGGATGGATGAGAAAACGTTCAAAAACGTTCAACAAAAAACCGTCATCGGTCGTCTGGCAGCCCGGGAAATACGGGATGGGGAATGCATTTATCTGGATGCGGGTACAACTACATTAGCGATGATTCCTCATATCGAGGCCAAGGACGTAACCGTGGTGACGAATGGATTGTCCCATGTCGAAGCACTGGTGAGCAAACAGATTCGCAGCTATTTGCTGGGCGGAATGATGAAGCTGCATACCAAAGCCGTTATCGGCAGCATTGCTCTCCAGAATCTGGACAATTTCCGGTTTGATAAATGCTTCATCGGCACGAATGGGGTGGATGCCGAAATGGGCTACACCACGCCCGATCCGGAAGAGGCGTTAATCAAACGACGTGCGCACGATCTGTCGAGCAAGACTTACGTTCTGGCGGATTCCAGCAAGATCGGCGAGGTGACTTTTGCCAAACTTTTTGAGCTGAGGGCAGGTGTGCTGATAACGGAATTCGTGCCGGAGCGCTGGCGCCGGGCGATTGCCCAGAAAACTAAAATAATAGAGGGATAACCATGATATATACTGTGACGCTTAACCCTTCCATCGATTACATCGTAGAAGTTGAAGACGTAAAGCTGGGCGGCTTGAACCGGATGAAAAGGGATTTGAAGCTGCCCGGAGGCAAAGGCATTAACGTATCGCGTGTGCTGAAGCAGCTTGGCGCGGAGAATACGGCGATTGGCTTTCTCGGCGGTTTTACCGGACGTTTTATCGACGATAAGCTGCGTGAGGATTCCATTCGAACTGATTTCGTGACGGTCCAGGGCGACACCCGTATCAACATCAAGCTTAAACACGGGGACGAGACAGAGATTAACGGACTTGGGCCGGATATCAGCCGGGAGGAAGCCGATGCACTGCTGCGCAAGCTTTCTGAGCTGCACGAGGATGACATCGTCATCCTGTCCGGAAGCATACCGCCTTCGCTGGGCGGAGATTTTTACGAGCGGCTGATCGGCGCATGCCGGCCGGCGGGTGCCGAATTCGTGATTGATACGACAGGCGAAGCGTTGATGAAAGCGCTCGTTCACAAGCCGCTGCTCGTCAAGCCGAATCACCATGAACTGGCGGAGCTGTTCGGCGTCGAGCTTCACACACGTGAGGAGATCGCCGCCTACGGCCGCAAGCTGCTGGAGGCAGGCGCCAAGAATGTGCTGATCTCCATGGCTGGCGAAGGGGCGCTGCTTATTACAGCGGATAAGGTATATCACGCAACCGCTCCTAAGGGGACGGTGAAGAACTCTGTCGGAGCAGGCGATTCCATGATCGCGGGTTTCGTCGGGACCTATGTGCTGAACAGCGATCCGCTGGAGGCTTTCCGCACAGGAGTCGCTTCCGGCAGTGCGACGGCTTTTTCCGACGATCTGGCCGTCCGTTCGCTGATCGAGCAGCTGCAGCCGCAGGTCAAGATTTCAGAATGTTAAGAAATTGGGGGAGCCAAAAATGAGAATTACAGATCTGATGATTAAAGAAACAATGATCATGGATATGCAGGCGACGACCAAGGAGGCCGCCATCGACGAATTGATCGCGAGCCTGGCCGCCAGCGGCCGGATCAACGATCCGGTCCTGTTCAAAGAAATGATCCTGAAGCGTGAAGGGGAATCGAGCACAGGAATCGGCAACGGAATTGCCATGCCGCATGCCAAAACCAAAGCGGTTAATGAACCGACCGTAGTATTCGCGAAGAGCAGCAAAGGTGTGGAATATGAATCCCTGGACGGTGAGCCTGCGAAAATCTTCTTCATGATTGCTGCTCCTGAAGGAGCAGGCAATACACATCTTCGAACCTTGGCGGCTCTATCCAGGCTGTTAATTGATAACGATTTCATTGACAAGCTGATGAATACACGAACTCCGGATGAAGTAGCGGCTCTGTTCGATGCCCGGCAATCGGAAGAGGCGGAGAAAGAAAACGGAGAAAAGAAAGCTTCTTCTCAGCCGACACCTGCGGAAGTGACAAAAGCAGCTTCGGAATCCGAGGACTTCGTCGTTGCGGTAACCGCTTGTCCGACAGGCATCGCCCATACGTTTATGGCAGAGGACGCGCTATTGAAGAAGGCCGCAGAGATGGGCGTGCAAATCCGGGTTGAGACCAACGGCTCGGAAGGGGCGCAAAACGTGCTGACTCCGGAGGAAATCCGGCGTGCGAAAGGTGTTATTGTCGCGGCGGATAAGAAGGTGGATATGGATCGCTTCAACGGTAAGCCTGTGCTGCAAAGACCGGTCAGTGACGGTATCCGCAAGCCGCAGGAGCTGATTTCGAAAGCGTTAAAAGGAGAAGCACCGATCTACCGCAGCGAGGGCGGAAGCACAGTTGGCGACAAGAACGAGGAAAAAGGCAGCGTGGGCAGCAAAATATATAAAGACCTGATGAACGGGATTTCCCACATGCTGCCTTTCGTTGTTGGCGGGGGGATTCTGCTGGCCCTCTCCTTCCTGTTTGAACAGATCGGGGGCGCGGACAATCCACTGTTCAAGCTGCTGATGGCGCTTGGGGGCGGAGATGGGGCCTTCCACTTCCTGATTCCGGTTCTTGCCGGTTTTATCGCAGTCAGCATTGGAGACCGTCCGGCACTGATGCCAGGTATGGTGGGCGGACTCATGGCCGTGAATTCCAACGCCGGATTCCTTGGCGGTCTGGCAGCAGGTTTCCTGGCCGGTTATGTAGTCATCGGGCTGCGTAAAGCTTTTGCCGGTCTGCCGAAGACGCTGGAGGGCTTGAAGCCGATCCTTCTGTATCCTGTATTTGGCCTGCTGATTGCCGGCACGATCATGTATTACATTTTCGACCCGATTTTCGGTACGATCAACGCTTGGATGGTAGGAGCACTGAACAACCTGGGCACAGGCAACGCGGTTCTGCTCGGTCTTGTCCTGGGTGGCATGATGGCGATCGATATGGGCGGCCCCTTCAACAAAGCGGCATATACGTTTGCCATCGGTGTTTTTACGTCCAGCGGCAATACGAACGGAGAGATGATGGCGGCTGTTATGGCAGGGGGCATGGTGCCGCCGCTGGCAATCGCCTTGGCTACAACGTTCTTCAAGAACAAATTTACACAGCAGGAGCAAAAATCCGGTCTGACCAACTATGTGCTTGGCCTGTCCTTTATTACAGAGGGTGCGATCCCGTTTGCGGCGGCTGATCCGCTGCGTGTGCTCACCTCCTGTATCCTGGGTTCGGCGATTGCAGGCGGCCTGACACAGCTCTGGGCCATTAACATCCCGGCTCCGCACGGCGGCATCTTCGTAGCAGCCCTTGCCAACCACGCCCTGCTCTTCCTGCTGGCCGTTGCGATTGGCGCAGTGGTCTCAGCGTTCGTGCTGGGACTGTGGAAAAAGAGAATTGAAGCTTAATAAGACGCTATGAAAATAAAAGCTTCCCCTTCACGCTAATGTGGAGGGGAAGCTTGCTTTTTGCCCTAAAATACCCGGGGGATATGACCTAAGATTTCTTTCCGTCATGATCCGAAGCATATTTTACAACAGGCCATTTTACCTTGCGCAGGGCATTCAGCAGTTCTTCCTCCGCATTCAGATTGGACTTGACCAGTTCACGCGGGGTAAGGGCCATCCATTGGTTCAGCGATATATCCTCGAACCGGTCGCTTTTGAACATTTCCAGGAACCACAACGTTTCAGTCCCGGTATTTTGAATATAGTGGCCAAAGGCAAAGGGAACATAACCGACATCCCCGGCTCTGTAATCGAAGGTGCGGGCCGTTCCGTTAGGTGCGAAAACCGTCATCCTTCCTTCACCGGTCAGGTAGTACTGCCACTCGTCCTGATTGGGATGCCAGTGAAGCTCTCTCATGGCGCCTGGCTTGATTTCAACCAGGGCGGCCGCAACGGTTTTGGACACAGGAAAATTTCTGGAGTCAGCAATGCGCACACTTCCCCCGGGAGTTCGCAGCGGAGATTGTGCCAGTAGATGATGGGTGAAGCTTCGCGGAACCGCACCGTACGGGGATTGAATTTGCTCGGTTTCGATCGGACCGGGCACTTCATCCTGATAAATATATACCTGGTGCGAAGGCCGGGTATCAAACACTTGGGGAGGAACGCCAAAATTGGCGGACAGCACGTCACTCGGCGTATGCGCAAACCAGTCGGAGATCGATAACGTATGCAAATCGGAGAAATTCCCGTCATCGAACACAAGCAGAAACTCGCATCCTGATTCAAGACCCTGAATGGAGTGCGGCAGACCTGGCGGGAAATACCAGAGATCGCCTGCATTAACGTCGGCTATAAAATTTCTGCCGTTCTGATCGACCGATGTGATTCGTGCGCTCCCCAGAATCATATAGGCCCACTCCGCCTGCTGGTGCCAGTGCAGCTCGCGCACCCCTCCCGGTGTCAGGTACATGTTTACACCTGCCAGCGTTGTGGCGACAGGCAGCTCGCGCACCGTGATTTCTCTGGACCACCCTCCATGGTTGAGCTTCATACTTGTATCTGAGAATGAAAATTTTAGATTTGGCAGCAGGCCACTGTCGGTGGAGGGAGGGACAAGCATATCGGGATTTTGTCTGTCCCGCAGAATATCCCGCGGGCCATAATCAGGACCGCCTGCCCCATCATCCCGAATCGGCTGCGGCACATTATAATGCTTTCCATCGCGCTCATGCTCGTTTCCCATGTATTTCAAGCTCCTTTCGTATGCAAAATGCAAGATTAGTCGGAGAACCCAATTCTTCAGAACAGCATATGAAGAGGCTTATCTATTTATGTGGCAAAGAGGCTTGATAGATGGCACGGGAGCTGTTCTTGACATAAAAAAATATAGTAGAATGTGACCAGGGAGGTCATTCGATGAAATATGTGAAAGCCAATGGAATTGAAGAAGGCGAGATGTATTATTTTGAGCTGGACGATAAAGGCTGGGCTCACCGGCAGGTGAGCGTTATCGATGGCGGCTGCAGGGTTTCTATCGCACCCGATTTTATGCTTAGCGAAGTGCCGGTGGAAATGTATGAAGGAGACGAAGAGATCGGCCCGGAACAGTTTGAGCAGATATGGCAGCAGGCTGTCGGACTCTATAAACACAATTGGGAAAGGGCGAAGGCAAAGTATAGTTCTGGAATGCGTGTTACGGGCAGCATTGCGATGTTTTACCCGCAGGGCATTATGATTAGGCTTGAGGAAACGGTGTTTGCAGTTACGGGATATGAGGCCGTGCGATCGAAGGTGAAGGCCGAATATTTGTACCCCGGGTTTCGGATGGATGGAATTGTACGTGGATACGATGAAAAGAATTTCTGGCTTGAACTTGAAGATTGTACAATGACGGGAGAGAAGCAGGAGCATATGCAGGGTAATATTGAAATACTTAATCCGGAGGGAAAGCGCCATGAATAAGGAGGAGGCGTTTTTCCTGCTGAAATGCCATGCCTTCGCATACGATGACGTGGAACATGAGAAGATGATGAACGGTTTTCCGGGGATGCTTAGGTCATTTCGTGCGAAAAATTTTTGTGTTAATATTGTTTTGTGGAAAACAAAAAAATGGAGGGATGAGATGCATGAAAAAAATAAATCCGCCTACGCTGGATCAAAGGTACAGTCATTTAATCTCGCAAGTAGTGATTACACCACCGGCAAGCCTGGCTTTTATCTCCGGGCAGGTGGCACTTAACAAGCAAGGGGAGCTGGTCGGCCTGAATGATTACAGACAGCAGGCTCTGCAGGTGTTCAGAAATGTCAATTTGGCGCTGGAGGCGGCCGAAGCCAGACCTGAGCATGTGGTGCAAATGAAAATACATGTGGTCAATCACCGTGAAGAGCTGGTGGAGGTTATTTTCCAGGCAGGCTTTGAAGTATTTGGCGAGGAATGGCCGCTGACGGCCAGCACGCTTTTGGGAGTTCAGGCGCTTGGCATGCCGGATTGGCTGATTGAAGTGGATTGTATTGCAGCTGTTATCAATTGATGTTGGAGCATGATTTTGCTCTCTTGATTGTTTTGCGGGAAACAATATGTATAATAAGGAGGATGAAACCAACCGGAGGAGTTTGTTATTCATGAAGGAGACGGATGTAACCAAAGAGTGGATTTTTGAGCTGTTCATCAGGCTGATCAGCCAGCAGGAAGTGAAGGATAGCGTGATGACCTCACGGCTGGAGGAAGAAAAGGAAAAGGTAGAGAAGGAGCTCGGCTTGCGCCTGAATCTCAACCTGTCTGACGTTCATATGATTGCCTGCATAGGCGATCATGAACCGATCAACGTCACCACACTGTCCGAGAAATTGAATTTAACCAAGGGCTCGATTACCCGGATCAGCGGCAAGCTGCTTGAACAGAGTTTGATTAGAAGAGAGCAGCTCAATGACAACAAGAAAGAGGTTTTTTTCCGTCTGACCCCGCGGGGCGGGCAGCTTCATGTTATTCATGACAAGCTTCACAAGGAAGTGGAGCAGCGCTTTAAAAAGCTTCTTGACAAGTACACGCCTGAACAGCTGGCTTTTGCCAAGATGCTGCTGCAGGATCTGCTTGAATGGGAATACTGAATCAAAAAAGCGCACTGGCCAATCACAAGGCTGGTGCGCTGTTCTTTTAGGATGAAATCTCTCCCGAAAGTGCGGCTTGATCCTGCTTTCTGTAAATAAACCGCAAGACCTGCGCATAGCTGGAAGCGAGAATTTGCTGGAACAGTGACCCGAGAATGACGGGAAGCACGACGGCAGGCGCAAAATAGGTCATGGCCAGCACCGTGCCTGCGCTGATGTTGCGCATGCCGCAATTAAAGGTCATCGCGACGGTGATGCCGCGGTCCCATTTGCAGAGCCGGGCTGCCAGTAGTCCAAAGAGATATCCTGAAGCGGCCACCAGCAAAATGACGAGCGCGATCTGAACGAGCTTCCAGTCGAAATCCATCATATAAGGCGCGACCACCGAGCCGTTGATGGAGATGACGGCAACCAGCCCGATTTTGCTGAAAGGCGCAAGCAGGGGGCCAAGCCCAGTCTTGATCCGTCCCTTCGTCAAGTGGTTCAGGACCATGCCCAGCAGTGACGGGAGAACGACCATCCACAGCAGCCCTCCCATCATGCCGAGCGTATCGATCTGCACGTCGGCTCCGACCGCAATCTTCAGGGTGTAAGGTACGATAAACGGAGACAGGAACGTATCAATCAGGATGAGCGACAGGGTCACGGCAATGTTGCCCTTGAACATGGATACCCACATGAAGCTGATGATTCCGGTGGGAATGGTAAAAGCAAGCAGAATGCCCGTAATCGTATACATATCCGCGGGAAAGAAAAGCGCGCCTGCGGCCCAGCCAACCAAGGGCATCCATACATGAAGCAGCAGCAGGGATGCGAGCAGGGGCAGCGGGCGTGCCAGCACTCTTTTCAGATCGCCAAAGCTGGAGCCCAGACTGCCGGCAAACGTCATAAAGGCGAATATCCACGGAACAAGCCCGGTATACGGGCTCAGCCAGCGTGCCAGCAGGATGCCAAGCACGAGACTGCCCGGCGCGATCAGCGGTGTCCATTTTTCCATCACGGTATTGATGCGGATCATATGAGTTCTTATCAAGGAATCGTCTCTCCAATCTGCTTTAAAAACGTGAGCGTTCGTACAACAATATTAATGGTATAATACACCTAATTAATAGAAGGATGATCATTCCGCCCAAATTTTTTAAAAAAAAGACACATGTAGAGGTGACAGAAGCAGATGGATGAGACGAAAAAATCCGTTCAGGCAATCAGCCAAAAGGTGGAGGAAGCCGTCAGGGAAGGCGTGCCCTATCATGTGGCCTTTGATGAATCCTTTATGGCCGCCTACACCAATGCGCCATCCTTTGGCCGGTTTATACAGGACAGCGGTCTTGGGGTCCGGACAGAGGATGAATGGGACCTGCTGGAACCGTCCGTTCTGGACAAGTATGTCCGTGCCAGCACCTCGTTTGCCACCTGGGAGGAGATGCAGCAGAAGGCCGGTGAAGCGTACCTGATGAAGCTGCTGGATTTACATAAACCGGTCATCCCCGAGGATGGAGACTAAATTATGAAGGTTAATCGCTATCCGTGTCTATGAATGAACCGAATCGTTCGTGGCCGTACGGTAGGCCTTCGGCGAGACACCGGCCAGCTGCTTGAATTTTCTGGAGAAATAGGCCAGCTCCATGCCCATATGCTCCGCGATATCGCTGATGCTCCAATCGGAGAAAGAGAGCAGGCGCCTGGCTTCTTCCATCCTTTTTTCCAGTACATATCTCATCGGCGTCACGCCCATGTATTTTTTGAAATAGGCGATAAAATAATTGGGATGCAGATGCATAATCTCTGCCAGCCGCTCCACCTCCAGCTGCTCGTGCAGATGGCTGTTGATATACTGCAGCACGCCGGTGAGATTGCCGTGCTCCGCCGGCAGGACGAATTCATGGATGAAGTCGGTATGTCCCTCCTCTTCAAAGCAGCAGGCCAGAATGGAGAGGACGGAGGCTTTCATTCTCAGCACAGAATACACGCTGGGCCGGTTGAATTGTGTGATCGTGTCGGCAAACAGGGAGCGGACGGCCGCAGGATCGGAA
This sequence comes from Paenibacillus jiangxiensis, assembly GCF_046098255.1. Classification (NCBI taxonomy): domain Bacteria; kingdom Bacillati; phylum Bacillota; class Bacilli; order Caryophanales; family Paenibacillaceae; genus Paenibacillus; species Paenibacillus jiangxiensis. The sequence goes on from NZ_JBJURI010000005.1 coordinate 152,829, forward strand.
ACCTCGGTGATGAAGAGCCGATTCGCGGCATGAAACAACGGCCATTCTCCTACGCGTGCGTCAAAATGGATAAAATAGCGGTCATACGGATTATGAACGGACGTCTCGGTAATCTGCCGGGTGAAGGCGGGCATCAGCATGATCTGATTGGCTCTGGGGTAGTAGGGGACATCGTTAATCAGCACTTTGCCTTCGCCGCCAGCGATAAAATAAAGCCTATTGAACGTGGGTTTTTCTTCCGAACGGTTCCAGCCGGCATAAGTGCTGCGCTGCTGGGCATGGGTCACGCTGACCGTCAGGCCGTCAAGCAGACCGCAGTAGAACGGGTTCGAGTCATCCAATGCGATTACACCTCCTGATTCACAGCGAGTATATAAAGTGAGCATACTAAGGCTTAAACGCGTTATTTTGGTAGCGCTATCATTTATTATAGCAGATTTACCGGATTCATCTTAGTATCGTACAAAAACTTCTTAGTTGCGGTCATGTTCCCGGCTTAATCCTCAGGCTACACTCAAGGAGTGCGGCGCAACGGATATTGGTTATGGAATGGGAGGATGAAACGGAAATGGAAAAGGTGCGATTCGGCATCATCGGCATCGGTAATATGGGAACCTCGCATGCTGTCAGTTTGAGTCAGCATATTCAAGGGGCGGAACTGACTGCGGTATGCGATGTGAACCCTGATCGTCTTCACTGGGCGGAGCAGCACTTGCCTGACTCTGTGCGCAGGTATAATGATGTGGAAGACTTTTTGGCTTCAGGAGCCATGGATGCGGTATTCATCGCCACGCCGCATTATGATCACCCGCCGCTTGCGGTGAAAGCCTTCGGGCACGGCTATCATGTGCTGGTGGAGAAGCCCGCCGGCGTGTACACAAAAGCGGTGCGTGAAATGAACGAGGCCGCCGCCGCTGCGGACAAAGTGTTCGGCATGATGTACAACCAGCGCACCAATCCGCTGTATCAGAAGCTGCGGGATTTGATACTGTCGGGGGAGCTTGGCGAGGTGCGCAGGATGAACTGGATCATTACGAACTGGTACCGCTCCCAGAGCTATTATGATTCCGGTGGCTGGAGAGCGACCTGGGCCGGGGAAGGGGGCGGCGTACTTCTGAACCAGGACCCCCATCAGCTCGATTTGTGGCAATGGACGACAGGTTTGATGCCGGTGCGGATCAGAGCCTTCTGCCAATTCGGTAAATACCGCAATATTGAAGTGGAAGACGATGTGACGGCTTATGCGGAATATGAAAATGGGGCCACTGGCGTTTTTATTACGACAACAGGTGAAGCGCCGGGTACGAACCGCTTCGAGGTGACGGGCGATCGGGGTAAAATCGTGGCCGAGGATGGCAAGCTGACCTTCTGGAGGCTGCGGACCCCGGAACCCGAATTTAACGCGAGCTATCGTGGGGGATTCGGCAGTCCGGAGTGCTGGAAATGTGACATCCCTCTGAGCGGCGAGGAAGGAACGCAGCACAGAGGCATTCTGCAAAATTTCACCAATGCGATTCTTCATGGAGAAAAGCTGCTGGCGCCGGGTGAGGAAGGTATTCTCGGACTGACATTATCCAACGCCATGCATCTGTCTACCTGGATTGACGATTGGGTCGCCCTTCCTCTGGATGAGCAGCTGTATGCGGATATGCTGGATGAACGAATCCGCAATTCTTCCTTCCGCAAAAATGGGGGAGGCAGTGTCGTGCTGGATGTGTCGGGTTCACATTAGGCGCACGAATCAGGGGATAAATCCATGTCCCTACCAAAAGGAGTGACGAATTATGAAGCTATCCGTATTTACTGTGGCCACACCTGAACTTACGCCGGAGCAGCTGGCGGACGCCGCCAGGGAAGCCGGACTCGACGGGGTGGAATGGAGGTACCGGGAGGTTCCCCCGGATGTGGCGGACGAGCAGCCATCGTATTGGCGCAATAACCGCTGCTCTATCGATCCGCGGCTTTCCGAAGAGGAATTGCTGAAGCTCAGGGAAATCACGGTATCCAGGGGGCTTAAGGTGACGGGTTTGATGCCTTATCTGCAGGTGGGGAATCTGGAGGCGGCGGAGCAGGCCTTTCATGCGGCAAGTCAATTAGGAGCAGAACTGATTCGTGTCGGTGTCGCTGGATATGATGGAACCACGCCTTACTCAGGGCTATATGATAAGACGGTGCAGTATCTGAAGGAGGTTGAAACGCTGGCCAAGCGCTATGGCATCAAGGGGCTGGTAGAAACCCATCACAGAACGATCGCCCCGAGTGCCTCTCTGGCCCAGCGTCTTGTCAGCGGCTGCAACCCCGATTATATCGGAGTCCTCTATGATCCGGGCAACATGGTATACGAAGGGTATGAGCCGTTCCAATTGGGCATGGAGCTGCTGGGCCCGTATCTGGCGCATGTTCATATCAAGAACGCGGCCTGGAAGCAGGAAGGGCGGAGAGCGGACGGGACTGCAGGCTGGTCGGCTGGCTGGTCACCGCTGGAAGAAGGGATGATCGATTATACAGAGGTGCTGCAAAGCTTGAAAGCCGTCCGTTATGAAGGCTATCTCGGTATTGAAGATTTTAGCGGACAATATGATTCCCGGCAGCTGCTGAAAGCGTTTGCTGATTTTGTGCGGGAGAGGATGTGAGCATATGGCTGAAAACAGACAGGATGGGATGAATTATGCGCCGCAGGGGAAACCTGCTCCGGTCGTCCGCACCGGTGAATTTGTGATCGCGGCGGCGGCTCTGGATCATGGCCATATTTACGGCATGGTCAACGGTTTGATGGAAGCGGGCGCAACGCTGAAATGGGTATATGACCCCGATCCCGTGAAGGTAAGCCAATTCAGGGAGAGGTTCCCGGAGGCCAGATGGGCGGCAAGCCTTGAGGAAGTGCTGGCTGATCCCGAGGTTCGCCTGGTAGCCGCCGCGGCCGTGCCATCCGAGCGCGGTGCGCTTGGTTTGCAGGTCATGGACGCGGGCAAGGACTATTTCACCGATAAGGCTCCGTTCACTTCGCTGCAGCAGCTTGAAAGCGCGCGCCGGAAAGCGGCGGCAACCGGCAGGAAATATGCCGTCTATTACAGCGAAAGAATTCATGTGGAGGCCGCCGTGTTCGCCGGGCAGCTTGTGCAGCAGGGGGCGATCGGGCGTGTGCTGCAGGTGACAGGTTTTGGCCCGCACCGTCTGAATGCCTCTGCCCGGCCGGAGTGGTTTTTCCGCAAGCAAAATTACGGCGGCATTCTCTGCGACATCGGAAGCCATCAAATTGAGCAGTTTCTCTATTTTACAGGCAACCGGAACGCCAAAGTGCTGCACAGCAAAGTGGCCAATTACAATCATCCGCAGTATCCCGAGCTGGAGGATTACGGGGATGCGACACTGCTTGGAGATAATGGCAGCACCCACTACTTCCGGGTAGATTGGTTCACACCGGATGGTCTGGGAACGTGGGGAGACGGAAGGACCTTCATTCTCGGCACGGAAGGGACCATCGAGCTGCGCAAATATATTGATGTAGCCAGAAGCCCGCATGGAAATCACGTGTTTCTGGTCAATGGGGATGGGGAACAGCACTTTGAAGTCAGCGGCAAAGTAGGCTATCCCTACTTTGGTGAGCTGATTCTGGACTGCTTGCACCGTACGGAGAATGCCATGACGCAAGAACATGCGTTCAAGGCGGCGGAGCTGTGCCTCCAGGCACAGGAGATGGCGCAGCGGGTTGCGGCTGAACAGGAGGTATGACATGAAACAGTTGGGCGCAGCCATCATCGGCTGCGGCAGCATTTATCCGCTGCATACCCAGTCGGTCAGCGAGCTGGACGGTGTATCGCTGCGGCTGCTGGTGGACCGGGACCGGAAGAAGGCGGAAGCCGCCGCAGCGGAATATGGGGCCGAGGCAGCGGATGATTACCGTGATATTTTGACACGGGAGGACATCGATGTGGTTCATCTGTGCACTCCGCATCACGAGCATGCCGGGCTGGCTGTCGAACTGCTGGCGGCCGGGAAGCATGTCGTGACGGAAAAGCCGATCGCCGAAACTATCGAAGCAGGGGAACGGATGGTGCAAGCCGCTGCTGATAGTACGGCACAGCTTGGTGTGGTGCTGCAGAACAGGTATAACGAGTCCTCGCAAACGATCCGCAGAATCATTGGCTCCGGCGAGCTGGGCCGGTTAATCGGCATGAAGGGCATCGTGACCTGGCACCGGGATGAAGCCTATTATGCAAAGAGCGATTGGAGAGGGCAATGGGCGACAGAAGGCGGCGGCGTGCTGATCAACCAAGCCATCCATACGCTTGATCTTCTGCAGTGGTTCGGCGGGACGGTGGAATCCGTTAGGGGCAGCATTACGACAGATGTGCTGGACGGCGTGATTGAGGTGGAGGATACCGCCCACGCTCATTTCCGGTTTGCCAGCGGAGCGACAGCAGTTCTGTATGCTACGAACGCTTATGCGGTCAATTCACCGGTGGAGCTGGAGATCGTATTCGAACAAGGCACCCTTTATCAGCGAAGAGATTGTCTATATCTGTACAGAGACGGGAAGGAGACGCTGCTTTGTGAACCGCCGCTCGCCATCACCGGCGCCAAAAGCTATTGGGGAACCAGTCACAGGCTGATGATCCGCGATTTTTATGCACATATTCGGGAAGGGAATAAATTTTGGCTGGACGGTACCGAGGGCATCAAATCGCTAAGGCTGGTCAAGCAAATTTATGAGGCTTCCTCTACCGCTCGCGTTTAAACCAGTGAGAGGCAGCGAAAGCAGGTGCGTATCCCTTTTCCGGGATACACCTGCTTCTACCTGAGTTCTTAATTCATAAGATTACCTGCAAGCTTTAGTTTATTTACCCCCTAATCATTAACATATTTTAATTTACTGTATACAACAAACAAGCATTTCAAATCGAAAATCATATACATATTTTGAGGCAAGTCAGGTAGGGGGAATAAAACATGGGAAGTATGATTACGGTCTTAATCACCTTTTATAATCCTGGAAGATATATAATTGATGCTTTAAACAGTATTTTTAATCAAACGTATTCAGATTGGAAAATTTTACTGGTGGATGATGCTTCGACTGACAACAGCTCAGATCTCATCCAATCTTATCTGCAAGATCCCCGGGTTACTTTAATTCGCCATTCCGCTAACCAAGGGCACGCCAAAAGCTTAAATACAGGGCTGCAGCAAATTAACACACCTTTTTTTGTTCAGTTGGACGCTGATGATTGGTTTTATCCTGATACTCTGCAAGCATTAATGAGGGAAGCTGTTCAACAACCACAGGATGTTGCTGTGTTAAGCGGGAATATAAATTTTAGCTTCGAAGATGCTCTTGGTAATGTAACACAGTCTATTATCAGAAAAGGAAGATCATTTTCCGATCCGTATGATTTTATACAAGCGAATAGCTCTGTATGGCCCAGATGTTATCGTACATCCATATTAAAAGAAATTGGCGGATGGCCGACCGATATTCCCTACGATGGAAGGTATGTAGAGGATATGAGTATTCTTTTACGCCTAATCGTAAATTATCGTTTCCACTGGATAGATGAATTAATGTTATATCATCGTAGACATCAAACCAACAATACGAACGATAAAACTGAAATTGCCATAACACTGCGCTGGATCATTGAAGAGACCCTGAAAAGCTGGGGAGATATTTATAAACCTGTATTTCACTACGATAATGGATATATATCTTTAGCAGGACTGCAGTATAATTCATCTAACTATAATACTCCTCCAGGAAGTCATGTTTTGTTTTGAATCTCGTTTTTGGAGGTTTTGCCTAAGAGAAAAGAAAAAAATGCTTGCTTTCTACCTTGCTCGGGTGTATATTATTAATTACGTGATTCATAGATTTTCTTCCAAACTTGCGGTCGTGGCGGAATTGGCAGACGCGCACGGTTCAGGTCCGTGTGGGCTAACCCCCCGTGGAGGTTCGAGTCCTCTCGACCGCACCAACTTATAAATGAACGAGCTCTTGAGTTTCCTTTTGTGGAGATTCAGGAGCTTTTTGTATACTCGGAATTTGCAAGGCATTGCTCATCACTTGAGGAAGAAGGAGAAATGAGAGCAAAAGAGACATCATTTGCTTTCGACGTTTTCATGCCAATCGAAAGCAGATGAAACATGTCAAGCAGAGGGCCGGCGTCGTCAGTGACGCTAAACCCTCTGCTTTTGTTTCTATCCCCCGCGGGGGTACTCTGCGGTTTCCGGGCTGCACTTATTCTAAAATGTTGTATCGAAGCCGCCGATCGCGCTAAAATGGCTTTAACTGAAACGTCTCAAAAAAACGGAGGCTTCGCCGTGACGATTAAATGGATCGACTTGTCCATGAATGCGATAGACTTATACGAGCAGAAGCATACGGGCGGACATCTCGTGCCCGAGCACTATCACCAGACGCACCAGCTGCTGTTTGTGCTGGAGGGCGAAGGCGCTATCCGGCTGGGGGGGGAAGTGCGGAAGCTGGCGGTCGACGATACGGCGCTGATCGTGCCGTATTCTGTCCACTCGGTCATGTCCGACTCCAGGCTTACCTTGCTAGTGTTGGCGTTTGACGAGGCGGTGCTCGATCCGGATATGAGGGCGCAGCTGCTCCACCCCTATTTCCCGGCCTCCTGTCTGATGAAGCCGGGATTGTTTGCCGCGAGCGAGCTGCGTCAGCTGCTGAGGAAAATGCTGTTCGAGCAGTCCAGGGAGCTGTCGCCGCTCGTCCGGCTTTCGCTCAAAGTCCAGCTGTCTCAGCTGCTGCTCTTGCTGGTTCGTTCGGCCGGAACGGAGGCCGCCGGAGCGGGCTCCAGCTCCAACAGGCTGCGTGCCGAGAAAATTCGCAGCTATATCGATTCGCAGTATTTCGATCCGCTGACCGCGGGAGACATCGCCTCCAAGCTGGGCATCAGCACGCGGTACGTGAACAACATTTTCAAGGAACGGTACGACATGACGCCGATGCAATATTTGACCGAGGTACGCATCCGCGTCGCCCAGAAGCTGCTGGCGGAAACGGGCAAGGACATTATTTCGATCTGCTTCGAGGTCGGTTACGACTCCGTGTCCACGTTTTACCGGTCGTTCAAAGCTGTCGCCAGGCTGTCGCCGAAAACGTACCGGGAGCTGAACGGGCCCGCGCAAGCCGAGTAGGCAGGGAGCCTTCCGCCAAACGGACAAGCGAGCCCACAAAAGTGCGATTAAACGAACAAGAATGCGATCAGCGGACGACCAGTCGATTGATTGAAACGTAAATTCTCCTTCATCCCCCATCGGCTAAGGGCCGGCGGGGGATTTTTTCGCTCGAACAATTCGCTTCCGAAATTGAGAATCGTGTTCCCGGAATCGTAAGAAAAGCGGTTTTGCATCGACTACAATACGGTTATACGAAACGAAGGGAGCAATGAACGATGGCAGTTCGCAACATCGGCATTATTATGAACGGCGTTACCGGACGGATGGGAACCAACCAGCATTTGATCCGTTCGATTCTTGCGATTCGCAAGCAGGGTGGCGTCGCGCTGCCGGGTGGAGACGTCATAATGCCCGATCCGATTCTGGTCGGCCGGCAGGAGAGCAAGCTGCAGGCGCTGGCCGCCGCTCACGGCGTCGAGCGTTGGAGCAGCGATCTTGAAGCATGCCTCGCCGATCCGTACAATGAAATTTATTTCGATAGCCAGACGACGGTGCGCCGCGCGGAAAGCATCAAGCAGGCGATCGCCGCGGGCAAGCATATTTATTGCGAGAAGCCGACGGCCGTTAATCTCGAAGGGTCGCTCGAGCTGGCCCGCATCGCCGCCGAGGCCGGGGTGAGAAACGGCGTCGTGCAAGACAAGCTGTTTTTGCCAGGATTGCTCAAGCTGAAGCGCTTGATCGACTCCGGCTTCTTCGGGCGCATCCTGTCCGTGCGGATGGAGTTCGGCTATTGGGTGTTCGAGGGCGATTGGCAGCAGGGTCAGCGGCCTTCGTGGAACTACCGCAAGGAAGACGGCGGCGGCATTATCGTTGACATGTTTGCACACTGGCGCTATGTGCTCGAGAATTTGTTCGGGGAAGTGAAGGCTGTTTCCTGTCTTGCCGCTACACATATTCCGAAACGTCTGGACGAGCAGGGCGTTCCGTATGATTGCACGGCGGACGATGCGGCGTACGCCATGTTTGAGCTGGAAGGCGGCATTATCGTGCAGGCCAACTCGTCCTGGGCGGTGCGCGTAGACCGCGACGATCTGCTTACCGTTACGGTCGACGGCACCGAAGGCAGCGCCGTGGCGGGCTTGCGCGACTGCAAGACGCAGCATCGGGTCAACACGCCGAAGCCGGTATGGAATCCGGACATTCCGAATCCGTTCCAGTTCCGCGACCAATGGGTGCAGGTGCCGGACAACGCGTCGTTCGACAACGCATTCAAGGTGCAATGGGAAATGTTCTTGAAGCATGTCGTCATCGGTACGCCGTTCCCGTGGGATCTGCTCGAAGGCGCGAAAGGCACCCAGCTTGCCGATCTCAGCTTGCAGTCGTGGCAGGAGCGCCGCTGGATCGACGTTCCGAAGCTGAGCCTGTAAAGGAGGGGAGTACAGATGACCAAATCGCTGCTCCTCCCCCGCGCAGGGGGAGCGTTGTACGAATATGCTCCGGGCAAAGCCGGCTCGTTCGCCGTGCCGGCCAAGCCGTTTACGGGCCGCATCGCCTTCTCGGCCGCCCATGTCGTCTGCGATCCGTTTGCGGACGCCGATCCGCTGCATCACGCGCAGATCGATTGGAACTCGACGCTCGCCTACCGGCACCATCTGTGGTCGCTCGGTCTGGCCGTAGCGGAAGCGATGGATACCGCGCAGCGCGGCATGGGCCTCGACTGGAACCGCTCGAAGGAGCTTATCCGCGCTTCGATCGCGGAAGCGCGCTCGGTCGGCGGCAAAATCGCCTGCGGCGCGGGAACCGATCATCTGCTCCCGGGACCGTCGGTCACGATCACCGACGTGGAAGCCGCCTATGAAGAGCAAGTCGGCTTCATCGAGGGCGAGGGCGGTCAAGTCATTCTGATGGCGAGCCGCGCGCTTGCCGCTTGCGCGAAAGGGCCCGAGGATTACGAGCGGGTGTATGGGCGGATTTTGGGACAGGTGAAACAGCCGGTCATCCTGCATTGGCTCGGCGACATGTTCGATCCCGCTCTGGCCGGCTATTGGGGCTGCAAGGACAATCCGGACAAGGCGATGGACGTTTGTTTGCGCGTCATTCGGGCAAACGCGGACAAGGTCGACGGGATTAAAATCTCGCTGCTCGATGCCGGTAAAGAAATCAAGATGCGCCGGCTACTGCCGGAAGGCGTCAAGATGTATACCGGCGACGACTTCAACTACCCAGAGCTGATCAAGGGTGATGAGCAGGGTTACAGCCATGCGCTGCTCGGCATATTCGACGCGATCGCGCCGGCTGCCGCCAAGGCGCTTCATGCGCTCGACGCGGGTGATCTGGTCAGTTATGCGGCGATTATGGAGCCTACCGTTGCCTTGTCGCGACATATTTTCCAGAAGCCGACGTATGCCTACAAGACGGGAATTGTGTTCATGGCCTACTTGAACGGCCACCAACCGCATTTCCGCATGATCGGGGGAGCGGAGGGATCGCGCTCGATCGTGCATTTGGCCGAGCTGTTCGTGCTTGCCGACAGGGCCGGGCTATTGGCCGATCCGGAGCTTGCCGCCGAACGGATGAAGCCTGTCTTGGCGCTGGCGGGTATTCGGCCGTAATCATTTATAGAGATGTTTGAAATCCGGGAGGGATCAGTATGGAACCGCTTCGTTCCATAGACAGACTCAGCTTGAACCAGATTACGACCGATCGGCTGAATATGCGCGAGGCCGTGGAAGCATGCGTTCGCGCCGAAGTGTCTTGGATTGCGCTGTGGAGGCATAAAGTGGCCGACACCGGCCTAGCCGAGAGCAAGCGGCTTGTGCGGGACGCAGGCCTGCGCGTCTCCAGCCTGTGCCGCGGCGGTTATTTTCCGGCGGCCACCGCGCCTGCGCGCAAAGAGCGGATGGACGACAATCGTCGCGCTGTCGAGGAAGCGGCCGAGCTCGGCACCGACGTGCTCGTGCTCGTTTGCGGACCGGCGCCGGACCGGGACATCGATTTCGCCCGCAAGACGGTCGAAGAGGCGATCGCGGAGCTTGTGCCGTTCGCCCGCTCGCACCGAGTCAAGCTCGGCATCGAGCCGTTGCACCCGATGTACGCCGCTGAACGCTCCGTCATCAATACGCTGGCACAAGCCAACACGCTCGCGGAGCAGCACGACCCGCAGGACGTCGGCGTCGTTGCCGACGCGTTCCACATCTGGTGGGACCCCGAGCTGTACGCGCAAATTGAGCGGGCCAGAGGGCGGATACTCGGCTTCCACGTCTCCGATTGGATCGTGCCGGTACCCGACCTGCTGATGGGCAGAGGGATGATGGGGGACGGTGTCATCGAGCTGCGCCGGATGCGTCATGCCGTCGAGGCGGCCGGTTACGCGGGGGCGATCGAGGTGGAAATCTTCAATCGGCAAGTATGGGATATGCCGGGAGACGAAGCGCTCGCGCTAATCAAGGAACGTTATTTGCAGCACGTATGAATTTTTATTTGCGGCTTTGGCGGGCCGGGAGATCGCTTCCCGGCTTGTCAAGGCATAGGTTTGGAGGGAAGGAATGTGAAGATTTGTCGCACCGCGCTGATCGGGATCGGGGGATTCGGCGTTGAGCATGTGAATATCATGCAGAAGCTGGCCGTAGAGGGCAGCCTGCAGGTTGTTGCTTTTGCGGAGCCGAATGTCGGCGCTCATCAAGAATCTTACGGCAAGCTGACCGCGCTTGGGGCCATCCATTATACGGACTATGTGCAGATGCTCACGTTTCATCCGGACATCGATTTCGTCGTGATCGTCACGCCGATCCCCACCCACAAGCCGATGTGCATCCAGGTGATGCGGATGGGCTTTCACGTGCTGGTGGAGAAGCCCCCGGCGATAACGATTCAAGACCTGGACGAGATGATCGCCGTGCGGCGGGAGACCGGCCGCTTGTGCCAGGTAAACTTCCAGAATACGTCGGGCCAGGCGTTCCGAACGCTGCTGGAAAGGCTCGACTCCGGCGTGCTCGGGCATGTGGAGCATGTGGTCGGCGTTGGCATGTGGAAACGGCTGCGCTCGTACTACGATCGAACCCGCTGGGCCGGCAAACTGGTCAGCGACGGTCAGTATGTGTTGGACGGGACGTTCACCAATCCGTTCGCCCACTTGCTGCACAATTGTTTGCTGGCGGCCGGAGTCGAAGGCGCCCCAGATTTGTACCCGGAATCGGTGCAGGCCGAGCTTTACCACGTCAACGACATCGAAGGGGATGACGTCTCCTGTATTCGCGCCGTTATGGCTAACGGTGCGAGCGTTTATTTTTATGCCATGCTTTGCCACGAAGCGAGCGAAGTGCCTTCCATTGCCGTGTACGGAACGCGCGGGGAGGCGCATTGGGATTACCAGAACAAGCTGACGATTCGCACACAGGACGGCGAAGAAGATTTGGCGTTTGGTCCGGACGATTTGATGCGCAACATGTATCTGAACCTGATGAAAGCGATCGAGACCCCGGGCAAGCCGCTCTTCTCGCCGATCGAGGCGTGCCGAAGCTTTGTACTGGTATCCAACGGCGCCTACGAGTCGGCCCGCGCCGTTCGCGCCATTCCCGGCCGATTCGTGATCGAGCAGGAGGAGAGCGACTCCACGGTAAGCTTGCTGCCCGGCTTGTCCGAGAAGATGAGGGACGCGGCGGCGAAGCGGCAACTGTACAGTGAATACCCGCTTCTTTGGGCGACGCCGACCCGTCCGTTCCGGATGGTGGGTTACAGCCGATTCGAGCTGCCTGCCGACATGCGCGCAAGTAAAGGTCGACCGACCAATTAGAGGCGTCCCTTCCGGGGTCTTGTTGCCGCTTCGCGGCAGGGGCCCCTTTTCTTTGTTTCCTTCTTGCCTCTCCCTTATGGCCAGATTTCGCTTCCTTTTTTCTGTACGCGAAAAACAAAAAATCTATAGAAAAACCTAGAGATTCTTAAGGTTTGCACCGGAGGGACTGCGGTACAGTATAAACATCATCGAAAAGCAATCAACCAAGAAAGAAGGTTAGAGCATGCCAACAACACCTGCCATGGCCGGAATTGACAGTGTGCCGAAGGTCAAACAAGCTTTTAACCGGTATTTTCCTACGGACAAGATTGTAATCGCTTTCAATGTGTTCATCCGGATGGATTGGTTGAAAAAACTGAATCTGGAGGCTTGCCCCATCTGCCTCGGCGAATGCCGAGAGCCATATGATTCCAGGGAGGACTGCAAATGCTCAGGAAAAGATTCAGGTATCTGCTGCTTTGTCTCGCGGTGCTGCTGATGCTGCCGCAATGGAGCGGAGCGGCTGCCGCGGCAGAGCCGACGCCAGATGCGACAGATTCGATGTCGGCGTCGACAAATGGGGTGTCGGAGGTGTCAAATTTCTACAATATGATCATGCAGGTAGGAGCCGACCCTTGGGTTTACAAGCACACGGACGGCTATTACTACAACGTTTTTGTCAACGCCAGCGGTATCATGATCCGCAGATCGAAGACCATCACCGGCCTTGATGCGGGCGAGAGGAGCCTAGCCTGGACACCGGTTAAGGGTACCATGTACAGTTCCAATGTTTGGGCGCCCGAAATGCACTATCTCAGAGATACCGATGGCAAATACAAATGGTATATTTACTTCGCAGCTGACAACGGAACCAACGCAAACCACCGCATGTATGTGCTGGAGAACGCCAGTGAGAGTCCGATGACCGGAACCTGGGAATTCAAAGGGAAAATAACCGATTCCACCGACCGCTGGGCGATCGACGGCACTGTGCTGACTGTAAATGAGAAACACTATTTCATCTGGTCCGGCTGGGAGGAAACGGATGGAAGTTTCCAAAATCTATATATTGCGGAAATGAGCGATCCACGGACCATCAGCTCGCAGCGGGTATTGATTTCGACGCCTGAACATGATTGGGAAACGTCCCCGGGCAGGATCAATGAAGGTCCTCAAGTCAATATACGCGGCAACACCATCAACCTGGTCTATTCCGCAAACGGAAGCTGGACAGACAGTTACTGCCTCGGACTGATCACGGCCAAGATTGGCGACGATTTGCTGAACCCCAGCTCCTGGGTAAAACAGGACAAGCCGATTTTCTCCAGCGCCAACGGCGTTTACGGCCCGGGTCACCACAGTCTCACCACCTCTCCCGATGGCAGTGAGGACTGGATTATTTACCATGCTGCTCGCTGGCCAGGATCAGGGTGGACCCGCAATGTACGCGCACAGAAATTCACCTGGAACGCAGACGGAACGCCAAACCTGGGAGAGCCCGTCGATCCGAACAAACCGATTGCCACGCCTTCAGGGGAGCCGGTACGTCAGCGCTATGAGGCGGAAGCAGCCTTGTTGGTGAAAGATCCCAGCGTCGGAACCGGTCCCGGTGTCTTGCGGGAAAGTACCGCTTCCGGCGGGAAGAAGATCGCCAATATCAAGAACGCCAATGATTATGCCCAGTTCACAGTGAACGTGCCAGAGGCGGGATTTTATGTGCTGTCCGTGCGCAATGCCAACGGCTCATCGAATGGGGCGGATGCTTCCCATATCTTGTCGGTCAACGGCAGTTCCGGCGCTAATTTGAACATCGTCTATTCCGGATGGAATCGTTGGGGATTCTCCACGGCGAAAGTCTATCTTAAGCAAGGCAAGAATACCATCCGTTTCTCAACGGGTGCCAACCTTGCCGAAATTGACAGCATGGATATATTCAAGCTTGATGTTGCGTCGGAGGTTCTATTCGATTCTCCGGGGTACACGCTGGGGTTGGGTGAAAGTCGCAACTTGCCCGTGTATATGGTAACAGGCACTACCTATTCCCCTGTTGACAGCGGAGTTTCCTTTAGTTCTTCCAACCAAGAGGTCGCTGATATTGATGGGATTGGGGTCAAGGGACTCAAGGCGGGCAGCGCCACGATCACCGCGACATATAACGGAAAAAAGGCCATGGCCACGGTTGCCGTTACCACTGAACCTAAGTCGGTACAGTCTATTGCCATAAGCGGATTGAACAACATCCTGACCAGCGGGCTGAAAAGGCAACTGCGGTTAACAGCACGATACAACACCTATGAAGTTCAGGATGTGACGGCCGACGCTGCGTACTTCAGCAGCAACCCCGACGTGGCTAAGGTTACGGTGACCGGTCAGGTATATGACACTGGGCCGGGGGATACGGTGATTAAAGCCGTATACGGCGGCAAGGAAGCAAAGTTCAACTTGACGGTAACTCCTGATCCGTCTCAGGTTCCTCAGATTCTTTCTCAAGTAAAGACTCCCTCCGGAGTGACACCGAGGCTGCCCGGTGTTGTTGACGTCAACTATAAGGGTGAGAGAAGCATTGCCGAGGTCAGCTGGAAGCTGGAAGGAATATACTTCAACTCACTTGGCACTGTTCAGGTGCCTGTCATCTTGACACTGAATGGCGAGAAGATTCCTGCTGCCGTTTCCGTAGAAGTTATCCCGGGATGGGGTCTTGATGAGATTGTAGATATCATGCGCAGCAGGATCGTCGGTTTATCATATCCTTTGGGCGAAGGCTTGGGAACCTATAGTCAAGATGCGTATAATGCTCTCTTGGCTGAGCTGGATCATGCGGAAGAGTTGTCCGTAGACCCTGATCTGCGTGAAGAGCAGTTTGAAGAGGTGCTGGATCGCCTTGCTGAAGCGGAAGCAGCCCTGTTAGGCTCACTCAACCTTACCGAGAATGGCGTGACCTATAACGCTTACCGGGATTTCTCCGACGATGAGACGGGCAAGTACCCTTACGGAATCACCACCGAAGATCTGACCAATGGCGCTGCTGCCACTGTGCAAGAAGAGGACGGGAATAAATTCCTTCGGCTGACCACAACCGCTGCTGCGGGCAAGGCAAACCTGTTCCTGCCGTATGCAGGCGAGGTCAAGGCTGAGGCAGATCAGCGCATCGTCATCGAATATCGTGTCAGATTAAACAGTAACTTCCAGTACGCCAATGGCGCCATGGTGAGAAATGACAGCGGCACCGGCAATTATTCCATGGTCACGGCTTTTGATACGGGTAAAATGATCGTGCAGAATGGAGGGTCCAAGAAGCCGGTCAAGGACGTTTCCTACAATACATGGTACAAAATTAAAATGGTGGCAAATTGGGACGCCAAGACTTATACCGTTTATATCAACGATGATCCTGTTCCGGCGGCCACTGACTTCCTCTTTCGCCATACAGGCGGCGGTAGGCTGACCGGCCAACGGTTCGGCATCGACGGCTACGCCAACGCCTCGATCGACTTCGACGATTTCAAAGTCAGGGTTACGGGAGGATCGGAAGTTGCAAGCTGATGCAAATGGGAAAGGGAGGCGCAAAAAAGGGCGCGAGCGAATTCGCGTCCTTTTTTCTGTACGCGAAAAACAAAAAATCTATAGAAAAACCTAGAGATTCTTAAGGTATGCACCGAAGGGACTGCGGTACAGTATAAACATCATCGAAAAGCAATCAACCAAGAAAGAAGGTTAGAACATGCCAACAACACCTGTGACCGTCGGAACGGACAGTGTGCCGAAGGCCAAACAAGCCTTTTACGAGACCAAGAGGTTTCGGCAGAATATTCCGCTGTTCCTCATGCTCATACCGGGGATCCTGTATTACGTGATATTCCGGTATCTTCCTATGGGCGGGCTTGTGATCGCTTTCAAGGATTACAATTTCCGCGATGGCATTTTATCCAGCCCTTGGGTGGGACTCAAGTATTTCAAGATTTTATTTCAGTCCGACGCTACGCTGCAGATTATCTGGAATACCCTCGAACTGAGTATTCTGAATCTGATCTTCGGTTTTCCCGCGCCGATCATTATCGCCATCGCGCTGAATGAGGTTCGGAAAAGATGGCTGAAGCGCTGGATTCAAACGATTATTTATCTGCCCCATTTTCTGTCCTGGGTCATCGTAGCGGGGCTGGTTCTCACCTTGTTTTCGATCGACGGCGGCACCCTCAACAAGCTGCTGGAGCAATGGGGAATGGAGCCGGTGCCGTTTCTGTACCGCATCGAATCCTGGGTTGCGATCTTTATCGGCTCCGGGATGTGGAAGGAAATGGGGTTCGGCGCCATTATCTATCTCGCCGCCCTTTCGTCCATTGATCCCAGCTTGTACGAATCCGCCGCCCTGGACGGCGCAGGCAAGATGAGACAGATCTGGCATATTACGCTGCCGGGCCTCCGTCCTACGATTATCCTTTTGCTGATTCTGGGCATGGGCCGCTTGATGGAGGTAGGGTTCGACCAGGTTTACAACTTGCAGAATCCCACAGTCCTGGAAAAAGCCGAGGTCATCAGCACCTATGTGTACAAAGTGGGGTTGCAGAAGGCCCAATTCAGTCTGACCACGGCCATGGGTCTATTCGAGTCTGTTGTCGGCCTGGTACTGCTGTTGTCGGCTAACGCACTGGCGAGGAAATTCGACCAGGGATTATTCTAGCCCATGCTTCCGAAGCGAGTTTTGTACGAAGCTTATTCGGAAAGCAATGCATACAAAACGTTTAGGGAGGGGAACTGCATTGAGAGTGTCGGCTAGCGAAAAGATTTTTTCGGTCTTCGTTCACACAGTTCTGATTATCATTGCACTCACCTGTATTCTGCCTTTCTTGCATTTGATCGCTTTGTCCGTAAGCGAAGGGCAGGCGGTGGATCTGGGGCAGGTCTGGTTCTGGCCGGTGGGTCTTGATTTCACCGCTTATGAATATTTTTTTCAGAACACGCCGGCCTTGCGGGCGTTTGGCAACAGCGTGATCATCACATTGGGCGGAACAGCGCTTAGTATGCTGACTACGGTTCTGACGGCGTATCCTTTGTCCCGCCGTTATCTGTATGCCCGCAAGCCGTTCACAACGGCCGCGCTGTTTACTATGTTGTTCAGCGGCGGCATGATTCCCACTTATCTGGTGATGAACAGTCTGCATTTGACGAACACGTACTGGTCCTTATGGTTTGTTGGGCTGATCAGTACCTACAATATGTTAATCATGAAAAGCTTTTTTGAAAACATTCCAAGTGAAGTGACGGAATCGGCTCAGATTGACGGCTGTGGAGAGATGCAACTGCTTTTGCGCATTATTTTGCCTTTATCCCTGCCTATGCTGGCCACATTGACGTTATTCTACGGCGTTGGTTACTGGAACATGTTTATGAATGTCATTCTTTACATCAATCGGACGGAACTGCAGAATCTCACGGTAATCGTCCAGAGCATGCTGCAGATTCAGAGCATGGACAACATGATGGCGATGGATATCATGCAGCAGCAGGAGCTGGTCTCCGAGAAGCTGAAGGCGGTAGGCGTTGTGGTGATGGTGGTGCCGATGCTGGTGGTCTATCCGTTTTTGCAAAAGTATTTCGTTCAAGGGATTATGCTCGGTTCCATTAAAGGATAGCGGCAATGCATCTGTTCAATATAGATTATAGATCGAGAGGAGCATGCAAATGTTTGAGCAAACATCCAAGTGGGACAAAAGGGTCTGGTTAACCGCAGTACTGGCTATCGTGTTGACGGTGGGGACTGCCGGATGCAGCCAGCCAAAAGAAGGGGGGGAAAGCGGAGATAAACCCGTCATTACCGTATCAAACTATGACAGAGGCAATATCCCGGCAGCGGAGGGAACAGTGGAGGAGAACCGCTGGACCAAATGGATTAATGAACATTCTCCGGTGGAGGCCAGGTTTGTGCCCGTGCTCCGGTCGGAATCGACTCAGAAGTTAAATGTGATGTTCGCATCCGGCAGCGCGCCGGATATTGTCAATGATTATGATACAGGCTTCCGGGATTCCCTGTACCAGCAGAAGCAACTGCTGCCCCTGGACGATTACTTGCAGTATGCTCCCGAATATGAAAAATTGCTGGAGAAGTATCCCAAACTGCGCGAGGTGGGCACCAAGCCGGACGGCAAGCTTTACGAAATCGGCAAAATTAACGAGCCCCATCTGCAAAGCGTGGCGTTTATCCGGGTGGATTGGTTGAAAAAGCTGAACCTGGAGGTGCCGAAAACGACCGAAGAGCTGATTACAGTCTTGAAGGCTTTTGTAGAGCAAGATCCTGACGGTAACGGCAAGAAGGATACGTACGGAACGAATATAAGCTATACCTCCGGCGGCATGGTGGATTCCATGTTCGGCGCGGGCGGTTGGGCCATCTCGGCTGATGACAAAATCATCCGCAGCTGGGATAATACGCTGGAGGCGACGAAATTCAAGAAGAGGCTGTTCGACGAAAAACTGATCGACCCGGATTACCTGGCGGACACGAACGGCTCCAAAGCAAAGAAGGATTATTTGAACGGCAAGGTGGGCGTTTTCCTTCCTCCGCAAATCAGCAACTGGTTTGAGAGTACGGTCACCGATATCAGGACCATCAGAAAGGTGGCCCCGGATGCGGAAATTGCGCCGATGATGCAGCCCGCGTCTCCTATGGGACTGTTTACCCATCACGTGACCAACCCGATTCAGATGACGACTGTGGTTAACGCCGCAGCCAAAGATCCCAAGGCTGTGATGGAATATATCAACTTTATGCTTCAGCCGGATACGGCGTTGACGCTGAAAAAGGGGCTGGAGGGAGAACATTGGAAGAAGGGAGCGGACGGAGCGCCCATCGTGATTGATCTCGACAAGAATATGAAGGAAGTGGATTGGGCCATGGACTACACGATGTTCTATTCACTCCCGCAGAACGAATTTTTGACCTCCCTATCGGCATTTAATGTGGAGGATCCGGATCAGAAGGCTGGGCTGGAGATGATGAAGCAAGCGGACCAGTTCTTGCTCAATCCGGACGCCAAATATCCCGCTCTGAGTCATTACGAGCATATGCCGGTTCTGCCAAGCGACCTGGTGGTCATCAATACCAACGTGAGCAAAGAAGTGAGCGACATCATTGTCAAAGGAATCATCGGCGGGCCCAAATATACGGCCGAGCAAGCTATTGCGGATGCTAAAGCAGCCTGGGAGAAAGGCGGCGGCAAGCAGATCGAGGAATACATGAATACGTGGTATCAAGAAAATAAAGACACGGCCTTCCTGGGCGATGATGTACTGGAAATGGTCCGCTCTCAGCTAAAGTAAAGTTCGGAGGGAGCTCCCGGAATAAAGTAAATATAGACTTGGTCCGGTAGCAGCCAGGCCAAGTTTTGTTTTAAAATTACGATGAAAGGGCTTACAATCGGATTACATCATCGTTAAGGGGAGGGAGCGAGACTGAATCCGATAAGCTGGCCGGGGAGAATTACCGGAAAAATGAAGGGCAGCTTCAAGTTGAAGCTGATTGTTCTGCTCTCGTGTATGGTCACACTAGCCTTTGCATTAGCGGGGTGGCTGGTCTACCGCTTAAATGTCCAATTGATGGAGGACGAGATCAGCAAGCAGTTCTCCATTGCCAATGAACAGGCTTTGGCCAGATTGGAACTCACCTTCCAGGAGGTAAGCCGGGTATCCCAATCCATTATACTGAACCCTTCTATAGAATTGTTCGTCACAGAGAGCCTTGATCCCGGAGGGGATCTCTATACTCAATTCAAGAACCGTAAGTACGTGGAGGAGCAACTGATCACGCTGCAAGTGGATACGCCGTCGATCCGCTCCATCTTTCTGTTCAATGAACATGGAGATTTGGCTATTTTCTCCCAAAATGGGGCGTCAGGAGAACCCGGACCTGAAGAAATGGCCATGGTGATGGGCAAGCTGGAGTCGCATCGGGGGAACTTGGTCTGGGGGCGGGCCAGTCTGCCCAGTGCCGTAGATCCCGGCGGACGCCGGACGGTGCTGATCGCCGCCAGACGGATGCTCAATGATAAGCTGATTCCGTACGGAACCATGGTGGTGGTAATGGAGGAAAGGCTGGTATCCAAAGTGCTGCGGGATCTTACGGAGAACGGCAACGGCAAGGTACTGCTGCTGGAGCCCCAGGAGGGACTGCTCTACTCCAATACGAATCAGGAGGAGACGGAGCAACTCATGAGCTTGATCGAAGCCGGTGATCCCCAATATGCCAAGATGAATGGGGTCACCTATTTATTTGTCCGCCATCGTCTGGAACCGGCAGGCTTCACGTTATACGGAGGGGTTTCTCTGGAGGAGATTCAACGCAAAAACAAGGACATCATCCATATCTTTGTTATTGCCGGAATTGGCGTCGTGCTTCTCAGCGCGCTGCTGATTACGATTTCTACCAGAACCCTGCTGAAGCCTCTGGCCGATCTGTTGCGGGGGCTGCGCAAATTGCGTTCGGGGGATTTCTCGGCTCGGATCAGCGTCCGTTCCGGCGATGAGCTCGGGTTTATCGGCGAGAGCTTCAACAGCATGGCGGAGCAAGTAAGCACTCTGATCAACAAAGTGTACCTGGCCCAGATCAGTCAGCGGGAATCGGAATTAAAAGCCATTCAGGCGCAGTTGAACCCTCATTATCTGCATAACCTGTTCAATGAACTGTATTGGAAGCTGTATAACGACGACCAGGCGGAGGCGGCTCTCCTGATCAACGCCATCTCGGAGATGCTGAAGTATTCGCTTAAATCCGTCAAGACCGATACGACGCTGGGAGAAGAACTGCAGCAGATACGGAATTACATTAAGATTCAGACCGAATTGTTTACCGGCGAGATTGAAACGATCATTCAGGCCGAAGAATCGTTGCTGGGTCTGCGGATGATGAGATGCCTGCTGCTGCCGGTGGTGGAAAATGTTTTTGTGCATGCCTTCCGAAACATGGATGAAGACCGGGTGCTTAGGGTGAAGGCGGATTTACGGGATGGAGCGCTGCATATCGAGGTGGCTGACAACGGCTGCGGCATGGATGACAGCACTTTATATGCTTTGAAGGAAGCTAAGGATGCGCTGCCGGAGAACAACAAAACGGGAATTGGCTTTAAAAGCGTGCTGCGGCGCATTGAACTGGTGTACGGGGCTCCTTACGGAGTAGAGATTTCCAGTGTCAAGGGAAAAGGAACGACCGTTCACATCAGGCTTCCCATTCAGACGATCCCGAAAGAGTACTAGGCCTATGCTTTCGAAGCGAGTTTTGCTCGAAGCTTATCAGGAGGTAACGCTCACAAAACTTTTGGGAGGGAAACGGATGAAAGCGAAGCTGTTTATCGCCGAAGATCAGCCGAATTTTCGCAAAGGATTGCTCAAGCTGGCCGGGAAACGGTCCGCCGAGTGGGTGGTGGCGGGAGAAGCGGCAAATGGCCGGGCCGCTCTGTCTTCGATGGAGCAATGCGTCCCGGATTTGCTGTTAACCGATATCCGCATGCCCCATATGGATGGGCTCGAACTTGCCGAGGAAGTCAAGACTCGCGGCTGGGGGACCAAGATTGTGATCATCACGGGATTTAAGGATTTTGCTTACGCCCAGTCCGCCCTCAAGTTTGGAGTGCTGGACTTTATCACGAAACCTTGCGTAGAAGTGGATATATTAAACATGCTCGACCGGACCTATGTACGGCTGATCGAAGAGAATCAGTCCGGGTGGCTGGTGGCGGAGTGGAAGCGCCAGCATGAGGACAGCCAGCTTCGCTCAGCGATTATGGGCATGTCCTGCAACAACGGAGAGGTGGAGGCTTTACTCGGACGGATGAATGAATGCGAGCTTTACTTTCTTAGCATCCCCACCTATATTTCCGCGGAAAAACATTATTCCGCCCAGGATATGCCGCTATTGCAATTTGCTCTCGGCAACATTGTCAGGGAGCATTTGCATAAATGGTATGGCGGCGGCTTCCGGCTTTTTTCCTTGAGTTCATCGGAATGGGCTTTATTGGCGAACCGGACGGATTCCCGGCCGGGAATGCCTTCTTCCTGGTTGCAGACCCTCACCGATTCGATTCAGCATTATCTGAAACTGGCGCTTGCCTGCTGCGGACAAGGACGATGCCGCACGGCGGAGGACCTGCGCCAGGCTTACGAACGGTATTGCAGCGGGCCGGGACGGGAGGTGGTCGGCAAGGGCAGTACTGCCTATGAATTTTTACTTAACCAGACGGTGCTTTACGAAAAGGAGAAGGAAATCGTATCCTGGCTTATGTCGGGAGACAACAGCCGGTTGAACAAGGAGCTTCTGGATCAAGTGGTGCGAATCAGCAGTATGCCCCCGCAAACCGCCAAAATCGAAGCCCTGCTCCTGGCCGCGGCCCTTCTCCGGCTGGTGCAAGTGCAGTTTCCCATATGGCGGATGGCCGCACGTTCCATCGAGTGGGGTTCCGTCTACAAATGCGAGACGCCCGAAGAGATTGCGGCTTGGCTGCAGGTATACATCCATGAATTCCTGCGTTCCCATAACAGCTGGCTTGCCGGCAAAATAGACAATCCGGTCAAGCAAGCCATCCAGTTTATCGAAGAGAAATATATGGACGAATGCGGATTGGCCGAGGTGGCGGCCCATGTTCATCTCAACCCCAGCTACTTCAGCAACCTGTTCAAGAAAGAAACCGGCGAAAGCGTCACCGGTTATATCCAAAACTTGCGTGTACAGAAAGCGAAGATCCTGCTCAAAAGCACCGACATGAAAATTTTCGAAATCGCCCAAGCCATCGGCTTCAACGATTCCAATTACTTCACGCATATGTTCAACAGAATAGCAGGGCTCCCACCAAAGGAATACCGCAAGCGGACAGCGGAGCCGCAGCAGGGAGTCACGGATGGATTTTGATGCGAAGGGGCAGTCTAATTCTCTTGACGTGGACGATAAACTAAAGGATGAACTTCGGAAAGTTCAAGATAAGCAAGCAAGCTTACTAAATTCCGTTCCCTTGGAGCGGTTTTCTTTTTTCATAGGCCGCTCATACAGCAATTTAGGGGCTTTTTGTTTTTTGGATAGATCGTTTGATCTGTGTTGCTTAACATTTTTATATATGCTAAACTGTCAACTAGTTGACTATTTGTTGAGGAGCAATGATGATGAGCAGCCAAGGTATGGATGTGATTTCAGACACGATTAAAGCCGCTAACCTGTTATCCAGGAAGGGAGGTGAGATCGCTTCTAAATGTAAACTTACAAGTGTACAGCAATGGTTGATTCTGGGCGCCATCGCGCAAGCGACCAAAACTTCGTTAGGCGATTTAAGTCAAAGAACGATGGTGACGAAACAGAACATTACCAAAATGATTGAACGCATGAAGAGTTCAGGGCTTGTAAGAACGTATCAGGATATGGAGGATAAGCGTTACGTGTATGTTGAGCTGACGGAAACGGGAAATGAGAAATTGGAGCAGCTGGAAGAGATGCTGGCAGAGATGGATCACAAGGTTCTTAGCGCATTTACCGAAGAAGAGCTCAAGCAATTCTCACAATTTCTGAACAAGCTGATCAATCAGTTTGTGGAAGATTAAGGAGTTGTCGTAAATGGGGAAAGAAGCAAAAGTAGCGTTGATAACCGGAGCCGGGCGGGGGATTGGTGCAGCTGCGGCGAAGGAATTGGCGGCGTCGGGGATGAGGGTTGCAGTCAATTATCTTTCGGACCATGCCAGTGCGGAAAGGGTTGTCGATGAAATTGAACGCCTCGGAGGGGAAGCCATAAAGATACAGGCAGATGTATGCGATGCCGAACAGGTGAATTCCATGGCAAAGCAGGTTATCAACCGTTGGGGTACCCTGGACATTCTGGTCAGCAATGCGAATATTCCATTTACCATTAAACCTTTTCTTGACATGGAATGGGACGAAATGGCTGAAAAGCTGAAGTCTGAAATTCAAGCCGCCTTTAATTTGACGCAGGCTGTTGTTCCATTTATGAAGCAAAATGGCTACGGACGTATCATTTACGTGGCCAGCAGTGTTGCCAGGACCCCCGGAAGGGGCTTTATAGCGCACGGTACGGCAAAAGCCGCACTGGTGCAATTTGCGAAATTCATCGCTCAGGAATTCGGCGAGTTTGGCATTACGGCGAACATTATTTCTCCAGGGGCCGTAGAAACCGAGGCATCCAAGGATCAAATAGAGCGGTATCGAAGCGCGATGATCGCGGAAACGCCGCTGAACAGGATCGGTCAGCCCGAGGATATCGCAAGAGCCATTGCCTTATACGCAAGCGAGCGGTCCGGATTTATTACTGGCTCCTATGTACCTGTTAATGGCGGAAAAGATATGAGTTGAAACGCATCCCCTCGGGGGCGCTTTTGGATAGCCGCCGACCGAACACAAATCGCCGCTGAACTTCCGTTCGGCGGCGATTTGCAGTTTAGGCGAAGCTTATTTTTCAGCAACGATAGCAAACATGGGCCTGTGACGGTTTAGAATTTGTTCTCCTGTATTGTAAAACTTAGTATCGAATCCTTCATGGACCTGGATTTTAGTAAAACCAATAAACTTAAGCATTTCACTGTCCCATCCCGGTCTTCTTACATAGGTCAATGGCAAGGTAAGGGCCAGTTGATCTCCTTCCTCAATGTCTTTCTCTTCGCGGTACGGCAAATAACCCTGTTCTGCAGCCTCCTCTTTAGCCTTTCTGAAAAGCTCCGCCTCCTGGGGATTGCTTAAAAACAAATTCCAATTTGCATCGAAAATTATAACGTGGCCCCCGTCATTAAGCTTTCCGTACCAATTTTGATAAGCTGCAACAGGGTTATACAAAAACCAAGTTACATTCCTGGAAATGATGATGTCAAATGTTTCTTCCGTCTTATATTCGATGATATCAGTCTCAATAATCTTGATATTGCAGTTATATTTTTGTGCATTTTGTTTAGCTCTGGCCACCATTTCAGGTGAGGAATCAATGGCGGTAACCTGATGACCCATGTGACTGAGCAAAACCGCAAAAAATCCGGGCCCTGTTCCAACATCCAGAATCTTTAAATTCCGCTTTCCGGATAAAAGATGACTCAGGATCGCAT
This sequence comes from Paenibacillus jiangxiensis, assembly GCF_046098255.1. Lineage (NCBI taxonomy): Bacteria > Bacillati > Bacillota > Bacilli > Caryophanales > Paenibacillaceae > Paenibacillus > Paenibacillus jiangxiensis. The sequence continues at coordinate 177,811 of NZ_JBJURI010000005.1, forward strand.
TCCATTGATCATATGTATCTGTTGCGAATTCAGTATTTACGATTTCATCATAGACATCTGCTCCTTTGTCCCAATAATCACGATATTGTTGTGCAAGTTTATGCTCAGCCATTAACCTCTGGTCTCCTTTATTAAAAAAATATCTTGCAAATAGTAAATATTACGATTAATAATATACAAAGATGACTTCGTATGCAAGTGATCATGATCATTTGCAGCAGTTTAATCACGAGAGAAGTAGGAGGAGTAGGGATGTTTAGCAGATTTCGTTTCAGTATTGCAATCGTTTTGACGCTGTTGCTGCTTGTGGGGTGCACACAAGCCGAAAGTTCGATATCCGTTTCTGGCCAAGAAGCGGACAAACAAATCTTTGTAGCAGTAACCCAGGATGGTGAAGGAGATAAACTGGATGCCGCGACTTACAATGGGACACGGCATATGCATGCCGCTGTGTATGATGCGCTTGTGGAATATGAAGGAGAAGGTAAAATTGCCCCCAGCTTGGCCGAGTCATGGGAAATCTCCGATGACGGAAAGACCTACATTTTTCATCTAAGAAAACAAGTGAAATTCTCGGACGGCAGTCCGTTGAATTCAGCGGCCGTTAAGTTTTCATTGGAGCGAGCGATCAGCAGAGAAGAGAATGCAACGCTTGAAATATCCCGTTTGCTGAAAAAAATAGAATCCCCTGATGACAACACCGTCGTACTTACATTTAAAGAAACTGCAACTCAAGTATTGTATGAGCTTAGTCAGGCAAGGCCTTTTCGGATTATGAGTCCAAACTCGGTAACTCCTGCGGGAGATGTGAAAGGAGACTTTCGCCAGGCGATCGGCACAGGTCCATGGAAAATAGGCAGCTATCAACAGGGAGTTGAGACAGTTCTGGTGGCAAACGAGCACTATTGGTTAGAGGAACCATCGGAATATTCGCTTGTTTTTAGAGTGATTACAGATCCACAGGCAAGAGTCCTGGCGCTCCAATCCGGAGAGGCGGATCTTGCAGGCGGGGAACTTGGCAATATTCCGGCGGAAAGTATAAGTGTTTTTCAAAATAACGACAAGTATGTGGTGGAAACGGGAACCAGTACGATGTCCTATTTTTTGGTCATCAACCAGAACAATGCAGCTCTATCGGATAAAAATATACGCCAGGCCATCAATTATGGAAATGATACGAGTAAATATGCAGATGGAAGCAGCGAACCAGTCAAGGGATTGTTTCAGGATAAAGTCGCCTTTGTAACGGCTGATAATCAGCCTTACTATCCTTATAATCCGGAGAAGGCAAAACAATTGATCGAAGCCTCGGGCTACAAATGGAATGAGAAAAAGCAGCTTTATGAGAAAAATGGGCAAGTCTTGCAGCTGCGGTTGGTGATCCAAACGGAAGAATATCCGGAGTGGAAAGAAATGGCTGAAATTTTTCAGGACAACATGAAGCAGATCGGAATGCAAATTAACATCGTGAATCAGGAAAGGGCAGCTTACTACGATACGTTATGGAGCAGTAAGGATTATGACCTGCTTATGTATCGGACTTATACGGATGCTCAATTGCCGTATCGGTTCCTGTCTTCTTTATTCTACAGTTCGCCATCAACGCCGGGAGCAGCTTATCAAGACCGTCCATTGTCAGGCCTGCTGGATCAGATTGCTTCCACCATCTCAGTAGAGAAGCAGCAGATGTTATTTGACCAAGTGTTTCTTCGCATGCATGAGGAAGCGATGTCGGTGCCGATTTATTACGCTAAGCAAACCTTTGTTCATACGCGTGAACTTGCCGGCTTTACTTTTAATGCCATTGAAGACGATCCTATAAAATGGCATCACTTAAAGAAAGAAGCACAATAATGCTGCGTTCCATGACCCATCGTTTGTTGATGCTAATGACCACATTTGTCCTGTTTTCATTGTTCGTTTTTATACTCATGCGCCTGGCGCCGGGTGATCCGGCGTCAATGATGCTGTTAGACATCGGAGCGGTGCCTGAGCGAGCGTTGGTGGCTAATCTACAGGAGCAATGGGGGCTTGATCAATCGTTTATTCAGCAATACATAGCTTGGGTGCTTCAAATTTTCCAAGGAGAACTGGGAAATTCTTTTATGTCCGGAGAACCGGTATTGAACGAAATCATGGACCGTTTAGATCCGACAATCAGACTGATTGCAGGCTCCTTTTTGCTTACGATGTTTATTTCCATACCGGCAGGAATTTGGTTAGGCTTGAATTCCGGATCGATTCCGGATCGAGTGGTTTATTCGGTAACGATTTTGGGGTTGTCCGTCCCCTTATACTGGCTTGCTATTCTTCTGATGTATGCTTTCGGTGTGATCTGGCCGATTCTTCCGGTTGTCGGCAGCTCTTCCGTACAGCATTATGTGCTTCCGGTAACTGCCATTTCCCTGGTGCAAAGCGTTTACTTCATTCGGATGGTACGCTCATACACCGTGCAATACAGTAAATTCTTCTATATTGAGGCGGCAAAAGCCAGAGGTTTGCGGCCCTCTATCTTTTACCCGGCTTATTTGTTCCGCGCCATGTTTATCCCGATCCTGACGTTAATCACGACCAGCTTGCCAAGCTTTTTTGGAGCCGCTATCATCACAGAAACGATTTTTAGTTTTCCGGGGTTCAGCAAATATATGCTTGAGGCGATTTACCGCCGTGATTTTCCCGTCATTCAGGGGAGCGCGCTGCTGGTGGCGGCTTTTATATTTGTGTTTCATTTTATGGCCGATATCCTTTATTTTGTGGCCGATCCACGTGTTCATCTTGACAAACAGAGGTGGGAGCTATGATGAATCTCGTGCGGGCGAATAAGCTTCCAGCAACAGCTTTGTTGTTTATTGTGCTTCTTATTATTGCCGGGTTAAGCGCATCATGGATTTCACCTTATGATCCGTTCCAAACCAATCATCATGAAAAGCTCATTCCTCCAAGCCTTTCTCATCCGTTTGGAACGGATTATCTGGGAAGAGACTTGTTAAGCCGTGTGTTGCACGGGATCAGCGACTCCGTGTTCCCCGTTTTCGCAGTTCTCAGCGTTGTTATGTTGATCGGACTGCTCGTTGGCGCACTGAGTGCTTTTTGGGGGAATAAGCTTGACATGTTGATGATGAGTGTGACGGATATTTTTACGGCATTGCCGAATGTCCTGCTCACCATTGTGGTCGTTGGCTTTCTCGGTTTTGGTATGGAAAATGTCTATTTCGCGGTGATTCTGTCCTGGTGGGCCAAGTACGTAAGATTAATTCGCGGTTTGATCCATGATGTGAAAAAGGAGCCGTATATAATCGCCAGCAGGGTAAGCGGATCATTTGGAATGAGGACGATCATACGACATATGTTACCGAATATTGCGCCACAGATTGGAACCATGCTGATTTTGGATGTAAGCAAGGTGATTTTGACTTTATCCGGTTTATCCTTCTTAGGAATTGGCGCGCAGCCGCCTTCACCCGAATGGGGTGTGATGTTATTGGATGGGAAAAATTATTTGCAAGTTGCACCATGGATGGGGTTTTTCCCGGGGTTTATGATTTTTCTGACAGCCTGTTCGTTCCAGATTGTTGGCGAGCGGCTCAGGAGGGAGAAGTAATGGATGCCGCAGTGGAAATCAAAAATCTGAGTATTAGAAACGCAAATGGCCGGCCGCTTGTACACAATAGCAGTTTTTCTTTGGAGTCGGGGAAAACTTACTGCTTATTGGGAGAAAGCGGAAGCGGTAAAACGTTAACCAGCAAAGCTATTTTAGGAATGCTTCCTGCAGGTCTGCAGATGTCAGGCGATATCATGCTGCACGGCAAAGACCTGAATCGTTTATCCAAAAAGGACTGGCGCAAAATCAGGGGGAAACAGGTGGGCGTCATTTTTCAGCATCCTGAACAAGCATTGCATCCATCGCTCCCGATTGGCAGACAATTATGTGATCTTATGCTTAGTCATTTACCGATATCGAGGTATGAGGCTGAGAAACAAGCGGAAAAGATGCTGTCTCAAGTGTTCTTGAAAGATACGGCGCATGTGATGAAAAGTTATTCTCATGAGCTGAGCGGCGGCATGAATCAACGTGTCATGATCGCGATGGCGCTTCTGTTACAGCCTGAAGTCGTCATAGCCGATGAGCCGACGAGCGCGCTTGATGTCACAACTCAGGCTGAAGTCATATCCTTATTGCATCATCTAATATTGGATCTGAACATGAGTATGTTATTTATTACGCATGATATACTGCTTGCAAGTTATCTTGCGGATACGATCGGTGTGATGCGTGACGGAGAAATGATAGAACAGGGAAACGCCGAGCGAATATTAGGACAACCCGAGCATGAATATACCCAGCAATTATGCAGGTATCGATCGCAAAGACTCCTTAGCAAAGGAGGTGCCGACCCCAATGCTTCAAGTTCAACAGTTGTTCAAAGAAATGAATGGAAAGCAAATTCTGAATGACATCCATTTTGTGATAGAAGACGGAGGTTCCTTAGCCATCGTTGGCGAGAGCGGCAGCGGTAAATCCACGCTGGCACAGCTGATTATGGCCTTAAAGCAACCGACTTCGGGTCACATTATATTTAACGGGCAGCATCTGCCCCGCAAAGGCATAACATCGTATAAAAAGTGGTATCGCGATATTCAGATTGTTTTTCAAAATACAGCCTCAACATTGAACCCGGCGCTGAGCTTGTTTAAGTGTCTGGAAGAACCACTAATTAACTTTACAAGTTTGAATAGAACGGAGCGTAAAAAGAGGATTCTGGAGTATTTAGACAAGGTAGGTCTTCGGGAGGAACTTCTAACATCCCGGCCAGGCAAATTAAGCGGTGGACAGTATCAAAGAGCCTGCCTGGCTAAAGCACTGATGATCCATCCCAAACTATTGATCTGTGATGAAATCGTCTCGAACCTTGATATTGTATTGCAACAGCGGATCATAGAACTGCTTAAGAACATTCAGCAGGAACAAGGGTTGTCTCTTCTGTTCATTACCCATGATCTCTCGCTTGTACCCGGACTGTGTCAGGATATCTTAGTGATGAAAGACGGGAGAAAGATAGAGCAATTTCATACTTCTGACCTTCATAATGAGCGAGTGCGGGACGCCTATACAATCACGCTGCTTAAATCAACTGAAATGCTTGAAACCAAGTGGAGAATGAACGAGGTCTAGGACAAAACCAGCCCGCAAATTGCCGATACAGCATTTGCGGGCCGGTTTCACATGATTAGATCTGTTTTATCCTTCGTATACGCTGTACGCAAAATGATACACTTATGCTGAACTTGTAGAAACGGTTACCGCCCCGGCAATACATCGAGAATCGTATCGACGACCAGCTCCGGCTGGTCATGAATGACCATATGGCCGCTTTTTTCTGCGACAATGAAACGGCTGTCTGTCGAGATATCCAGCATTTTCCGCTGTCCGGACTGCCAGATCGCCTCAAGCTTCTGACCAGCTGTTTCGGAAATGCCCACTTGGGCGTAATCCTGCGGGAGACCACGGGCAATAATTCGCACCGGTAAAGAGCCTAAACGTTGTCCCCGAATGGCATCTTCGGTGGTGTAGGCGAGTTCACCCTCTTCTTCCTTCGCTTCAAAGAAGCTCGGAGTTGCAATCACATTGATAAATTGCCCCCGATCTTCCTTCGCCACCATGCCTTCTAGTAAAGCATCTTGGAACAGACGCAGGATTCCCGATTGCTTGAGCAGCTTAAGAGTGGAGGCTGGCGGGTTTCCAGTAAAATTCTCCTGCTCCAGGATCGCTTGCGTATCCCTCTCATCATCCTCGGGCCTCGCGTCGACAAGGACCAAACCCATGACCTCGTCCGGGTAGGTTTGGGCAAACAGCCGGGCATACATCCCGCCCAAAGAGTGTCCGACCATAAGGTAAGGCCCCGGGATATTTTCCTGCTTCAATGCGCTGTAAAGCTCGCGGACGATCTGATCCCCGGTGCGCTCGCGATCTGCCTTCTCGCTCCACGCATACCCCGCCCGGTCGTAGGTGACGACCGTCGCATAAGGGGCGAGCTTGTCCGGGATATCACGCCAGGACAAGCTCGTTTCCCCGCTTCCCGCCTCGAGTACAATCGTCGGGGAGCCGCTGCCCGATTTCACCAAATGAAGATCATATCCGCCCACATCCACCATTTTGCCGGGAGGAGGGTAGGCTTTTGCGGCTTGTTTCGAAGCGATGGCTTCATAAGTGAAAGCAGCGGTGATCCCGATGATCCCAACGGCCAAAATAATCCCCAAACCGTATATGAGCTTTCTCCATATCGATGTTTTCTTCTTTTCGCTTTTGCTCATGTAAAGGTTCCTCTCTTATTTCTGTTTATTTAATACATTGTGCTAAAAAGATTTTAACACGTTGTACTAAAAAAGAAAAGAACGTATAATAACACTATGCCTAAAATCGTGAACCATGAAACGCAAAGACGTATAGTCGCAGAAGCCGCATTAAGAGTGATTCGGCATTCAGGCCTGGAGCAGGCTACCGTGCGCAAAATCGCGGAAGAGGCGGGACTGTCTGTCGGATCTATGCGCCATTATTTTTCATCGCAGGTAGAGCTGTTTGCCTTTTGTATGAATATATTTGTCGAACGGGTCGAGAAAAGATTGGAGGCTTTTGAGCTTCAAGGGCCGCTGCTGGCGGACTTGAAGAGATTGCTGCTGCAGCTTTTGCCTGTCGATGAGGAGAGAACGCTGGAAATGGAGGTCTGGTTTGCTTTTCATTCGAAGGCCCTGGTTTATCCCGAATTGAGGAGGTTAAGTGCGAATATTCAAGATGGGTTGTATAAAGCCTCCCGTTTCGTGCTGGAAGAGATCGTAAAAAATCGGTTAGCCCGGCCCAACTTGGATATCGAACTGGAGACAGAGAAATTGTTTGCATTCATCGACGGATTAGCCGTGCATAGAATCTTACAACCGGACAGGCTGTCGGTGGAAAGGCTGGAAAGCCTCTTGGAATCTTATCTGGCGGCTTTATGTTCCGACACAAGCTCCTAAATTCGCTTTTGCAGCGATTTAGGAGCTTTTTGCTGTTATTACCACACATCGGGGAACGGATCAATGACTCGATAGGGTGGTTTTCTTTGTTTTTCACCGAGTTGTCAGAAAGTTTTGATTCTTTTTTGAACTGAGCTCCTTTCGTGATTAATTTGAGACATTGCGTCGTTATAATAAATTTTAAATATCGGGCATGTTTTGGCTGGATTCAATCCCGATGATTGAAATAACAGTGATTGAAAGGAGACAGTCTGGCGTGGTTATAGATACTGTGCTGTGGAGTAAATGGCTGACAGGGATGACATTGGCGTTTCATGCCATTTTTGCAACGATTGGCGTTGGTGTTCCATTCATGATTGCCATTGCCGAATTCGTCGGTATACGCAAGAAGGACCCTCATTACATACTCATGGCCAAAAGATGGACGAGAGGTTTTATCATTTCCGTGGCTGTAGGCGTGGTGACCGGAACGGCGATTGGCCTGCAGCTTTCGCTTGTGTGGCCGAACTTTATGCAATTGGCGGGAAATGTGATCGCACTTCCGTTATTTATGGAGGTTTTTGCGTTCTTTTTTGAAGCTATTTTCCTGGGGATTTATTTGTACACATGGGACCGGTTTCGCAATCCTTATACTCATTGGCTGCTGACGATTCCGATTGTCGTTGGGGCCGGCATGTCCGCTGTTTTTATTACGACAGTGAACGGATTTATGAATCAGCCCGGAGGTTTTGTCATGGAAGCGGGCCAATTTACGGCAGTCAATCCGCTGCAAGCGATGTTTAATACGGCGACGCCCTCCAAAGTATTTCACGTCGTAACCTCGGCTTATTTGACGGGAGCCGCCCTGCTCGCGGGAATCGCGGCCTACACGATGCTAAGAAAAGGGCCGTCGGCGTATGCCAAGAAAGCATTAAAGCTCATGATGGCCGTAGTGCTGGTGTTCAGCCTGCTGACAACCCTGGCCGGGGATATGTCGGCCAAGTTTTTGGCAGAGCATCAACCGGAGAAGCTGGCGGCGGCGGAATGGCATTTTGAAACGGAGAGCGGTGCGGATTTGATTTTATTGGGCTGGCTGAATGCGGAGCAGAAGGTCATGGGAGCCATTCACATTCCGAAAGCGCTCAGCTTCCTGGCTTTTGGAGACTTTAATGCCGAGGTAACGGGACTGGAGGAGTTTCCCCTCGATGAACGGCCGCCGCTGCTTGTGCACTATTTGTTTGATTTCATGGCCGGGATCGGTTTTGTGATGTTGGCCGTTGCGCTGCTGTATTTTCTGTTTTTGTTCTGGAAGAAACGCAGTGAGCTTAACAAGTGGCTGCTTCGGGGGATTGTTTTTAGCACGCTGCTATCGTTTCTGGGTGTTGAACTAGGCTGGTTTTATGCGGAGATCGGGCGGCAGCCGTGGATTATCCGCGGATATATGCGCGTAGAGGAAGCGGCCACTTCGTCACCGAGTGTGAGGATTCTCTTTTTCCTCTTCCTGCTTTTGTATATTGTACTGGGAACCATGTGTGTCATTGTACTGAGGCGCTTGTTCCGTAATAAACCGGCAGAAGCAGAACTGGAAAAGCTTGTGAAAGACAAGCATGTTCAATCCATGGAAAAGGGTGAGCCGGTATGATCAGTTACGAGTTGATAGGCATCTCCGTGCTCTGGCTATTTTTGTACGGTTATTTAATTGTGGCCTCTATTGATTACGGCGCCGGCTTTTTTGCCTTCTATGCCCGTCTCACGAAGCGGGATCACCTGATCAATCGTTTGATATCCCGTTATTTATCGCCGGTCTGGGAGATTACGAATGTGTTTTTTGTCTTTTTCTTCGTTGGCATCGTCGGTTTTTTCCCCGACACGGCTTATTATTACGGCTCTGCGCTGCTTGTACCGGGGAGTATCGCCATTATTCTGCTGGCTATTCGCGGCTCCTTTTATGCGTTTGAAAATTACGGCTCCAAAGAAAATATCGTGTATCTGTTTTTATATGGGGCAACGGGTCTGCTCATTCCGGCTTCTTTGTCGGTGGCACTGACGCTTTCCGAGGGCGGTTATATTATGGAGCAAGGCGGAGCTGTTTTTCTGGAATATGGGTCGCTGATATCAAGCCCATTGTCGTGGAGCATCGTCGCCTTGGCCATCGTATCGGTGCTGTTCATTAGCGGATCGTTCCTGGCCTTCTACGCTTCCCGGGCGGACGATCAGTCTGCGCTGAAGCTGTTGCGGACCTATGCCCTGTTTTGGAGCACACCAACGATTATTGCCGCACTTACGGCATTTATTTATCTCAGCCAGCACAATGAGCGCCATTTTCAAAACATGATGGATTTATGGTGGCTGCTCGCGCTTTCCGTCGGTTTTTTCATGATAGCCCTGTGGCTTCTGTATAGTGGGCGCCGCTACGGACTGGCTTTTATATGTGTCATGCTGCAGTTTTTCTGTGCCTTTTTTGCGTACGGGATCGGGCAATATCCTTATATTCTGGATCCGTACATTACCATTCAAGGCGGGGCCACGCAGGAGTCGATGGGCATTGCGCTGGTGGTTGCCTTTATCGGCGGCCTGTGCCTGCTGGTACCGTCCCTTATTCTGGTCTTCAGGTTATTCCTGTTTGATGCGGATTATGTCAAAGGTAAAAAATGAGCCAACACGTGCATGACTGTATATTTGGAGTACCTAACAGGCGTATGTATAAAGGAGGGAAGTCTGCGTGAAAAGGAAAACCAGTCTGATATCCGAGCTCATGTCTGCACAAAGGAAACGTCTTGTTCTCTTGGCGAGCCTGTCGCTTGCGCTTGGTGCAGCCATGACCGGCCAAGCTGTACTGCTCGCTGAAGCCGTCGAAAGGATTTTTGTGCAGCAGGCTTCCTTGTCATCGGTTGTTGTCGTCCTTGGCTTTTTGCTGGCCGTCATGGCTGCGCGTACGCTGCTGTCGTATGGAAACGGGCGCATCGGCTTGCACATGGCTGCCAGTGCCAAGACGGAGATGCGGGCAATGGTGCTGCGTAAGCTTGCCAATGCTTCCGTTCCTTCGGCGCTGCGCGGGCAAACCGGGGGCAAGGTGAGTGTGGCGCTGGATGCCGTGGATGAGGCGGACAGTTATTTTAGCCAGTATATGCCGCGTATGATGGAAGCTGCCGTCATTCCGATTCTGATCTTGATCGTTGTTTTTACTCTGCATATGAATTCCGGCATCATTATGCTGGTTACCGCCCCTTTTATCCCGATATTTATGGTGCTTGTGGGGCTGAAAACGAAGAACAAATCGGAGGAGAAATTTGCGCAGCTGGCCGAGTTTTCCGGTACGTTTCTCGACTCGCTTCAAGGGCTGGTTTCGCTTAAGCTGTATGGCCGGGCTCATCGCCAGCAGCAGGAAATTGAGCGCAGCAGCCTTGGTTACCGGGATGCGACGATGGGCATTTTGCGTATTGCCTTTACCAATACCTTCATGCTGGAATCGATCGTGATGCTCAGCATGGGCATTGTTGCGCTTGAGCTGGCGCTGCAGCTGCTGGTGTTCAAATCGCTTTCCTTCCACATCGCCTTTTTGATTCTGCTGCTGGTGCCGGAGTTTTACAGCCTGTTAAAAAGCACGGGAACTGCCTTTCACAGCGGCCGCACCAGCATGGGCGCAGTCCGTAAAGTGGAAGAAATGCTTGCGGAAACAAGGGAAGAGAGAGCGGAAACGGATAGGGGAGAGGGCGCCGGGAAAACGGCCGGAACAGACGAGGTCCACGGGATGAAGAAGGCGGACAAACCTGGGACCGCTGACTTGGATTTGATCCGGATGCCGCCATCCATCGAGCTGAGGGATATCCGCTTTCGGTATGCGCCGGATTCGTTCGAGCTTGCAGCCGGTTCCATGTCGTTTGGACCTGGGGAGCAAATCGCCATCGTAGGAAAAAGCGGGTCAGGTAAAACAACCTTGCTGCATCTCATTGCCGGGTTGTTGAAGCCGGCATCGGGAGAAGTGCTGGTGAACGGACGCCCGCTTGTGCATTACGATGAAGCCTCATGGTTTGAGCACGTGAGCTACATTACCCAGCATCCGTATATTTTTGCCGGCACGTTTGCCGACAATATAACGATTGGCGCGGGCCGGGACGTCTCCAGGGCGGAAATCGTGCAGGCGGCGGAGGCCGCCGGGCTTGCCGCCGTTGCTGCCGAGTTGGAGCAGGGCTATGATACCTTTGTCGGAGAAGGAGGCAGAGGATTGTCAGGCGGTGAGAAGCAAAGGCTTGCACTGGCGCGTGCTTTTTTGAAGCGTCCTGCCGTCATTTTGTTTGATGAGCCCACGGTGGGATTGGATTTGCACACTGAACGCGTCCTGCAGCGGTCCATTGCCGAGCTTGCAAAAAAGGCGACCATGATTACCGTAGCTCACCGCCTGTACACGATACGGCATGCCGACCGGATCTTGTTTATGGACAACGGTGTACTGCTGGACTGCGGACGTCATGATGAGCTGCTTGCGCGTCTGCCCCAATATGCCGAGATGGTGGATGTTCAGCGTAAAGGAGGATTCGCATGAGTGAGCTGGCTATATTAACAAAGGCGATGATTCAGGAACGTAAGGATATTGCCATGGCGATCATCGGCGGATTCGTCGCCGGCATAGCAGGTGTATGCCTCTTTGCCGCAAGTGGTTATATGGTCTCCCAAACGGTGTTCGCCCCGCCACTCTATACCTTGATTGTGCTGACATCACTGGTAAAAATTCTTGGCCTGCTGCGGGCGGCAAGCCGCTACGCCGAACGCTTGTATTCCCACCGGGCGACGTTCTCTATACTCAGCCGTTTGCGCACCTCCTTTTTTGCCAAGCTTGTGCCTTTGACACCTGGGATATTGGGCAAAAAGCGGAGCGGAGAGCTGCTCGCACGGATCGTCGGGGATGTGGAAAGTCTGCAGCATTATTTTATACGTGTCGCTTATCCCCCTGTCGTTGTTGTTATGGTGTTTTTGGCTACGGTTTTGTTTACTTCGGCCTTTTCGTTCTGGATGGCCTGTTTGTTTGTGCTGGGGATGCTGGCAACGGCTTTTGTGGTTCCGGGGCTTGTTCTGCTTGGGCAGAGAAAGATACATGGCCGTGTACGCCGACAGCGGGCGGTGTTTTCCACTGAAGTGACCGAATTGCTTTACGGTTTCCGCGATTTAAAAGTATACGGGCAATTGAAAAAGCGAGAGCAGCAGCTGCAGCAAAACGCTGCCGCATTGGCGTCCGAACAGCAGGCAGCAGCCCGGCACTTACTGCGCGGGCAATCGCTGCATACTTTTGTGACATATCTCATTTCCTGGGGAGTACTGGTACTTGGCGCCTATTTGATCATGCACGGCTCGCTAGCCGGTGTGTTTCTCGCCATGCTGGTCATGGCTTCGCTCACGGTGTTTGAAGAAGCTGCGGCAATGGCCACGCTGCCTGCTTATAAGCAGGATAGCGAACATGCGGCAAGGCGGCTTGCGGAAACGGTTCAAGCCGCAGACCGGAAGCCATCGCAGCCAAGCGGTGTCCTCTCCGTCAATCAGGCTATTTCGATTGATCTATGCGGAGTTACGTTTCAATATGAAGATGAATGGCGTCCGGCGGTGAAGAATATTTCTCTGGAGATTCCCCCGGGTTCCAAAACCGCCATTGTTGGACCAAGCGGATCAGGCAAAACAACCATCATCGAATTGCTGCTCAAGCTGCGCACACCGACAGAAGGCCAGATTCGTTTAAATGGGGTCTCGGCCCAGGAGCTGGATGAGGCGAGCATTTGGCAAGCGTCCAATGTGGTGCTGCAGCACAGCCATTTCTTCCGGGGCACCATTCGGGACAACCTGCTGCTGAATGAGGAACATCATTCTGACGAAGAGCTGTCGGTTATGCTGGATAGAGTGCAACTGACGAATAAGTCGCTGGACGACACGGTGTATGAAAAAGGGGAGAACTTGTCAGAGGGAGAGAAGCAGCGGCTGGCCCTGGCCCGGGCGATGCTTCGGAAAGGGCGGTTGTGGCTTCTGGACGAACCGACATCTTCACTGGATTACGTTACAGAGCAGCGCGTTTTCCGGCATCTATTAACTCAGGCGGTTGACGACACGCTTCTGCTGATTTGCCATCGGCTGACTGGCTTGGAGGAGATGGACCGGATCTTGGTCATGGACCAAGGGAGAGTCATTGAAGCGGGCTCGTATGCAGAGCTGATGGAGCAAAAGGGATATTTCTATGAAATGAAGCAAATCGAGCTGCAAATGATCGGCGAAGCCGGGGCATATTGAAGAAAACAGATGAACCCTAAAAGCGCCTGCTCTCCGATGTTTTTCCAACATCGTAGGGAGCGGGTGTTTTTCCATCGTTCTATAATTTCACCAAAGCAAACCAAAAGCAACAAGTGGTTGCCTACGCTTTCAGTCCTATCGATTTAAAGGGGGGGAATATATGTTTCCTACTCCAGCAAAACTGGATGAATGCGATAGCTTAATGATCCATCCAAAAGAAGCAATTTCCCTGCTTTGCGAGACCCGGGGGGATTGCTTTTTTTCGCTTCGGTCCGACCTTGAGTTTTGGCGGCTTCGCCTATTCCATGAATATACTTTTCTTTCTCCACATTCATCCCTTTCAAACTTTGCTGAACGGGAATAGTCTGTTATGCGTTTTATATCAGTAAAGGAAAGGGGGGTTGAAGACGTGACATTTCGCGAACAAGCCAAATTACTACAGGGAAAAACCGTACAGGTTACAACCACCGGCAGCATTTTTACTGGAACTCTCCTATCGGTTGGAACGGATTTTCTTATTTTAAGTGCCATCATTAGAGGGCGCAGAAGACGACTCATCATGCGATTAGCAGAGATTATTCTGCTTTCAAGGTTAATCGGCTAAAAATACAGATGCCGGATACAAAAAGCCAGGGATTTTCTCCTGGCTTTTTGTATGTAACGCGGACAACTAGAGACGACTTCGATCCAATGACATTGAACAACGCAATCGTCAATGAAATAGAGTTTCTTCATCGCGTTATATTGAACAATAGATATGAGAAATGCTCCCTACATAGTAGCAGGTGGTGTACCTGCATGCACTGAAGGATTCCCGAACAGTAAATATACTCCCTGTCGACGGGCCCACCAATAAGGAGATTGCTGTCCGCTTCGGAATTACGGAGGGAACGGTAAAAAGCCATGTGTTCAGACTGGCTATTGTCCGTGCAAGTGAGATCCATTTACTGAAATAGCAGCACCTCACCGTTGTCTAATAAATTCTATAAATTCCATGGCCGCTGCCGGAAGGTAGCGGTCTTTTCGCCATTTCAGGCCAATCTCCCATTCCCAGCCTTCCTCGGCAATCGGAATCCAGACAAGTCCCTCCAGCTCCAGTCCTGGGGTCTGCGGAAGGATCGAAACACCCAGACCAGCTTTGATGAAGCCGGCTACAGTAACCAGATCTTCAGCATCGTAGGTGGTGGCCAGATGGAAACCGATGTTATCGAAACATGTGGAAATAGTAGATCTTAAGGCACAGTTATTCTTGAGGCCCACAAAGGGTTCGCCGGACAGCTTCGTAAGACTGAGTGGGGATGATTGCCGTGCAAAGGTATGCTGAGCAGAAACGACGATATACAAAGGCACCTTGTGGATCGTAAGCCATTCATGCTTCATGATTGCGGATTCCTTGGAGGTAATCATCAGGTCGGAACTCCCATTCTCAAAATGCTCATCCACATCACCAAGGCTGCCCTGAAATAATTCAAACTGGACCTTCGGATGCTCCTGCTTATAAACCATAACAAGGTTTGGGATCAGATCCACTCCAAGAATGTTCAGATAAGAGATGGAGACTACACCCGTATCCGGGTCAGACCATTCTCTGATTTCCTGAATCCCGCCCTCGATACTCCGCAGAGCTTCTTCCACCCGCTTGGCGAACTGCACCCCATAACGGTTGAGCCGGATATTACGTCCGTCCCGGTCAAACAGTGGCAGCCCCAATTCATCCTCCAGCTTGGAAATGGCGTGGCTCAAGGCCGGCTGGGTCAGGTTAAGCGCCTTGGAGGCATTGGTCATGTGCTGAAGCTTGGCCACAGTAATGAAGTATTCCAGTTGAGTGAGTTCCAAAGAGAAGTCCTCCTATAATATATGAATTATAATAATCAATCATATGAATAATATAAATTATACTTATACAAGAGGCGAATGTAAAATAACACTGTACCTGACACGCAGTCGCTATAGCACAGGAATAGCGTGGCCGCAGCAGGATCAAATTCGTAGGAGGAATTAGAAATGACTGTAATATTTAAAGATCCTTTGCATGAGTTTGAAGGTAAAAAAGTACTGGTAACCGGCGGCACCCGAGGAATGGGGGGAGCCATCGCCAAAAGACTGGCGGGCAGCGGCGCAACCGTGATGACGACTGCCCGCACCCGTCCTGCCGATCTGCCCAAGCCGGAGCTGTTCGTGCAAGCGGACCTTGCCACAGCGGAGGGAGTGGCGAAGGTGATCGATGGAGTTAAGGAAGTGCTTGGCGGCATTGATATTCTGGTGAACAATGTCGGTGGCTCAATCACCCCTCCGGGTGGTGCGCTTGTCCTGACGGATGAGGATTGGTTGCACGCATTGAACTGGAATCTGCTTGCAGCAGTCCGCCTGGACCGCGGACTGCTGCCCATGATGCTGGAACAGGGCTCCGGTGTGATCATCCACATTTCGTCAGCTCAGAGACTCCTGCCGATGTATGAAACTACGCTGGCCTATGCTGCGGCTAAGGCGGCCTTGTCCAACTACAGCAAAGGACTGTCCAAAGAATTCTCGCCGCGCGGCATCCGCATTAATACCGTGGCGCCAGGCTTTATTCAGACCGAGGCGTCAGAAGCGGTGATCGACCTGTTTGCCCAAGCTGCAGGAAGCCGGGAAGCTGGACTGGAGCAGTTCATGGATTCGATCGGCGGCATTCCCCTTGGACGGCCGGGGCAGCCCGAGGAGGTTGCTGAACTGGTCGCATTCCTGGCCTCTGACCGCGCGGCATGGATTACTGGCAGTGAATACTTGATTGACGGAGGGTCGATTCCGACGATCTAATTTTTGTGAAATAGCTGAATTCGTTACGTTTTGAGCCTACAACATACCTTTGAGCATGTTGTAGGCTCATAGTCTACGTAAAGGCAAACGTGAAGGCAGACGCGAAGGTTAAACGAAAAGCCAAAAACTATATAAATAAATAGCCTCGGGACTGACTGCCCGGGGCTTATTGTGGTATAATCTGGCTTGTACAACATATCAGCTAACAGGGCGGCAGCCAAATCTCCTGGAAGGGAGGTGAGGCTATGACAGTGTTTGAAGCATTATACTTGATGCTTGCATTTGGCATGTTTGTAATTGCCATGCTGTCTTTCAATAAGCGGAAATGAGCCGCCCTGTGACTAGGACAACGGCTCATTTCCTATTTGAGTAGAGATCCTGGCTGCCCGCTCTTTTAGCGGTGGTTGTACAGGGGACCGGTTGCCGCCGGTCCCTTTTTCTATTCTTATGTTACCATAATGAAATTATACAATTCAACGGATTGCTGTGCGATTCTAAATAATTCTCTGGATATGGTTAGTGTATGACTACATAAATAAATAGCTTGGGGACGACTGCCCAGGGCTTATTGTGGTATAATCTGGCTTGTACAACATATCAGCTAACAGGGCGGCAGCCAAATCTCCTGGAAGGGAGGTGAGGCTATGACAGTGTTTGAAGCATTATACTTGATGCTTGCATTTGGCATGTTTGTAATTGCCATGCTGTCTTTCAATAAGCGGAAATGAGCCGCCCTGTGACTAGGATAACGGCTCATTTCTTTTGAGTTCTTTCCATGGCTGCCCGCTCTTTTAGCGGTGGTTGTACAAGGGGATCGGTTGCAGCCGATCCCTTTTTCTATTCTTATGTTACCACAATGAAATTATACAATTCAACGGATTGCTGTGTAATTATATATATTTCTTTGGATACGGTTAGCTTATTATACATTCATTTGGAGAGAAAATATCCACTCACAAGTAGATTTTATGCGAAAAATGCATAAAACTCACTTTATTGTTTTCACATAGTTTAAACTTAGCTTAAGTGATAAACGACTGTACACGGCTTTTTACATAATCTTCTTAAAGGGGAAGTGTGGAATGAAAAGTATTTTGGAGGAACTTTACAGAGGCAACCTGGACCCTGAAGAACGAATGGTCCCCACAGATCCGGAATATCGTCCGCTCAATAGAAAAATTTCTGAATTCATGGAGGAAGTCAAACAGAGATTTTCGGAGAGCGATTTTGCAGCCCTTGAGCAAATATTGGATTTAAATGATGAGTCTAATTCGATGCTTGCAAGTGAAGCTTTTGTCCAGGGATTTAGAATGGGAGCTTTGGTGATGGTTGAGGTGTTCAGAGGGGGCAAACCTGATGTTATGGGCGGAAGTTAGGAGGGCGTAACGTTACGCAAAACCTTTTTCGGCGCTCTTGAATTTCGCCGGTCTTTCTCGCCCATCTTGAAAGTTGACGAATGGACGGACGTATCATATCGTAATTATTTAGGAACGTAATCGGTTAAGGGGTGGCAAGCAAGGTGGGAACAAGCATTAAAGACGTCGCACGAAGAGCCGGTGTGTCTGTTACCAGTGTCTCCAGGGTGTTGAACGGTGAGAAGTATGTGAGCAAGGCGCTGCTTGAGAAGGTCAATCGCGTCATTGAAGAGCTCAATTATTCGCCGAGTCATATCGCGCGCAGCTTAAAGTCGCAGAAGACAAGTATCATCGGCATCATTGTTCCTGATTTGACGAATCAATTTTCTTCAACGATCTTAAGCAACATCGAGGAAACCGCAAGTGCGAAAGGATATAATCTGCTTGTCGGCAACATCGCGGAGAGCCTGGAGAAGGAACTGAAGTACTTGCGGATTTTTCAAAACATGAGGGTCGATGGCATCATTGTAATGCATCAGAAGTTTGATGACCGCATTCTTGATTTTTTTGCGGGCGCCTCGATGCCGATCTTGTTTTCCAGTGTGAAAGCCCCATCATCCAAATACTTGTCAGTGATGATCGACGATTATCAAGCCGCTTTCGACACGACGGAGCATCTTATTCAGACAGGGCATGTGAACGTTGCTTATCTCGGCGGTGATTTGGATGACATTACTTCCGGATTGAATCGGTATCGCGGATTTCTTGATGCGATGAAGAAGCATGGTCTGGAGCAGGATGAACGATTCGTCAAATTCGGCGATTACAAGCTACCTTCAGGGCGCAGGCTGATGGAGGAAATCATTCGACAAGATGAGTTGCCGACGGTCGTCTTTGCAGCCAGTGACGATATGGCCGTTGGGGCGCTCAATTGTGCACTGGATTACGGGCTGCAGGTGCCGGAGGATATCTCCATCGTCGGTTTTGACGGGAGTCGGATAACGGAGTTGGTTCGCCCTGCGATTACCTCAATGGAGCAACCGGTGGAGGAACTTGGAAGGAAGTCGGTCGACTATATGCACCAATTGATCGTAAACCCGGAGTTCACGTTCGATTCGGATATTATATTGCAGCATCGACTCGTCGTACGTGAAAGCAGTCGAGCGTTAATGTAGTGCTCCCAGAGAACAATCTATGTCACCCGAAGGGGTGATTTTTTTTCGCTTTGTGCAATTTACATAAAGTCAAACAAAAAATAGCAATAGATTTTACATAAGCCAACTAGAATGTACACAGAATCATTTCTGGTAACGATACCATATCAATGTTGTAGGGGTGGAACGTACGATGGACGAACTGTTGATCGCGGAGGAAATCACTGGAACTGGAAGAGAATTGACTGGAGAAGGAGAGTTGGCACAATGAAACGTTATCAGATCATCGCGCATACCGGCTGCGAAGGAACCCCTTACAACACGGCAGAATCTTGTCAAGCCGGCTTCGATGCAGGTGCCGACATGCTGGAAGTGGACGTTCGCGCGACGAAGGACGGCACAGCGGTGCTTTATCATGATGATGAACCTGACGTCTCGCTCTACACATATACGGAATGGATGAGTGCCGAACACGATCCGGTCGAGAAGCTGGAAACCGTATTGAGACAGTTCCTCAATAAGCGTATTCAATTCAACCTGGATTTGAAGACACCCGAAGCTTATGAAGCTGCAGCGAAGGTCGTGGACCGACTGGACGCCTGGAGTCAAGTGTACTTTACGGGTATTACCGACCATCTTGCACATGGCATCCGGGCAAAGCATGTCGTATGGAATTTGCCGCATATCCCGCTAGATACACCTGATGACGAATACGATGCGGATATCCGGCGATATTGCGAACAGGTGAAGCAAGCAGGCTTTGACGGGGTGAATGCCCATTACGAATCTTGCCGCGAAGCATTGATCAAGCATGCGGCACAGCGCGGCTTGCTCGTCTGGATTTATACGCTGCCGGCGAACGGGGCGTTGCTCCGCAGATATGTTGACATGGGGATAGACGCGGTGTCCGTTATGGACGTATCCGCCTGCATGGAGCTAGCGAAGCGTTGGTCGTCGGATGACGCCTATTTTCTTTGACAAATATGGTATCGATACCATATTGTCTGATTCCATGATAGAGGGGAGGAGGACAGCCGAAGTGTTGTCCGACAATCATGTTGCAGGTGAATGCAAGAGAATCAAAAGCTAAGGCGTCCGGAAGATGGAGGAGCGCCTCGAGACGGGAATCGCATGCCGTATGGTATGTATTCTTGCTCCCAACATTGCTCGGCATTTTGATTTTTACCCTTTATCCTTTGATCGAGTCACTGCGGCTCAGCTTCATGCGGGGGGCGGAGGAACGGTTCGTCGGAATTCAGAACTACGCGGACGTGCTCACCTCGGGGACGTTCTGGTACGCGGTCTACAACACGATCTACATAACGATCTTTCAACTTCTGATTGCGATTCCGATCGGTTTTCTCATCGCTTGTCTGATTAATAGCTTGCGGCGGGCTTCGTATTTTTTCAAGGTGTTGTTCTATATTCCGAATGCAACCTCGATGGTGGCGGCGGCAACGGTGTTCCTTGCGATCCTTCATCCAGATGGGCCGTTGAATTATGTTGCTGAGCTGCTCGGATTTGAGAAGGTCGTGTGGCTGTCACAGCCCGTCTCGGCCAAATGGGGAGCGGTGATCCTGGCTGTGTGGCACTGGCTTGGCTTCGTGATCATTATTAATCTGGCGAACTTGCAAGCGATCCCGATTGAATACTATGAGGCGGCATCGATCGATGGCGCTTCGCCGTTGCAGCAATGGTGGCGAATCACTCTGCCAAATATGCTTGGAAGTCTGACCATCCTGTTCATCCTCGGCTGGATCGGAGGACTGCAGCGTTTTTCCGATGCGTACATGCTCGGTGGATTGCAAGGTAGCCCGGCCCGGTCACTGTATACGGTCGTCGGATTCATATTCGAGCGCGGTTTCGGCGGCCATGAGTACGGTATTGCATCGGCCGCAGCCTATATTTTATTCGTGTTTATTCTGATCTTCACGTATTTCAATACCAAGTTGTTGCGCATGAAAATCTAGGAAGGACGAGTGATCCAATATGATTCGCATAAAGGATAGGCAGAAAATCTTGAACGCCGTGGTTTTCCTGCTGCTGGTAGCCATTGGCTTCACTATGATCTATCCGTTCGTCTGGATGATCAGCGTCAGTCTGGAGCAAACGGCGAACGTTGCGATGCCATTCCCGCCGCGGCTTATTCCCAAGGAGTTCTCGTGGTTTCATTACGGACTTGTATTCGAGAATAACAAATTGCTTCTGGCCTATTGGAATTCGATCGTCATCGCCGTCTTTTGCGTCGTTCTTAGCGTCAGTTCCGCATTGCTTGGCGGATATGCATTCTCACGAGGTAACTTTAAGGGAAAGAAATTGTTATTCTTTGCAGTGCTGGCAACGATGATGATTCCGTTCGAAACGCGGCTCATCCCGATGTTTACAATGTTCAACGATATAGGTCTCATCAATACGAAGTATCCGCTCATCCTTCCTTCGATTGTTAATGCGCTTGGTCTTGTGCTGGCGAAGCAATATTTCGATCAGCTTCCGGAGGGGCTGAGGGAATCCGCCAAAATGGACGGTGCCGGTGAATTCAAGACGTTCTTCTACATCTTCGCACCGCTGACCGGCCCGATTACGGCAACGCTTTCAATCCTGTCTTTTCAAGACAGCTGGAATTCGTTCATATGGCCGCTTGTCGTCATTAACGACCAGGATCTGAAGACCGTGCCGTTGTTCCTGTCCAGTTTCTCCACGGAGAACGGCGGACGGCTCGCCGGGGTTACGATGGCGCTGGCGGCGATGAGCATCTTGCCTATGCTGCTGGTGTTCCTGTTTTTCCAAAAATATATCATTCGAAGCATTGCATTAAGCGGATTGAAAGGAGAGTGATGGGACTGGGGAAGAAAGGGAGAAAGTGCAGGTTAGCAGGAATGGCCCGGCGGATAACACAGGCAATGTCAGGTTCTTAAATACTTGAATTTATGGAGGAATCACGATGTTCAAAGGAAAATCCAGGTTTAGCGCCGTTGCTCTGTTCTTCATAGTTATGGCCATACTCAGCGCATGCAGCGGGACAAACAACGTCGATACCAGCGTCAACAAGTCTGACGGTTCGGCACCCGAATCGCAGAATTCCTCATCCGAACCGGGGACTTCATCTAAGCGGGGACTGTCGGGAACACTGAAGGTGCAATTGATCGGAAGCTTCTCCTTGGAGGACACGACGGACCCTGTCACGGGAGCGACATCTAAAGGGGTTCATGTATTGAAAGAAGAGTTTGAAAAACAGCATCCCGGCGTGACGGTCGAATTCGTGCTTATGGGTTGGGATAGCTACAACGAGAAGACGCAGACGATGCTCCAGTCCGGCGCAGCTGACGTATACCAAGTGCCCGGAATCGCTACGTTCGCGGAACAAGGACTGCTGGAGCCGCTTCAGCCTTATATTGAAAAAGACAAATTCGATCTGGGTATGTATCTGAACGGTCAGGTGGACGGCTGGAGAGCGATGGGACCGAACGACCAGGAGCCGGAAATTTACAGTTTGCCGTTCATCGGTGATGCGCGTGTCCTTGTGTATGACAAGCAGCTTTTCGACGATTGGGGTGTCGAATATTTGTCCGAATCGCCAACGATCGATGAGGTGCTGGAAAAAGCGGCGAAGATGACGGGAAACAACCCGAAAACCGGTGCACAAAACTATGGATTGACCTTTAATGGAAAGGATGCCGCAGATACTGTCATGAACGTCAACGAATCGCTTGGCGGTCAGTGGGGAACCGGGTTCTTATGGAAAGGCATGAAGGTGGAATTCGATTCGCCGACGATGATCGAGGCGGCGGAACGGCTGAAGGAAGCGAGCCAATATGCTCCGGAGGGTGTGCTTGTGGACCAAGGGAGCGAGAACTTCTTGAAGGATAACAACAATATCGCCATCAACTTGCGCGTAGCACCCGGCTTCATCGACAGCATCAAAACATTCGGCACGCAAGACCGTTACCAGGCGACGCTTCTCTTCAAGCATTCCGAGAAAGGAATGGGCGGCATGTTTGCGGGAAGCCCGTTTGCCATCGGTACAACAAGCCAGAACAAGGATCTTGCCTGGGAATGGCTGAAGTTCAGCGGAAGCGAAGTTTTTCAGAAATACATGTGGGAAGAACAACGCTCCCAGAGTATGCCTGTCCTTAAGGCAGCGGCAGATTGGGAAAGTGTGAAGGCAGAGCCGCAGATGGACATTATTCTCAAACAAATGAGCCAACTGTGGGCACCCCGCTATCCTTATCGTTCCGGACAACCGCGTTATATTTTGTCGGAGAACGTAGAACGCATTTTGTTAGGTGAATTGTCGCCTGCCGAAGGAATGAAGAGAGCGCAGGAGGAGACGGAGAGTTGGCTGGAAGGTCAGCAATAAACAAATCATTACCTTCTTCAAGCGGTGCTGCTTGATTAACATAAATCCATTGAGAGGCAAGGTGGTACAAAAATGTTTAAGAAAGCTCTTCTGTTTGTTGCTATCGTTGTTGTGTGTGTCACATCTTTGGCGAACACATCCATGGCTTACAGCAATTCCAACTGGATGGGGGAGATTAGCGATCAGACCGCGCTATCCGCGCTCTCGATCCCGGGAACACATGATTCCGGTGCGATGTACGAGTCTATTTACGGTACGGCCAAGACGCAGGATCTCACAATTGCAGAGCAGTTGTCCAGTGGGGTCCGCTATCTGGATATTCGTACGAGACACTTTAAGGACGCCTTCACGATTCACCACGGCGCGGTGTATCAGAATCAAAACTTTGACGGCGTCTTGAATGCCGTAATTTCGTTCCTGAATAACAATCCGACGGAAACCGTGATCATGAGCGTGAAAGAGGAGCATACCGCTGCCGAAAATACACGTTCCTATGAAGAGACCTTTAATAGCTATATTAATAAAAATCCGAACAAATGGTTGATGACGGATCACATCCCTACTCTCGGCGAGGCCAGGGGCAAGATCGTGCTTCTTCGAAGATTCGCGGCCGACCAGCTTCCGAAAGGCATTGATGCAACGGCTTGGAAAGACAACACCTCCTTCACAATCAATAATGCAGCCAGCTTGAAGATCCAAGATTATTACAAAGTATCGGACCGGAACAAGAAGTGGACGAATATTCAGAACATGTACAACGAAACGAATTCGTCCAATCCATCGACGTTATACATTAACTTCACAAGCGGGTATAGTCCGGGCTTGTTCGGCATTCCGAACATTCGAGCGATTTCGGACGAGATCAATCCAAAGGTTAATCAATTCTTTACCACGAACATGAGCGGCCGATTCGGTGTTTCCGCGATGGATTTTATGACAAGCGAACTTGCTTCGAAGATTATTGCAACTAATTTTTAAATCGCAATTTATTCAACGATCTAACAATGAAAAGCTCCTAAATTCGCTCTCGCAGCGACTTAGGAGCTTTTTTGCATGCTCAAAATTCGCAATGTTCATAGAATCTGCTGCTAAGAGTCCGAAAAAGGTTTGAAATAGTAGAATAACCAGTATCAAAATGTATCCTACCATACAAAAATGATCGGACCATACAAAAAAGTGCGTACTATTCAACGGTATTGGAACTTGGTAATCTACATACAGAACAATCGATCCACAAGTGGGGCGGTCGTTAAATTACTCATAGATGGGGTGCGAAATGATGCAAGAATATCAAATTGCTTTGAAAGATAAACGAATCGTATGGGGAACTGCAGTGGATATTGAGCCGCTAATCGGCAAATATCCCGGCGATTCCATCAGACAAGGCGCGAACACGGCCCTGGATTGGAATTTGCCTGCCGGTGTATATCGGGCAAAAGAGGTTGTTGTGGAGCTGGATAAGCTGCTCGAAGCCATGCTGGTTCAACTTGGCGAACCGGTGAACAGTGATCCGACGGTGCTGCTGGACAGCCTTCAGGCCAATTTGGCGATTTCCGGGCGTGTGTCGGCATTGCCGCTTGGTCCTTTGGCTTTGGAAGATAAGGCTGGGGCTGAACTCACAGCTCAGGCGGTCCGCATAGGCGAACAATTAGTAAGCTGGGCGCGGGAAATTAATTCACAAAAGCGGGCACTAGCACAATACGGAGCAGAGACGCTCGGAGCGATGGAGTTTAGAAGCCACTGTTATGGTCATGCCTTGATCCCGGAAGCTATTTCACAGGCTTTCGGACCAACGGGCGGCCCAAGGGTGATGCAGCTATATAATGAATACTTGCACCAATTTGTTTTGCTGCGGGATGCCTTGCTTCCGTTCGCCAATTGGGAGCAGGTTCCGTTTGAAGTCAAGGAATATACGGAGTTCAAAGGATTGCGTTTTCTGGAGACGGCCCGCGAGAAATTTTTAACTCAGCTACTTGGGAAAAAGCTGACTCACAAATCGATTGTCCAGTATGCGCAAAGTGTGGTCAGCTCGGGTTTGAGCACAGCCGGTTACGGTTTTCAATACCGTCTGGGGACCGTATTGCCTGCTGGTTTGGGAGAGCCGGCCGGGACAGCGCCGCGCTATCTACTGAAGTGGCATCCCGTACAAACGATACAGGCAGCAGGAACACAAGATTTGGCCGCTGTTTCATTCGATTATGAATATGGGGATTATTATGCTGCTCCGCGCGGCGAAGCGGGAACAGGTACACTGGTGAACAAAGATACACTTCCTGTTACTGGAGAGTATTACGATCAGCCTTCCGTCGCTCGGCTGCTACCGAATGCGGAGGGTGATCGAACGATACTGCGTTTCATCCTGGAAATGGAAGGCAGCGAAATTTCTGTAGATCTTGGTCAGCTTTTCAGGGGATATCGCTTTTTATATCGGCCTCAGGGGAACGACAATGCCGAAGTAGCAGTTGTGAAACGAACATCCATCAGCTCGCATCGGGCGATAGACATTTTGTCGCATTCCGGACTGGTGACGAATACGGACGGGATTCATTTCATTCCGACTGGCGGAAATGAACTTATCGTATGGGCTTTGCTGGGCAAGCTGTATCCCGAAAATGTGGTGTTATTGGATAAAGGGGACAAGGAGGAACTGGAGGCGGCTTATGTTTCCGGCAAGGGGTTCGGAACGCAATTTTTAGTGTTGTAAGGCGGGGAGGAGATTTATTTTGACTAAACAGCAAAAGCTTCTGACTTTGAATTTATTTTTATTGACCTTTGTCCTGGGCACCAGTGAATTTGTGATGGTCGGGCTATTAACCGAAGTGGCTGCGGATATGAACATTGCCATATCGGTTGCAGGCTCCC
The DNA here is from genome assembly GCF_046098255.1 of Paenibacillus jiangxiensis. Taxonomy (NCBI): domain Bacteria; kingdom Bacillati; phylum Bacillota; class Bacilli; order Caryophanales; family Paenibacillaceae; genus Paenibacillus; species Paenibacillus jiangxiensis. Next base: position 203,598 of record NZ_JBJURI010000005.1, read on the forward strand.
TGGTGTCCGCGTTTGCCCTGTCTTTTGCCATAGGCACACCGGTCTTCACGGCGTTATTCAGCCGCTTCTCAAAGTATCCTCTTATCCTTACTTTGATCGGCATATTTATTATCGGGAATATAGTAACCGCAGTATCCGGGTCGTATGGCCTGCTGCTCGTTTCCAGAGTGATCACGGCTGTTGTCACTGGGGTCTTGATTGCACTCGCCATGGCTGTTGCCAGCGAAACGATGCCTCTTGAAAAGCGGGGACCAGTGATTTCCATCATTTTTACGGGTTTCACGGTGGCCAGCGTACTTGGCGTACCCCTTGGTACCTATATCGGGCAATGGGGCGGTTGGCATATGGCCTACTGGTTCACCACGCTGCTCGGAATCGTTTCTCTGCTGGCAAGCTTCGCAACCATTCCCAGAGGGCTAAAGGGAGCGCGCAGTTCATTAAAAAAACAAATCAGATTATTCGCCTATCCCAGAGTTGTGCTTGCTTTCTTTATTCCCGCATTAAGCATTGGGGCAACCTATACCGTATATACGTATTTAGCTCCTTTGCTTCAGGATGTGCTGTTTGTTCCGGCACAGTATATTAGCCTCGTCTTTTTACTGTACGGCGTCGTATCCATCTTCAGCACGTTAATCGGAGGCAAGCTGGCCGCACGTAACGGGATGGGAAAAATTCGGTATGTATTCCTGGCTCAGGCCGTCATCCTCGCGTCGCTTTATGTTTCGTCAGGTTCGCTTATCGGGGGATTGGTGAGTATCTCATTCATTGCTCTCGTCGTTTATCTCATGAATTCTACGATGCAGTTGTACTTCATTGATTGGGCCGATCAGCATGTGCCGGAGGCCAGAGACTTGGCTTCGTCCTTGACCTCCGTAGCTGTCAATGTTGGCATTGCGATCGGATCGGCTTTGGGAGGCTTTGTCACGACAAACATGAAGCTCATTGATGTTTCCTGGTTCGGCGGCATCGTGGCCATTTTGGCAGCCTTGCTGGCTTTTATGAATTATGGTTTGGAGCGGGGAGAGCGTAAGGCAAATCAAGAGAAGGATGGACTTCAAGGCCAATACGAAGTTAAAACCTCGTAATATCGATCCCCATATACAAGTGAAGAGGTACCCGAGAGGGTGCCTCTTCACTTAAATAATCAATCGGCAGGACGTGAATATGGTCTTAGATTGGAATTGCCAAACTGCTTTTCCTTATGCATGCTAATGATCAGTGTATGATACTTCATCGGGAAAGCTCTCGATATATGTCGTGCCAAATTCGCATAACATCAAGAGCATGGGGGCCAGCTGCTCGCCCAGTTCGGACAGACAGTATTCCACTTTTGGCGGTGAAACCGGATAAACCTTGCGAGTGATCAGTCCGTCGCTTTCAAGCATTTTCAGCTGCATCGTAAGCATGCGTTGGGTAGCTTCAGGAAGCAGCCGCCGCAGTTCATTAAACCGTATCGGGCCTTTGGCTAAATGATTTAAAATAGATATTTTCCATTTCCCGCTCACCAGGCCCAATACAATTTCCGAGGTGCAGCGGTAGGATTTGTCTCTGAAATTGATCATCTATCAACACGTCCCTTTCAGAAGAATTAAGCAGCAGATTGCATAAGTTTCTTATTTATGCCGAAATGAATTGTGGATCAGTCTTTCCATATATTAAGTTCTGCCAGGCTCCCTTGTCAATAAGTTCTGGATCGATTAGTATAAAAGTGATAAAGGAGGTCATCTTATGCCACGAACGGGACGTCCACGCTCATTTAACCGTGACGAGGCGGTCGCTGCCGCGATGATTCTATTTTGGGAAAACGGCTTTGAATCCACATCACTGGCCCAGCTGCGCGCTGCGATGGGGAATATATCAGCGGCGAGCTTTTACGCAGCATTCGAATCGAAGGAAGCGCTGTTCCGCGAAGCGGTGGATCGATATATATCTACTTATGGAGAGGTTTCGGAAAGCTTCAGGGATACAAGCCTGACAGCGAAAGCAGCTATGGAGCAAGGATTACGGCAATCGGCAAAGATGCAGACCGAGAACTCCCATCCCACGGGCTGTTTGTTGGTATTGTCTGCCGTGAACTGTTCTCCCGAGCAAAAGCACATCCAGGAGATGCTCGCCAAGGAACGGGAGAGAGTCCGCGGTTGGCTGGAAGATTGTATAGAACGTGCCGTAGCGAATGGTGAGCTGCCCAAATCAACGGATATCTCCATGCTGGTTACGTTATATGAAACATTTCTGCGGGGAATATCGTCACAAGCCCGCGACGGTGTTCCATACGAGGCTATTGACGCCGCTATCACTCAACTGATGCGCGTCTGGGATGCATTATCCGCCGCGCCGGGTGATCGGGAAATTGTATGATCAGGACAAAAAGAAGCGATCCTTTACCACTCACGTGATATTGGATCGCTTCTTGGTCTTTTAGCGGGAAGCTTCCAGCTTATCGGCAAACCATGTTAATGAAGGCAAGGATTAGCCCGTTGGTTACCATGCTAAACCAGACTTCAGATCTTTTTAATATCCCTAAAGGGAGATCAAGGACCAAGCTCTTAAATCCCCTCCTCGCGGCAGTTTAGGAGCTTGTTGTTTTTGGAGTTGCAAGCTACAAGAAAGGTTAATAGCTTACACGTAATGAAAGCGATTTATATTTTTGACTTTCGAAATTCAGGTTGACATATTTCGATAACATGATATCCTAAGTATAGGATTGTAACTCCTCGGAGGCATTACCTAGCTTCATTAGGTATGCCGCGAGGAGTTTTTTTGTGCGCTTTGATAGCGCTTTAAAATTGAACGGCAATGGTTGCACCTAATAGAAGTAGCATATATCAATTGGAAAAGGTGAGAATTATGTTTAAATTGTTTGGCAAAGAAAAAAAGGAAAGTAATGTTATCATGTCGCCCGTTAATGGGAAATGTATAGATTTATCGTTAGTAAACGATAAAGTTTTTGCCGAAAGGATGATGGGGGATGGGGTAGCTTTTGTTTTTGAAGATGACACTGTTTATTCTCCCTGCGCAGGAACGGTTGCTACGATTGCAAAAACAGCACATGCGATTGCAGTGAAAAATAAAGATGATGTTGAAATTCTTATTCATATTGGAGTGAATACGGTTTCGCTAAAGGGACAAGGGTTTGAAGTGTTGGTTAAGGAGAAGCAAAAAGTTAAGTTAGGGGAACCCTTAGTCAGAATAAACCGAAGTTTTATGCAAGAGAAGTCAGTGGATTTAACCACACCAATGATAGTGACAAATGGGGGCGATTACAATTTGGAATTTAAAAATATATCTCAATCCGTCACGAAAAGTGACTCCGAAATAATTGCATATAGAAAAAATGATTGAAGTTCAAGGCAACAAGCATTCATGTAAAGGAGTCATATTATGAAAGTTATTAAGAAAATTAATAACAATGTTGCCATATGTATTGATAAAAATAATCAAGAGCTCGTTGTATTTGGAAAAGGCATAGGCTTTAAACAAATGCCCTATGAAATAGATGATCTAAGCACAATTGATAGAACTTATTATGGCATTGATCCGAGTTATTTAAATTTACTGAATTTTATTCCGGAACCGGTATTCCAATTAACTGCAAGGATAGTTGATCTGGCGAAGAACAAAATTGATTATAATTTAAATCCGAATATTACGTTTACTCTGGCAGACCATTTAAATTTTGCAATAGAACGATATCGGAAAAAAATTAATTTGAAATATCCTCTGCAATCTAGTGTGGAACGTCTCTATCCGGTGGAAATGGAAATTGGAAAAATAGCGCTTCAACTCATTGAGCAAGAAATGAAGATTAAACTTCCCGGCGGGGAAGCATCAAGTATCGCAATGCATTTCATTAATGCACAATCAGCATTTTTAAATGAAAGCCATTCAACAAATAATGAACAGATAATTGATGATATCGTCAAAATAATTGAAGATTTCTTCCATATACAGATCAACACGGAAGATTTCAATTATATGCGATTTGTTACACACATTAAAACACTGCTGAATAAGAAAGGTGAGGATATTGAAGCGGCAGATGAGTACAAGAAAACTTATGATTCAATGAAAAAACAATTTTCCAAATTCTCACGTTGCGTAGACAAAATAAAAGAGTACTTCATGAAACACCATGATTGGAACCTTAATGAAGAAGAATTGTTATATCTAATTTTGCATGTAAGCCGATTGTGTACGAGAGAACGGTTGAACAATTAGCGATCATGAAAAGTTATGGGGAAATGAATAAAACTCTAAAGGGGAATGCGAATATTATGGCTCAAAAAAAGAGTTATGATGAATTGGCAGAAAAAGTTTTAGAAAATGTTGGTGGGAAAGACAATATAACTTACATTACACATTGCGTAACAAGATTGAGATTAAACCTTAAAGATCGAAGCTTAGCAAATTCAGAAGAAATAGATAAAATCTCTGGAGTAATCGGAAGTCAATGGCAAGGTGATCAATTTCAAATCATAATAGGACAGACTGTTGGGGATGCATATAAAGCCGTTACTGAAAAAGGCGGTTTTGATCAAAGTGAATCTTCCGAAGACTCTGACAATAAGAATTCAGATAATAATCGGAAAAAGAAAAAATTTAGTTTTAATACTATACTTGATGGACTTGCAGGTAGCATTGCTCCTGTCATCCCCATACTCATTGGCGGCGGTTTAATAAAAGTATTGGTATTACTGCTAACTTCCTCCGGACTTTTATCTGCTGAAAATGCTACTATCGCTATTTTATCCATGGTAGGAGATGCTGCGTTCTATTTCTTGCCTGTATTTGTAGGCTATAGTGCTGCCCAAAAGTTTAATACAAGCGTACCGCTGGGAATGTTATTTGGCGCTCTACTGATTGATCCCACATTTGTTTCTAATATAACGAACGGAGTACCAATGAGTTTTATTGGAATTCCGATCAAATCAGCTTCATACGGTAGTACCGTTTTTCCAACAATAATGATCGTCTTTATTATGTCATATGTTGAAAGATTTATTAAACGCATATCTCCGTCAAGTTTAAAATCATTATTTGTACCTGTTGCAGTAATTCTGATTATGACACCTGTAGCTTTGTGTGCAGTAGGCCCATTGGGTGTAATTCTCGGAGAATATATTACATCAGCTATTATTTTCTTACATGATAAAGTTGGATTCCTTGGTGTGGCAATTATGGCATCGCTATTTCCGTTGCTTGTTTTAACAGGTATGCATACGACATTAACACCGTATTTGGTACAAATGATCGCCTCGGCAAAATATGAACCAATGGTGATTATCGGTAGTTTGATTACGAATTTCGGAATTGGCGCAGCTTGTTTAGCTATTGCAATAAAAGCTAAAGGAAAAAGTCTAAAATCTAATGCTGCTTCATGCGTAGTAACTGCCATTGCTGGTGGAGTCACTGAACCTGCTTTATTTGGTATTATACTGAAGTTTAAAAAACCCTTGTATGCTGTGCTTATAGGGAACTTTGCCGGAGGTATATATGCAGGTCTTACAAAAGTATATGCCTACGCTTTTGCGGGAAGTGGTGGTATTTTCGGGTTACCAACTTTAGCAGGTCCTGTTACAGGCAATGTTATAAACGGTATTATCGCTATACTAATAGGAATGGCTTGCACATTTATAATGACTTTGGTACTGGGATTTGAAGAAAAGTAGAAACTCCCGGTTCAAATAATTTAATGTGATAACCATAAATAAAATTAAAGGAGAGAGGCTTTATGAATTTTCCTAAAGACTTTTTATGGGGCGGAGCTACAGCCGCTAATCAATGTGAAGGTGCTTATCTTCAGGATGGTAAAGGTTTATCCATTGTTGATGTAATGACAGTAGGAAGCCATACCAAATCCAGAATGATTACTACTGATATTAAGGATGGGGAGTATTATCCAAATCATAAAGCAATAGATTTTTATAATCGATATAAAGAAGATATTGCACTCTTTGCTGAAATGGGATTTAAAGTATTCAGGATGTCGATAGCATGGAGCCGGATCTTTCCTAATGGAGATGAAAAAGAACCAAACGAACAAGGATTGAAGCATTACGATGAAGTCTTTAATGAATTGCACAAATACGGAATAGAGCCGTTAGTTACAATCTCCCACTATGAGATGCCCCTTAGTATGGCCAAAAAATTCGGTGGCTGGAATGGTCGAGAATGTATTGATTTATATGTGAAATTTTGCGAGGTGATTTTTGAAAGATATAAGGATAAAGCTAAATACTGGTTGACATTTAATGAACTCAATACATCTACGATAGAAACTGCAAGCTGGTTAAACCTGGGTGTGCTAAAAGAAGAGAAAGATACAGATTTTATGAAACAGGAAGTACCCTTACAAGTTAGGTTTCAAGGATTGCATCATCAGCTAGTAGCGAGTGCAAAAGTTGTCAAAATAGCACATGAGAAATATCCTCATTTCAAAATGGGGAGCATGATGGCTTATTTTGCAATATATCCATTAACTTGTCATCCGGATGATATGCTTTTAGTTCAACAAAAAAGTCAAATCAATAACTATTTTGCAGCTGATATTCAAGTAAGAGGCTATTATCCGAGTTATGGAAAAAGATACTTTGAAGAAAATAATATTGTAATAAAAAAAGAACGAGAAGATGACCAGATTTTAAGTGAAGGAACCGTCGACTTTATATCGATAAGTTATTATATGAGTTTCTGTGAAACAACTCAACAAAACGAGGCGGTCGTTTCTGGTAATATGATGGGAGGAGTGAGAAACAAATATCTCGAAACGAATGCTTGGGATTGGCAAACCGATCCTAAGGGATTGAGATGGTCTCTCAACAATCTCTACGATCGCTATCAAAAACCATTGATGATAGTCGAAAATGGTTTTGGCGCTCATGAAAAACTCGTAAATGAAACAGTTGAAGACGATAATCGTATTGACTATGTTCGTGACCATATTATTCAAATGAATGAAGCTATCAAAGATGGTGTAGAACTTCTTGGATATACAATGTGGGGTTGTATTGATTTAGTAAGTGGAGGAACCGGTGAAATGAGCAAACGATACGGATTTATTTATGTAGACTGTGATGATTACGGAAATGGAACTATGAAGAGGTACAGAAAAAAATCTTTTGACTGGTATAAAAATGTTATTTCATCGAATGGTGAACAACTAGATTAATTAAATTTGAATTACTAATTCAAATTATAGTTTATTTTTAATAATAAGATACATCAAGGAGGAAGAAATATGTCATTTCCTAAAGATTTTTTATGGGGCGGAGCAACTGCCGCAAACCAAGTGGAAGGAGCTTGGAATGTAGGAGGAAAAGGGCCCTCTACACAAGATCATTTGACACAGGGCTCAAAAACGAGCATTCGTAAGTATACAGAAACGATTGAAAAAGATGTAATCTATCCATCTCATGAGGCTTCAGACTTTTATCATCATTATAAAGAAGATATTGCGCTGTTCGCAGAAATGGGATTTAAGCTTTACAGAATGTCGATTGCCTGGAGTAGAATTTTCCCTAATGGGGATGATAAGGAACCAAACAAGGAAGGAATAGAGTTTTATCGTTCAGTATTTCAAGAACTTAAAAAGTATGATATTGAACCATTAGTCACGTTGTCTCATTATGAGATACCATACAATCTAGCCGTAAAGTACGATGGATGGGCAAATAGAAAAACGATAGACTTTTTCGTAAAATACACCGAGACGGTTTTGAAAGAATATAAAGGCCTTGTGAAATACTGGCTTACATTTAATGAAATCAATTCTCTCTCTTTGGTAACCGGGGGTTATTTCAATGGGGGAATCATGTCTATTGCTGGAGGTTTTGGCCCAGAAGAGTATCCACAAGAGACTTCAGAACAAACTAGTAGACGTCTCACTGCCCTTCACCATCAATTTGTGGCTAGTGCAAAAGTGGTGAAACTTGCGCATGAAATCGACAGTAATTATTCCATGGGTTGTATGATTGCCGGTCTGACTTCGTATCCTTATACACCTAACCCAGATGATATGTTAGCTGCCCAAAAACAAAAACGTGAACAACTCTTCTTTGCGGGCGATATACATGTAAAAGGTGAATATCCTTACTACATGGAGCGTTATTTTAAAGAAAATAGTATCACTATTCAAAAAGAACCTGGTGACGATGAGATTCTTAAGTCTGGGTGTGTAGATTTCTTTACCTTCAGTTATTACTCAACAGGCTGTATTAGTACTGACCCTGAAGCTGAAAAAACTGGAGGAAACCTGATATTTGGTGTTAAAAATCCTTACTTAGAAACTAGTGATTGGGGTTGGCAGATCGATCCAAAAGGGTTAAGATTCTTCTTGAATGAATTCTATGACAGATACCAGCTTCCAATTATAGTTACTGAAAATGGATTAGGGGCATCGGATACTCTTGAATCTGACGGAACTGTGCATGATCCATATCGTATTGAATATTTGCGCAAGCATGTTGAGCAAATGAAAGAAGCCATTAATGATGGGGTCAAGCTGATTGGCTATACTGCATGGGGCTGTATTGATATTGTCAGCTTAAGCACTGGAGAAATGAAAAAAAGATACGGAATGATATATGTTGATAAAGATGATAAGGGAAATGGTACGTTGAAACGTTATCGTAAGGATTCATTCTATTGGTATAAAAAGTGTATTGAATCAAATGGTAAAGATCTTAGCTAGTATAAGTTAATTAGGCACAATAAATATCTAAGTCGCATAAAAATGGGGTTTTTAGGCATGTTCATGCGACTCAGTATTATGCGACTTTTGTTTTTTATGCTGGTTGTCCCGAAAACTATTTTGTTGTATAAGACACGGCTGGTTGCAGTGATGACTCCATATAAAACAAAAGAATCAGATTCCGTTTATTCATCCGTGTCTGCGTTTCTCGGCATGAAGGCCGTATTTCAGTCCATGAGAAAAACGAAAAATGGTTCGATCGTCAATATTTCCTCACTTGCCGGTCTTGTTGCGAACAAGGAACAGGTCGCATATGTCGCTTCCAAATTCGCCGTGAGAGGGATGACCAAGGTGGCGGCGCTCGAATTTGCGAAGAATGGCATTCGGGTAAATTCTGTGCATCCCGGATTTATCGAAACGCCAATGATCCGGCAGGACAGTACGGAAAAATTGGCCAAAACGTTCGAAAAGCAGATTCCGCTCGGAATCGCCCGGCCGGAAGAAGTATCGAATCTCTTTCTGTTTCTGGCTTCCGACGAATCCAGCTATTTAACCGGTTCGGAGTTTGTTGTAGACGGAGGATTGCTTGCACAGTAGGATCAGGATTTATGATCGTTTTGGTAAGCGATTTTAATATCAATAGAAGTACAGGGAACGATGAATAAATGCCCATTGGTCTCTGTTTTTTAAATTTGGGCAGGGGAACGCAAGGCATCAGTTGATTGACAATACACTCCCAAAAGCTCCTGAATTCGCTCTTGCAGCGATTTAGGAGCTTTTTGCTTTTTCGGAGGCAGAGGGATACCTTACACGCCAGGAAAGCGATTTATATTTTTCTTGACGAAAATTATTTTCATATTTATTATTTATATGAAAATAGATTTAGAAGGGTGGTCCCTCATGAAACGATACTTTGAGAAGGCGCAAAAATTCGGCAAGTCATTTATGCTTCCGATTGCGGTACTGCCTGCTGCCGGTCTTTTATTAGGCATCGGCGGCGCATTATCGAATCCAAATACGATCAACTCGTATCCGCTCCTGCAAATCACCTGGCTGCAGCAAATTTTTACCGTGATGAGCAGCGCGGGCAGCATTGTGTTCGATAATCTTGCCTTGATCTTCGCCATCGGCGTTGCCGTGGGCATGGCAAGAGCGGATAAAGGAACAGCGGGTTTGGCAGCTGGCCTGTCCTACCTGGTCATGAATGCCTCGATCAACGCGATGTTGGTCAATACTGGGAAGCTGGCCTCGGACAACCTGGCAGGTGCGGGGCAGGGCATGGTCCTGGGAATTCAAACCTTACAGACTGGGGTGCTGGGAGGAATTGTTGTCGGATTGGTCACGGCGTGGCTGCATAACCGGTACAATAAGATAGAGCTTCCCCAGTTTCTCGGCTTTTTCGGCGGTTCGCGGTTTATTCCGATTGTTTCGTCCTTTGCGGCCATCTTCATCGGCATTGCTTTATTTTTAATCTGGCCGACCATCCAAATCGGAATCGCCAGCCTCGGCAGTCTGGTTGACAAAACAGGTTATGTCGGCACACTGTTTTACGGATTTTTCTTGCGCATGCTTGGTCCTTTGGGGCTGCATCACATTTTCTATCTTCCTTTCTGGCAAACAGGTCTGGGAGGCACGATGGAAGTTGCAGGCAAAGTATACGAAGGAACGCAAAACATCTTTTTTGCGCAATTGGGAGATCCCGCTACCGAGAAATACTTTATCGGCACATCCAGATTCATGTCAGGTCGTTTTATCACCATGATGTTTGGTTTGCTGGGCGCAGCGCTGGCTATTTATCATACGGCCAAGCCTGAACGTAAAAAAGTCGTTGGCGGTCTCATGCTGTCTGCTGCGCTCACTTCATTTTTGACAGGAATTACTGAGCCTTTGGAATTTTCTTTCTTGTTCGTAGCTCCGATCCTGTATGTGATTCATGCCGCATTTGACGGGTTTGCTTTTATGCTGGCACACATTTTCGAAATTACAATCGGTCAGACGTTCTCCGGCGGGTTAATTGACTTTATCCTGTTTGGCATTCTGCAGGGCAATGAGAAAACCAACTGGCTGCTGGTGCCGGTGATCGGTGTCGTATGGTTCTTCCTGTATTATTTCACATTCCGTATTTTGATCGTTAAACTGAATCTGAAAACGTTGGGCCGTGAAGATGAAGCAGCCTCTGATCCGGGGGCAGCAGCTCCAGGCAACAGTGGTACATCAACAACATCTGGAGAGTCCAGATCCGTCGCCATATTGAACGCGCTTGGCGGCGCGGACAATATTACGGACCTCGATTGCTGCGCTACGCGGCTGCGGGTTTCCGTCATCGACAAAGATAAGGTGCAAAAGGAAGCCTTTGAAGCTACAGGAGCCAAAGGTGTCGTATTTGTCGGCAACGGAGTACAGGTCATTTACGGACCTCAGGTTACGGTAATCAAGAATGAAATTGAAGAATATTTGGAAACGGAGTAATGGCAATGAATGATTTGAATAGATTGGGATTAAAAGGCGGCCTCGTTGTATCATGTCAAGCATTAGAGCATGAACCCCTTCACAGTCCATATATCATGGGCAGAATGGCGGTAGCGGCCAAAGAAGGCGGAGCTATTGGTATCCGGGCCAATACGGCAATTGATATCAAAGAAATTAAAGAGCAGGTAGATCTGCCCGTCATCGGAATTGTAAAAAGAAACTACGGAACCAATCCGGTGTTCATCACACCAACGATGCGTGAAATAGACGAGCTTGCAGAGGTGGGAGCAGAGATCGTAGCTTTGGATGCAACGCTGCGTCCAAGACCGGATGGCAAGACATTGAAGCAGCTTGTCAGCGAGATTCGCAGCAAGTATCCGCAGCTTCTATTGATGGCAGATATCTCGACCACGGAAGAAGCGGTTTATGCGGAAAACCTTGGTTTTGATCTGATATCTTCCACTTTGGTCGGTTACACAGAGGAGACAGCCGGAAGTAAACTGTATGATGATGATTTTGCCATATTAAAAGATATTGTGTCCTCTGTGAAGACTCCCGTTGTGGCGGAAGGGAATATCATGACACCGGAAATGGCGGCAAGCTGTCTGAAAGCAGGCGTATATTGCGTTGTTGTTGGCGGAGCCATCACCCGTCCGCAGCAGATTACGGAACGTTTTGTAGCGGAGATTGCAAAATTAAAGCACCCGGAATCCTCCTCAAAATAATCTGTTGGTTTTAATAAAGCGAGTATTGGTGTCGAACTTCACACCAATACTCGCTCTACTTTTTATTCTGAAGTGAGGGGATGCTCGAATCAGCGGAAAGAACGAAGCAATTCCGGAAAAGCGGAGCGGTCGCCTTTGGCCCGGAGGGTCAACAGCGATGGGAGGAATGCTTCGTTCTTGGAGCGTTCGCAGAACCCGCCACTCTATTCCGCTGAATACAGCGCCTCCAAAGTTCGCTGCCGAGCCTTCAATAAGTTCTCATCTTCAAGCAAGAGCAGGGACATGACGTCCAAAATATAAATGATGGCAAGCTGGCTGTTGATAAAATTCACATCGCCCGATCGTCCGATTTCCGGGGTGAACAGACAAATATCCGAAACCTCGGATAGGGGGGTATGGTCAAAGTTGGTGATTCCGATGATTTTGGCGCCTCTTTTTTTAGCCTGATTTAACGCCTGACTCACCTCTGTTGTACGTCCCGAATTGGACAATCCAATCACAAGATCATCGTTCCCGAGCAGGGAGGCGCTCATCGTCATCATATGTGAATCGGTCACAGCGTCAACCACAAGATTCATACGGGTGAGTCTGTATTTAAATTCCAGAGCGGAGAGACCGGAGCTGCCCAGTCCGTAAACATAGGTTCTGCGGGATTTCTTAATAAGTCCAACGACTTCTTTAATTCTTTCCGTATCCAGCATTTCGGCTGTGGCATTTACGATATCATTGTACAGATGTTGCGTTTTGATAAAAAAATCCGTATCATTGCGGGGTTTTTGGGTTTCGCGGTTCAGCCGGATTTTGAAATCGACAAACGTATCGCAGCCCACTTTCTTGCAAAAACGGGTAATAGTTGACGTTGACGTATTTGTATATGAAGCCAAATCCTTAATATTGATATTATTAATAGATTGCCGGTTTCGCATCACGTAATCAGCAATCTCTTTTTCCTTGGCTGAAAATCGTTGATATTCAAGCTGGAGTACATCTATGACACTGGACGGCATCACAAAAAGCCTCATTTCCATTAGGATTATATATCTTTCATTTTAACAGTCTGTTTCCTTGAAAACAAAACTGGACACGTTTTTGGCGGAGCGAAAGCAAACAAACGTTGCAAATTGCAGCGGAGTTGTTTATTATAGACATTAAGAGTCCATATTAGTTATGAAAAAACTACTGCTAAACGCGGTCTGGCTTCTTTGAATTACGTCGATAGACGTTTTTCTTATTCTAATCATGGATATAAAATATCTATTAAGGTGGTTAAAGAGATGGAAAAACAAATGGAAAAACAAATGGAAAAACAACTTCTCGATGTAGCGATTATTGGTGGCGGTCCCGCAGGGTTGAACGCAGCTCTCGTATTGGGGCGGGCTAGAAAAAATGTGGCGGTCATTGATGAAGGCCGTCCGCGCAATGCCGTGACCCGCGAGGCCCACGGGTTCCTTACCCGTGATGGAATTAGTCCCGGTGAATTTCGGCGAATTGCAAAGGAACAGATTAGCGCTTATCCTTCTGTATCTTTGATTGAGGATACGGCCGTGTCGATTACAGGAGAGGATGGTCAATTTCAAATTACGACTGCGCAAGGGACAACCTTTGCAAGCAAAAAGCTGCTGTTTGCCGTCGGAATGAAGGATCGTCCGCTGGATATACCGGGACTTACAGAAGTTTATGGGCAAAGCGCCTTCGTCTGCCCGTACTGCGACGGCTGGGAGTTAAGGGATCAGCCGCTTGTTGTCATTAATAGGGGAGCTGAGCTCATGCACTTCGCCCCATTGATTTCCGGATGGACGAGCAGTTTCACGATCTGCACGAACGGCCCGGATGAATTGACAGATGCTCAGCGTGAAGAGCTTCAGCGGCATCAAGTTCCTGTATTCGACTCACCGATCCGGCATATTGATTCACAGGACGGAATCGTGCAGCAGGTTGTTCTCGAAGATGGGACGGCCATCCCATGCCGGGGGATCTTTTTCAAACCTGATCTGGTCCCAGGCTCTGATTTGCCGCGAGCCATTGGGTGCGACATGATGGAAGCGGGGATCGTGGTGGTCGATGAATTCGGAAAAACGAGCGTCCCGGGTGTCTACAGCGCAGGAGATGCGGCATCGCGCTTCAATCAGGCTATTGCTGCCGCCTCTATGGGCTCACTTGTGGCCGCGATGATAAATAATGAACTGAATATGGAGGCCTGGAAGCGAGAAGGGTGACGATGGGAACGATTCCTTGCGCTCCCTGCTCGAAACGAGTCAGGGAGCGCCGCTGGTTTGCAGATCAGTTTTTGGATTCCAGGCATCATCATTGCAAATCTTTACAATCAATCGATGTGAAGCACGGCTTTGCCGGAGAATTTCCGCTCCATCAGATCGCGGGCGACGGTGTCAATTTCGGTCCAGGGCGCCTCAACTTCGATCCGTGGTGTTAGACGGCCGTCTGCGACCAAGCGGGCCAGCAAGCCTAAATCGGCCGCGGCTGATTGATGAGTGAGCTCCTCTCCGAGAAAGAAGCTGTACAAGGTTCTTCCGCCGCTGGTCACCATATTCATCATATCGATCGTCGCAGTATTTGAAGACGAGAATCCAACCGCGACGCAAATGCCCTGCGGCGCAAGCTGCGGCAGCAGAGCAGCCAGCGTATCGCCTCCTACCGAGTCGATAATCAGATCATAAGACCCGAATCTGCGGGCTGATGAAATTCCGGAATATCCAACGATCACTTCGTTGGCCCCGGCCTCCAGCACAAGCTTGACCTTCTCCTCCGTACTGGCCGTACCTACGACGAACGCGCCGGACTGGGCAGCAAGCTGATGGGCGAACAGCCCGACACCGCCGGTAGAGCCTGTAATGAAAATTCGCTTGCCGAGCAGCATGCGGCCTTTGCGCAGCGCATTAAGCGCCGTCAGGCCGGCTACGGGCAGGGTTGCCGCCTCCGCGAAGGTGAGCTTGTCCGGAATTTCGGCCACCATCGATATGGGAGCGGCAACTTGCTCACTCCAGGCCCCCATCGGGAGCAAGCCGACGACCCGTGCTCCCTTTTGCGGACCTGTGCCGCTCTTGGCCGGCTCGATGACAATCCCGGCGAAATCCCAGCCGGGGCGATAGGAAGGTTCCTGATCCTTGGCGTCTTTCACTTCACCGCGATTGAGAGAGAAGGCTTTCACCTGCACGAGTGCTTCCCAGGGCTGGGCTTGTGGAGCATCAACTTCCTTGAGCGTCAAATATGACGGGGCAAGCGGATCAACTGCAATGGCACGAATCATATGTTATCTCCTCCATGAATTGGTTGTGTGTCATTAGATGACTTTCGATTTCGTTGAGGAGTATACTTTAATTAAATGATCACCCCAAGTGCAGAACTACACTTCGTAAAAAGAAGGGGAGAGGAAGATGGATATACATACGGAGAATTCCAGACTTAAAATCGTATTGGGAGAGATTGAAGCGCTGCGGATGAAACGCCAGCGGCAGCTTGCGGATCGGCCTCATCCGTCCTTGAAGCGGTTCACACAACAGGAGCTGAATGACGAGGCATTCCATTCGTATAAAAATCTGCTGGTCGGACGTTCCCGCCGCATACCGGATCGTCAGACGATGATGAGCATCGCTGAGTATCTTGAGTGCACATCCGACGAACGCAACGATCTGCTTTTGGCAGCCGGCTACCTTCCAGTCCAGACCGAATTGGAGGGACGGGCGCTGGAGCGTGCGTTGGAGTGGGCGCAGCAAACGATGAGGGCCATTCCTTTTCCCGCCATGATCATAACACATACACAGGACATCAAAGGAGTTAATGAGCGGTTTCGCCGCTTGTTTGATATCCCTCTCGATCGTTCGTACGACGGCTTTATGAACAGGGTTGATTTTCACTTTAATCCTGATTTGCCGATCCGGCCGCGCTCCACTTTCGACAAAGCATCGTACGAGCAGTGGGAGGCGCACGCCATAAACGGAATAAATGCCTTCAAGAGGGAGCATATACTGTCCCGCTATGACGCTTGGTATCAGAAATTGCTTTACAGAGTTCAAAAATATAACATGGACGAATATTTAACTATGCCCGATGCAGGGGAAGAGGCTGATCACACGCAAACCATATTGGCCAGAATGGAAAGCTCCGGCGAGCTTGTTCCCGTTCGCTACAGGCAGGTTTCCATTTCCGCAGTCAGCCGTGTATATCCGCAAATTGAGGTTTTTCTGCCTGTCGATGCTGCCGCGCGTCAAGTTTTCAAGGACTTGGGTTGTCCTGCCAATTGTGAATTCGTCTAACATGAAAGAACAGGAAACGAATGTAAGGGCCCTGACGAACCAGCGTCCGGGCCCTGTTGCTGTATAGGAACATCCCCGGTTCGACGGGGGATTCAGGAAAGCTCCTAGCTATTATTTTTTTT
The DNA here is from genome assembly GCF_046098255.1 of Paenibacillus jiangxiensis. NCBI lineage: Bacteria > Bacillati > Bacillota > Bacilli > Caryophanales > Paenibacillaceae > Paenibacillus > Paenibacillus jiangxiensis. The sequence continues at coordinate 219,874 of NZ_JBJURI010000005.1, forward strand.
CAGGCACAGCCTGACTCTTATTAAAGTTGACTGGCGCAATGCCTTCTGCCCGCCACACCGTTCCTCTTTGCTCGTACTCAAACAAATTTTCTACGGAATTTACGATTTGCGGACCAAGCTCACGCTCCACCAAATACAATGCCACGTCAAGCCCTGAAGTCACGCCTCCCCCGGTCACAAGGAGAGGATTATCTTCCACGACTCTTGCTTCAACGGGAATTGCCCCGGTGGCTGCCAGCGCAGGCATGCCAATTTGATTGGTAACGGCATATCTGTCTTTCAACAAACCTTCCATAGCAAGCAGCAAGGAGCCTCCACATACGGTAGCCACAGTGACTTCCTTATTAGCAAAAGCTTGCTTCATCATACCCGGCAGGGCAGTCCCGTTAGCTTTCATTAATATATTCGGGATGGAATCCTCCGCATTGCCTGCCGGTTTGCCTGCCGCTCCGGGCACCACAATAATTCCAGGACGATTCGGGTCCAATGCAGCTTCCGCTTCGAGGGCAGGGCCATTCAGACCGCTCGGGACGGAGCGCTTGCCTTCTGCGGATACCAATTCCACCGTAATTGCCCCTCCGGAGTACATTCCCGCGGCAGCGAATACTTCATAGGGACCCATGACGTCCAGCAGATCGAAACCGTCGAATAATACGATTTGTACATGTATATTTTTGCTCTTGGCTGCATCATTGCTTTCTTGCCCTTGAGCGCTTTCTGCAGGGACTGCCAGAGTGAGAACCAGTGCCAGTGACATGAATAGTCCAACGATTTTTTTCATTCTTATATTTGATCCTTTCATTTCAATTAGCTCAGTGCATAAACGGAATGAATCCGTTTCCTTAAGCGATTTTTTCTCCAGGCTGACCGATTGTTCTGATAATGATTTCAGGAATGACGAGCAGCAGCACAATAGAGCCGTAAACGCCAATGATATAGCTAGTGGCGTAAACAAGGCCGAATCCCTGATGAAAAAGGGTGGTGATCAGATGAATGAACATATTCGTAAAGCAAAAGGCGTAACTGCGGATCATCCAGTTCCGGTGGCGGATCATCTGTTTCTTTTTGATCTGTACAAGCGCCATAATGGTTATAACCGGCCATATCATATTGATCAAATTGAAGCCGATACTGCTTATTCTTCCTCCGGTAGCGTAAGGCGCCATGTATCCGGAGGTCAGCACGACAACAAACACGGACACGATATAAACGTAGCCGTTAATGCGATGGAACCTGCGGCTTTTTTTAAATATTCGATTGGAAAAATTGAGCAGCCCCGACGCCATGGCGATACAGGCAAATGCAACATGAATATACATCACGTTCAGCCAGACAGGGAGATTAAGCTCGCGCCTGAGTCCGGTTTTACGGCTTAAAAATCCTGCCGCTCCGGGATCGATCATATAATTTTTCACCAAGGCGTATACGATAAACAGAATGCTGATTACGGTCAAAAGTCTGAATAATGTTCTTTGTTTCTGCATAGTCAGGAAACTCGTTTTCCTGTTAATTTGGATGCGGGCAGTATACCAGCTTTGGCAATTCCGGTCATGTCATCGCTGTTCGCTGCAACTTCGAATTTCAGATTTAAGCGCATGGGTTTGGTGATACGAAGCGACCAGGAAAGCATGTTGTCCTGAAGTACAGGGTTTATCAATGCGACGGTTTCATCTCCTTGTGTTGCCGTTCCCCGCCGTTCAAATTCAAACAGCTGCTCTACCGCATGTGCGATACGCGGCCCAAGCTCACGTTCCACCAGATACAGTGCTACATCAAGCCCAGAGGTTACACCGCCCCCGGAGACCAGATTGCCGTCGTCCACTACCCGTGCCGAGACGGGAATCGCCCCGGTTGCCCCAAACACATCCATGCCCATATGATGGGTTACCGCCGATCTGCCTTCCAGGAGTCCTCCCATGGCCAGCAGCAGGGAGCCGCCGCATACCGTGGCGACGACGATGTCTTTTTGCCCTAACGCCTGCTTCATCATGACAGTCAATTCTGTATTCATGGCCCGCCCCAGAATAGTAGGGATTGAATCAGGGCCATCACCTTCAACGGCACCTGCTGCACCGGGCACGAGAATGATGCCTGCATGTGCCGGATTCAGTCTGCCTCTTGCTTCAATTTTTAACCCGTCGATGCCGCTGGGCACGAGTCTGGGCCCTTCAGCGGTGACGAATTCCACACTTAGAGCGTTGTCAGTATGCGTCGCAGCAGCGTGAAAAACTTCGTAAGGCGCAATGGCATCCAGCAGATCGAAGCCGTCAAACAGCACAATTTGAACCTTTAACATCCATAAATCCTCCTTTATCCGTTTCTGCGCAGGACAAGTCATTACCCGCGGTATTGGCCGCCCGTGTTCGCATAGAGAATAGTAACAAACAGATATCTCAAATGAAGCTGTAAAAAAGTCACAAAACAATAAACATTTCATCACAAATCAAGTAGTGGCGTTAGCTTCTTGCGGCAAAAATGTTAAACTGGAATCCGAAGGTGGGATAGTCATGAGCGAAGCAACGACAATACTGGTTGTAGACGACGACCAAAGCATATCCGAGCTATTGAGGGATTTTTTAGAGTTTGAACATTTTCGCGTGATCACCGCTTGTGATGCCGCTCAGGCGTGGGACGTGTTTGAGCAAAATTCCATAAACTGCATTATTCTGGACATCATGATGCCGGGACAAAACGGGTTTGACTTATGCCGCCGGATTCGTGGGAAGAGCAGTGTTCCTATCCTTTTCCTGAGCGCGCGCAGCGATGATGTGGACAAGATTCGCGGACTGACGCTCGGCGGTGATGATTATATTGTCAAAAGCTCTTCCCCCGGTGAGATTGTAGCGAGGGTAAAGGCTGTATTGCGGCGTTCCGCTGCTCAGCAGCAAATGGATGTAAAGAGTCTGGATTTTGGCCGCATCAAGCTAAATCTGTCCACAAGAGAAGTGATCGTGGATGGGAGAAATGTCGTGCTCACGCCGAAGGAATATGAACTGCTGCAATTATTTGCCGAGCATCCCAGACATGTTTTTACATATGAACAGCTGCTGGATAAATTTTGGGACGGGGTGGGCGACAGGCATACGATCCGGGTGCATCTCGCCCGGCTGCGCGAAAAAATCGAATCCGATCCGAACCATCCGCAATATCTGGTCAACGTATGGGGAGTAGGCTATCGCTTCGAGGGAGGATAACATGGAGACACTTCGTATTCGCACATTTACTTTTCTGTGCCTTTTCTTCATACTGCTGGTGCCGTGGATCTTTTATCTTACAGCTCATTTCATGGAGACCAATACGCTCAGAATCACAGAAGATCGTCCGCAGGATGAGCTTATGCAAAGATACTTGACGGAGATCACTCACCTGATCGAAACGGGCGCGGATAAATGGAAGGACCGGAATTGGCAAAATCAATTGGACAAAGAGCTGCAGCAAGGGAACATGGACGTGACTATTTTCTCTGCGTCAGATCAGGCGATCTACCAGTCTAATCCGGAGCGCCATGGCAGCTTGTCGTCAGTTGAGCAGTTCTCCGTCATCGAGGATGGCCAGTTACGGGGAAGAGTCGTCATTTACCTGCCGCAGGCGCCAAAAACGGTTCAGACGATTTCCATGTTGGCCGGATTTTCATTAGCATTCTTTGTCGTCGCTATGGAAATGCGCAGGTTCCTGCTGAAGCCGCTCGAAAGGATGAGCTTTGCAGCCAGACAAATCGCAGCTGGACATTGGGATGCGGAGCTGCCCCGGTCCAGGATCACTGAAATCGCTGCCGTACGCGATGGATTTGCAGTGATGGTGAAGGGGCTGCAAAAAGCTTTTCGGAAGCAGGCGGAATTGGAGGAAGAACGCCGCTTCGTGATTGGTGCTGTTGCGCATGACTTGCGGACTCCGCTGTTTGCTTTACGCGGTTATTTGGACGGACTGGAGCAAGGCATTGCCCAATCTCCGGAGAAAATGGCGAAATATGTGACAGTATGCAAGGAAAAATCAGCGCAATTGGACCGGCTGGTGGAGGATCTTTTCACATTTACAAAGATGGAGTATCTGGAGACTGGGCTTAACCAAAAAACAGTTGATTTCAACATCATCATTCAGAAGTCCATTGACAGTTTAAGCCCGCTGGCTCGGGAAAAGCGCATTTCGATCACAAACCATGCCGCGGGCGGCTGCTTCATTAGCGGGGACATGCACTTATTGGAGCGCGCCATCAGCAACCTGTTGGATAATGCCGTCAGGCATACTCCTTCTAATGGTGAAATTGTTGTTCAATGTTATGCGGATCATGAGCGGGTAAAGTTCGAAATACGTGATACAGGGCCTGGTTTCTCGGCAGAAGAACTGCAGCGGGTGTTCGAGCCTTTATATCGGGGGGAGGTGTCCAGGAATCGTTCAACCGGAGGCAGCGGATTGGGGCTGACGATTTCGCAAAAAATTATCAGGCAGCACGGAGGCGAGCTTGCCGCAGGCAACCATGCTGAGGGTGGAGCACTGCTGACCGGCTGGATACCTGTAAACCGTACAGGATAAAAAGATATCATACAGCCTCTCTGTAGCTGGGACAGAATCATCTTCGAGCATACACCGGAGTCTGTGATATTTTCTGTTGTTAAAAACCGCCGCATCGGGCCCAGCTTGATCCGATACGGCGGTGTCCCGGAGATTACTTTTTGTTGACAAATGTTTGTTTTGGATATATTGTAGATTCGTAAAGTCTATAATTTAACTTTTAAATATATTTTTTAGCATCTGCTCGCTATTATGGACCTGGCAGAGGCAGAATTTTTTTGAAAATTATAGACATTAAATATCCTCAATATTCTTATTCTGAAAGGATGATACTGATGGCTATACAGCATGCAACAGATGCTAATTTTAAGGATATGGTGCAGACAGAAGGAGTAACGGTAGTGAATTTTTGGGCTTCATGGTGCGGTCCTTGCAAAATGTTTGCGCCTGTTCTGGAGGAATTTGCAAGGGAAGCAAATGATTCCATTAGAGTGGTTAAAGTTAATGTAGACGAGAATCCGGTGACCTCTTCCCAATTTCAGATTATGAGCATACCTAGCACCCTTATATTCAAAGATGGAAAGCTCCTTCATAAAGAGGTAGGCATACTGCCGAAAGGTGTTCTGAAGCAGCTCACTGCTTCCTGAACAATTAGGGCCAAGTTACACGGGGCCGATATTGATGAATAGATAATCTATAAGTGGAGCCCTTCAAAATTCTGGAGGGCTTCAATTATTGGGATAAAGCATGCTTCTTAGAGAATTAGGCTTACTAACGTGGGAATAGTGGCAATCCCGCCGGCTCCTATAACCGCTGTGCTATAAGCCATTCATTTTCATTCTCCCCGTTTAGTTCGGAGTTATCATACCATCGCCCTGGGAGAGGGAATATCAGGATATCTTTACGCATCGAAAGCCTCCTTTTATCTGGGATTTTATCCTTGCAGTTTCTGATACCGTGCGTTCTGCCAAAACCTCCTTTCTTCACTGGGGTTGGTCTTATCTGATCGCGCCCAAACTTATTTATCGTATTATCGTCTTTTGAGAGCGCTTATTTAATCTAGCACCGGAAAATCCGGTTTGGAAATAAGCAAATATTTTGATTATTCACAAAAATATCATCCACATGGATAAAGCAGCAGGTTAATATAATGGCATGCAAATAGACCAGCCCCCATTAGTGAGACTGGTCCTTTAATTCCCTCGGCTAAAAGGGAATACGCAGTGTTTATGGCACAAGGTTGATTAAAGGCAAATTTTCTTCCAGCTTTCGATGGTTTATTAATTCCGAGACGGTTACGAGACGGTAGCCTCTTTTTTTGAGTTCAGGCAGTATGATTTTCAAGGCTTGCGCCGTTTGCATGGAGCCTCCTGCATGGTCATGCAGAAGTACAATGTCGCCATTGCGCGCATTGTTAAGCACCTTGTTGGCAATTCTGCCAACTCCCGGTTTGCTCCAATCCCTGGTGTCCTGATGCCACGACCACATCACCACCGTATATCCGAGTTTTTTCGCAATCTCAATCACCGAATCATTATAGTAGCCTCCCGGTGGCCGGAACCACGGAGAATTCGTCGCTGTCAGGCCATTGATTTTAACTTTAAGGCTTCGCATCTCATGTTCAATCGTTTCCGGACGCATCGTTGTTTTAAAATAAACGTGGTGGTCTGTATGATTGGCGACTTCATGTCCTTCCGCAATTTCACGTTTGATGATGTCCGGGTATTTTGTGAGACGATAACCGATGACAAAAAAAGTGGCTTTCGCATCGTATTGTTTCAGCAAGTCCAAAATTTGAGGGGTAATGTCGGGGTCCGGTCCGTCATCAAATGTCAAGGCGATCATTTTCTCGTTCATAGGCACTTCCCACACTACATCTCCCCTGGTCTCGTAATATTGCCTGTCATGTTTGACGGGTAAGGAGAAGCCTGGGAGCAGCAGAAAACTAATGATACAACCGGACACGATGCGGAGAACCTTCGGTGGCACGATGCACACTCCTCTTTTGGCTGAATTTGCTGTGTTACCTGTTTAAATTCCCCAGGAAAATTGCAAATTATGCAAATCTGCAGTTCATAGATATTTAAATATTCCTTTACAGGAATATTCCTTTCATGTTATATTGTAAATACGATATAATTAACGAAATGAGGTGGATCGCACCAAGACACGGAAAGGAACAAAGCTATGGATACAACGACATTTAGCGCTCTGGCCGAGCCGAACAGGCTGCTTATCGTGGAGCTGCTGCGCAACGGTCCATTGACCGTGGGGGAAATTGCCGAGCAGGTGGGCATTCGTCAGCCGCAGGCCTCCAAGCACCTGCGCGTCCTGCTGGATGCGCGTCTCGTCGACGTCCAGGTCGTTGCGAACCGCAGAATTTACAGGCTTCGGCAGGAGCCGTTCCAGGAACTGAATGTGTGGCTTGATCGCTATAAAGCGCTCTGGAACGAGCGCTTTGACAATCTGGAACTTTACTTGCAGCAGCTGCAGGCTAAAGATAAACCATCGAAGGAATAATTCCATTTCAGGGAGGAAACGATGATGACGAATTCAATGATGTTTAAGGCGGAAGGGCAGGAAATAATTGCGGAACGAATCTTTAACGCGCCGCGTGAGCTGGTATTCAAGGCGTTTACTGAGGCGGAGCATTTAAAGCAATGGTGGGGTCCACGCGGCTGGGAATTGACCGTCTGCAATATCGATTTTCGTCCTGGCGGGATATGGCACTACTGCATGAAGTGTATGGATCAGAACCAGGGGGATTTTTACGGATTCGAATCATGGGCCAAGGCGTTGTTCAGTGAGATCGTGGACGGGGTGAAAATCGTGTATACAGACTACTTCTCGGATGCTGAGGGCAATACCGCAGACAACATGCCTTCTTCGGAAATCACTTTGACCTTTATCGAGCAGGACGGCAAAACGAAGGTCGTAAACCGGGCTGTGTATCCATCTGCGGATGCAGTGAAAACCGTGATCGATATGGGCATGCAGCAGGGCTTTACAGAAACGTGGGATCGTCTTGCCGAATATGTAGAATCCGTTCAATGATATTGTATACACCAGGAATAACCTTACTCTCTTAACGAAGGGTAAGGTTATTGTTATATGGCGGGGAATTATGGCTGGATTCCTGTCGAGTAATCTATTCATTAACCTGCGTAAGACCTTGGTAATCAAGGCTTACGCAGGTTTAGTGCCACTGTCGTGTTCAGGAAAGAGGCTTTGTTACAGGCACCCAAATTTCGCTTTTGTAATTCGGGCTGCTGGTATCCTTGCTTTCATTCCAAAGAATTTCCGGTCCTCCTGATGTTTCATAACCGGAAGTCGGGAACCATTCGGCATATATTCTTGCCCAGACGTCCTGAAGCGCCTGGGGAAACGGTCCGATGGCTGTAAATACAGCCCATGTGCCTGCTACTACCTGCAGAGTCTCCCATCGCTCCGGAACCGCTTGGGTTGTAGCGACACCGATGTACTGATCCAGCATCGTTCCTTCTGCCCGTCCCTCGGTGAAGTTGGCAGAGGCGCATAGGATGCCTTGCGGCTCCACATTGGACAACCCTTTCAGCTCGGTGTAATCATCCTCCGTTAAACTTGCCCACATCTCATCTATTTGCGGATTTACGCCCTCATAAATCAAAGTGATCTGCTTTTTGATGCCGGCAATTTGAAAAGCTTCTTTCTCCACAATCCGATAATCCATTTCGTTTCCTCCTTTGATGGTCAGTTGAAAGGCCATGGGCGGAAAGGCCTTTAAAGCAGCGCCCTTCTTGCGTGCTGCCGAGGGAGTAATGCCATGCATGGCCTGAAAAGCCCGTGCGAATGAATCCGATGAATCATAGCCGTATTTGACGGCAAGATCAATGATTTTAACATGCTCAAGCTCTTGAAGCTCAAGTGCAGCCATCGTCAGTCTTCTGCGGCGGATGTATTCACTGAGGGACAGGCCGGCCAGAAATGAAAACATTCTTCTGAAGTGATACTCCGAACAGCAGGCCAGCCGTGCAGCTTCCCTGAAGTCGATTTCCCCGCCCAGGTTGGCTTCGATATAGCTCATGGCCAGGTTTACCTGTTTCAGTGCATCCAAGCTCATGACCTCCTTTCTGCTGGTATCGTATCAAAACGGGAAGGAATCGGTCCGACAATATCGGTGCAGGTTTTGCCCCCTAAGCAGTTGTTGAAAAGAAACGCTGATTATAGGAAAATCATGATGATTCCATACTTACACGACTTATAAGGAAAGGAACAAAAAAATGATGAACGGGCTTACCATCACAAAGTTTAGTCTATCCGATTTCAAGCAGGCCTGCCATGTGTTCGAGACGGTTATCCCTGATGCTTTTGAACAGGAGGGGATTGGACATTTGACAGATGATATGCAGGGGGAGATTGAACACAAAATAAATATGCTCCGCAGTGCGAGGGAGGAGGATGAGTCGCAAACCCGTTTTTGGCTTGCGAAACAGAATGGCATTGTGGTCGGAACAATTTCCTTTGGACCATCCAACCAAGATCTTAATGCCTGTACAGACCATCAATTGGCGCAGGTGGGGGAACTGGGCAGTTTATATGTTTTACCAGGCTATCAAGGCCAGGGAATAGCGTCTGCTTTGATCAAGGAAGTGGCCGTATATCTTCACAGCCGTGGGGTTGAGGAATTTTGTCTGGACAGCGGGTATAGACGGGCTCAGGAGAAATGGAAGCAAAAATTCGGCGAGCCTTATGCGGCGGTGAAAGACTATTGGGGACCGGGCACCGTACATATGGTCTGGTTTTGCAGAGTCAGCGACTTTCTGGCGTAAAAATCATAAACAGCCCTCAAAATTTATTGAGGACTGTTTTTTTGCGTTCCGTGCCACTGGACACGGCGTATACAGAAGCGGTACACGAGCGCAATCATAATCCCTGCCGCTCCGCCGATCGCTACCGACCAGACTGCGTCATAGGCCTGCCACTGGAGCAGAAAAGCGATCCCGCTGCCCATGGTAGTTCCGGCGAGCCATCCAAGCGCACAGGCGGTATCTTTGGCTACTTTCATGCAGACTTCCTTCCTCCAATACATTTCAAATATATTGACCGCACATGTACGTATTTCGGTAGACTTTTACAGTAAGATGTGCGTACAATTAGGGTGAAAAAAGCGTTTGATTTTGGGCTTTATTAGCGTGATATTCTGCGACGATAGTAATCATTATTTACATTCTTGTGTGAAATATTCCAGACCGGGAGGAATCACAGCGATGAACATGAACGAACGCATCAAGAAGTGGAATGAAGAAGCGCAGCATTGTTCATGCGGAAATCCGCATCGTGAGGTGAGCATGCAGATTTATATGCAGGAAGGTGCCCTGAACGAAATTGTTCCTTATCTGCAGCGCCAAGGCTACAGCCATGTCACTGTCGTTAATGACGAGCATACCTTCAGGGCAGCCGGCGAGCGAGTGCTTAATGATCTGCACGCAGCCGACTTGCATGCCGACGAAATACGTTTGCAAGGGAACAGCGCAGGAGATGTCATTGCCGACGAGGCCTATATTGTCAAAGTGCTGCTCAGCGTCACGGAAACGAGCAATGCGGTGCTGGCCGTCGGCTCCGGTACGATCCATGATCTGGTCCGCTTTGTCTGTTATAAAATGGGGCTGTCATTCATATCCGTGCCAACGGCTGCTTCGGTGGACGGGTTTACCTCCGCTGGAGCACCCTTAATCGTGGACGGGACTAAGCAGACGTTTCAGGCAGTGGCGCCTGAAGCCATCTTTGCAGACCTGTCCGTGCTGGCAGCGGCTCCGCAGAGCATGACGGCGGCCGGCTTCGGCGATATGCTGGGCAAGTATACCTCGCTTGCCGATTGGCATGTATCGAGGGATCTGGGACGGGAGCCCTACTGTCCGCTGGGCAGCCGGATCACCGTGGAAGCCCTTGAGGCTTGCATTGCAGGCGTCGACGCGATCGCGCAGGGAAGCCCGGAGGGAGCAGGTATTCTAATGGAAGCGCTGATTGCTTCCGGCATATCCATGCTGATCATTGACCATTCCCGTCCGGCCTCCGGTGGCGAGCACCATATTTCACACCGTATTGAAATGGAATTTATAAAGGAAGGAAGAAAGCAGATTCTGCATGGGGCCAAGGTCGGGGTGGCTTCGGCGCTTTTGGCGGACATTTACAGAAATCTGGAGGAGCGTGAAAGTCTGGAGGCATTCCGGATATATCGCGGCCTTCCTTCAACAGAGCAGATGCGCTCCTGGCTCCGTCAGGTCGGCGGCCCGGCGACAATAGACGAACTTGGCGTCAGCGCAGAGCAACTGGACCGTGCGCTGCATACCGCACATACCCTGCGCAACAGATATACAGGCCTGAAATATATAAATGAACATCAAATGCTTTCAGCTGTGTCCGCCGAATAACCGCAATTTTAGTTTAAAATCTATCCAGCCCGATGGGGGCGTGAAGTAGGGAATGCACGAAGCAGCGGAGAGGACGAAGCAATTCCGGAAAAGCGGCAGCGTTCGCCTTTGGCACCAAATTTCTACCGCTGAACCAATAATCATCAGAAATTTGAGGTCAATAGCGATTGGAGGAATGTTTCGTTCGCTGGAACTTCCCGAGCTGGAGCAGAAAATGGCATATAAAAAACAAAAAGAGCACTGTTGGCCACTAAAGCTGACAGTGCTCCTTGTGCTTAAGGAGATAATTAAATGATTACACCCCTGCACAATATTAAAGTGTTAAAGAGCGTGAACCCATTGCAGAGGCCTACTTTGCCAGTATGGCATCTGCAAACAGAATGGATTTCGGGATGCGAAAAAATTGTTCAGCCTGGTCCTGAAACGCCTGCGAAGGTACTGTGCCTTGATGCAGCCATTTGCGGAAGGTTCCCGGATGAACACCGATCCAGTGGCTGACATCGGTCACGGACAGATCATGAACCATGCATAATCCAGCCAAAATCCGGTTTTTTACCGGAGACCGTGTTACCGTACGTTTCATGAATCGGGAAGGGGCTGGCTGACAGATAACCGGACAACCGCGGACCACACCCTCGTTAAAGAGAATATGGCGTGGATAACCAAGCAATCGGCATGTTTTCTCCAGATTTGTATTGCCGGGAATTCGTCCTTCGTACACCCAGGCGCTGACGCTCCGGGATGATATGGATAATTCTTCGGCAAGCTGCGAGAGCTTGATGTCATTTGCCATCAGCACTGCAAGGAGAACCCTGTTGCGTATTTGACAGCGGGTTGGTTTGCGAAAGCGCTTAACGCGGACACCCTTTCCCAAATACTTGCGGTTGATCAGAGACCACGCCTGAATGGAATGTCGTTCTTGTTGTTTAGGCATATATCCTCCGATTTTTTTTAAACAAATACTACAATACACGCGGATTATTTTCAAGTGTACGGCCGAATCAATTTTTTATAAAACTATTTTCATAGCTGATCAGCCGAATACAGGGACCTGCTTACTATATGAAGCAATTAAAAAAAACGCGGTTATTACCAATTCTATGAATCTATAAATTTTCAGCGCGGCGCAGGGACAAACTCACTTTCATTCTTCCTTCATTTACATATAATGTAACAGGTTTAATGAAAGGGGAGAGGACGATGAGCAACCCGTTAATCAATATTTCGTGTGCAGTAACCGGGGGGATAATTACCTATGCCTTCGGCGAATGGAGCCCCTTGCTTGGGGTGTTTATCGTTACTATGGCCATAGATGTTGTGACAGGTATAGCGGCGGCGATCAAATCGGGAAAAGGATTGAGCAGCAAGACGGGATTTTGGGGCTTGACCCGCAAGGGAATTATGCTGATGGTGGTGAGCCTTGCCCACCAAATTGACCTGCTTCTGGGAGGGGAGGCTGTACAAGCAGGCGCCATTTATTTTTATCTGTTTAACGAGGTCATTTCCATTACAGAGAATTTTTCCGTACTGGGAATGCCGCTTCCTCCCGTGTTTCAGACTTTGCTTTCAGCTCTGAAGGACAAGCAAAGAGACAAAGGGGAAAAACCGAAAGACGAAGATCCATCATGATGGCTTGATGGCAGGTACCCCCTGCCCGCGGTATCTTCCCCTATCAGGGAGAACTGTGATAAAATTTCAGGACAAGCTCTTCAAAAGATGACTTTTTGAACTACCTCTACAAATTTAGAAATAAGGAGTCTGTCCTATGATTAAGCATATCGTCTTTTTTAAACTAAAAGACCGCTCTCCTGAAAGCGTTGAACATACGGCCTCCGTTCTGCGCAGCATGAACGGTAAAATCAAGGAAGTGCTGTCGCTGGAGGTGGGGGTCGATGTCATTCGCTCCGAGCGTTCCTTCGATATTTCCCTGACGGTGGTGTTAGAAAATCTGCAGGACCTGCAGGCTTACCAGGTTCATCCGGTGCATCAGGAAATCATTCAGCATATCAACGAAGTGAAGGATGTATCCTTTGCGGTGGATTATGAAATCTGACAGGCAGCGAATGACGTGGAATGGCCGACATGGTGCAAACGACCGGTTTGACGGCAATTCTGCCAGGAAGGAGGTGCGGCACAAATGTACTATGTGAACAGAGAGCAGATTGAGCTGCGTCTCAAGGCAATTCCCGAGATTGCGGAAGGATTGCGCCGGGTCTCGTCCGGCTGGACTGGCGACCTGATGCAGGGCCTGGTGCAGGAACGCTGCCTGCATCTGGCGATCGAGACGGTAACTGATGCGGGCAGCTATCTGATTGACGGCTTTATTATGCGTGACGCAAGCAGCTACGAAGACATCATTAGTATCATTCATGGGGAAGAAGTCATTGACGAGTCTGTTTTTGCGCCGATTTATGAGTTGGTATCCCTGCGTAAGCCCTTGGTTCAGGAATATTTCCGCTGGAAACGGACAGAGCTTCATAAGCTGACTCCGTTGCTGCCTGAGGTGCTGGAACGGTTTGCGGCCAGTGTGGAAGGCTATCTTGACCGTGAATTGGGAACACAGCCAGCGGGCAGTAAATGAATTGGAGTTTATGATGAATACGGTACCTGAAATGTCTACACGACGTCTGATTATGACACTGCTGAAAACAAGAGGACCCATGGGCGTTTCTTCACTGGCAGCAGAGCTCGGCATTACCGAGATGGGGGTCCGAAGACACCTGAAGGCTATGGAGCAGGAAGGTTTTGTCGAGGTCGCCGTTGTGCGCCAGGCTATGGGACGGCCTGTCTATAAATTTGGCCTGAGTGAACGTGGGGATGAGCAGTTTCCGCGCAACTACGACCATCTATTGGTGGACCTGCTGGAGGAGCTGGATGAGCTTCAGGGAGCAGTGGCCGTTGATGCGCTCTTCGAAGGAAGAAAGCGCAAGCTGATCCGACGTTATATGCCGCAGCTTGAGGGCAGGTCCCTGCCGGCACGGATCAGGAAGCTTGCAGAAATTCAGCACACAGCCGGTTATATGACGTATTGGAACACGGAAGAAGACGGAAGCTTTACGTTCTATGAGTACAACTGCCCGATTGCGCAGGCAGCGAATCGTTACCGTAAAGCCTGCGAGTGTGAGCAGCATATGTTTGAGGAACTGCTGGAAGCGGAGGTGCTCCGTACCGACTGTCTGGCGGAGGGCGGCCGCTGCTGCAGGTACAAGATCTTACCGCGTCAAAGTTAATTCCTAACAGAATGTCTCCTGCTGTAACAAGCCAAGCCCATCCTGCTTATAATGCATTAAAAAGGTGGGCGTTCGCCCGGTAAGACAGCTCTCGCTAGAGGGAGGCACTCCATTATTACCCGGAGCGCTGCTCCGTCGACGGGGTCTTTCCGGTCGTGGGGCCTGGTCGAAGGAGAGATTGTTATGGATCAAAAAAGCAAACTGGTGATGTGGGGTGCTATTGCCGGCACCATTCTTGGTTCAGCCGCAGCCTTGCTGCTGGCACCAAAATCGGGGCGCGAACTGCGCAAGGATCTGGCGGATTGCACCCAGCAGCTCAGCGAGGCAAGCCTGTCTGTGGCGGACAAAATCGGGACAGCGGGTCTCCAGCTTGTAGACATCGTCAAGGATACGGCTTCTTATGCGGTTCAGGAAGTCCGCCAAGCGTATGGCAAGCAGGAGGAAGAGGAAAAGGTAACCATCTCTGCGATCGATGCAGAGAAGCCGAAAGCACGCCAGGAAAACAACGACAGCTATTATATCTGAAAGTGCGGCCGGGCTCGTTCCTAAGGGAAACGGGTCCGGCTTTTGCATGGCCTTCCGCTAATAACAGGCCGCCGCGGACCTGGTGGTGAACTGCCTTTTGTTTCACTTTTAACGTACCTTTTGAACTTGTCTCACATAAGTTATGTAGAAGAGTGATAGCAAGAGGGATAACAACAATGAGGAAAGCGGTGTGTTCGTGCAGCAGGCTATTGCAATTTTGGATTCCGGCGTGGGGGGACTGACCGTTGTCAAAGAAGTCATGCGTCAGCTTCCGCGCGAAAAGATCATTTACTTCGGAGACACCGCGCGAGCCCCCTACGGCCCACGTCCGGCTGATGAGGTTTTGAAATTTACCGGGCAGATCGTTGATTTTCTCATTCAATTTGATCCCAAGGTCATTGTCATTGCCTGCAATACGGCAACGGCAGCGGCGCTTGACGAAATCAGCAGCAGGGTCAGCGTGCCCGTGATCGGAGTCATTCATCCAGGAGCCCGTGCCGCCATCAGCGCTACGAATACAGGCCGTGTAGGAGTTATCGGCACGGTCGGGACCATTCGCAGCGGCGCATATACCACAGCCTTGAAGCAGCTGTCTCCTTATATTGAGATCGTAAGTCTGGCTTGTCCTTCGCTGGTTCCTATCGTGGAGAGGGGAGAGTTCCGCTCGGAAAACGTTTCTCTGATTGTCCAAGAGTCACTTTCACCTATGAAAAATTATGATATTGATTGTCTTATTCTCGGGTGCACCCATTATCCTTTTCTAAGGGAGACCATTCAGGAAGTGATGGGGCCTCATGTCAAGCTTATAAGCTCCGCCGATGAGACGGCAAGAGAGACAAGCACAATACTTTATAACAAGGGCAAGCTAGCCTCCGGAGATACATCGCCGATCCATCAGTTTTACTGCTCCGGGGATCCTCTCCTGTTTCGAAGCATTGCGAGACAGTGGCTTGGGGAGCAAATCCGCAACATCCCTGTCTTGTGGCAGGTGACCCGTCTTGAATGATCATGAATGAATGCACTAGGAAGCTTCAATGTTGCCGTTCCGCGAGGAGCGGCTTTTTTCATGTTTATAGAAAAGGTCCCGAATCACGGATTGGGTAGGCTGGCATAAATTGGAGTATAACATCGTATAGGAACTGAAGCAGAGAAACGGAAGCATGCTGCCGGGAGGAATGGGAATGAAACAAGCTGTTATTCGTTCTGGGAAAACATGGTTGTCCGGGAGTTACGGGTATAAGCATCTAATGCAAGATATCGAACATTTGCACGAAAAATATAATTTTGTAAAAGTGAGCTGCATAGGCAAAAGTGTGATGGGAAAAAGCATTCCCTGTGTAGAGATTGGTGAAGGGAAACGCAGGATAGCGGTAAATGCGGCGGTCCATGCCAACGAATGGATTACCACCCCGTGCGTGCTGCATTTTCTGGAGTGTTATGCTTCTGCGGTGGCAGCCGGAAGATCCCTTCATGGACATGATCCCGAGCGCTGGCTGCGGGATATTACACTAAGCGTAGTGCCTATGGTCAATCCGGACGGTGTGGACCTGGTTCTTGAAGGGGCAGGCGCTCCCCATCCTGAACGGGAGAATGTTCTGGAATGGAATGAGGGGAACCCTGATTTTAGCTCCTGGAAAGCCAACATCCGTGGTATCGATCTGAATGACCAGTTTCCGGCACATTGGGAGGACGAATTGCATCGGCGGGCCACGAAGGGACCGGGTCCGCGCGATTATGGCGGAACAGAACCGCTCTCCGAGCCTGAAGCGCGTGCCTTGGCCGATTGGACACGCAGTTTGCAGCCGGATATGGTGATCTCTTTTCATACCCAGGGGCGCGAGATTTACTGGAATTACCGCGACAGGGAGCCGGCGGACAGCCTGGCATGGGTGCAGAGGCTGGCCGATGCCGCGAATTACAGGGCAGTCAGGCTCAGCGACAGTGATGCAGGCTATAAGGATTGGTTTATCCTTGAATTCGGCAGGCCGGGTTTTACGGTGGAACTGGGGGAAGGTGTCAATCCGCTGCCGCTGCGGGATTTCGACAGCTTGTGCAGGGATACGGGCCAGGTGCTGTCAGCCGCGCTTTCCGGCTTGAGCTGCTGAATGGTTGAAACCTTTACGGGAAATCGGCGTAATTTAACTTGCGAGAAGATCAGCGCTTCCGGCAGGAAGCCTGATTTTTCGCCAGCCTTCTTCATTTTCATTGGAAACGGGTATGCTATACATGAAGATTATATTTGGCTGCAAAAGATGTGAAATGGAGTTGATATCCATGAAATGGAGAAAATTATGGTCTCTGCGGCAGTGGTCGCACATACTGCGCCGTCTTCCCAGCCTGCTTGCTTCTTCTCGGGTGCCGCTTGGGGACAAGCTATTGTTTCTTGTACCTGCACTGCTTTATTGGGTTCTTCCGGACATCATCATTCCGATCCCGTTCATGCCTCTTGACGATATCGGTGTAACGATGCTTCTCATGAACTGGTTCGTGACCAGAACGGAGCGCAAATATCCTCAGCTTTCCGAGCCGGACCGCATCCGGGTAAAATGAACAATATTCGTGGTTCAAATAACCAGTCTTGCGATTCTATAAATTATTCATTACAATAGGAATATTGACTTTCAACCATCAGGGATGCGTTTAATCCTGAAATATTATAAATTATGCAGCCTAATAGGAGATGAAGCAAATGAAATGCAAAATTACACGCAATGCGGCAAAAGTGCTGAAGCTTGAACTGGATAAACCCGAGAACAGCGGAAAATTGCTAAGAGTGGTTGTGACTCACGCGCACGGGGATCATGCGCACTATGGTCTCGACCTCGACACGCCGAAGGAAGGAGATATCGTAGTCTCCACAGATAAAGACATTGACGTGATTCTTGAGGAAGGCCAACCGTTCCTGGACGGTGTCAAAATAGACTATTTGTATTTCCCCGAAGAGGGCTTTGTCATTACGAATCCTTCGATGGGCAACCACGGCGACCATTAAGGCCGCATGGAGAGGATGAATTATGGCTAACGATATTCGTGTCTGTGATAAATGTCAGTTCGTCCGGATGAAGACGATTATTCCGAAGCTGCAGAAGATGGCGCCCGATGCCGAGATCAAAATCGGCTGCAAATCGTATTGCGGGCCCTGCGGCAAGCGTGCGTTTGTGTATGTGAACGGACGGTATGTGAGCGCACCGACAGAGGAAGAAGTGCTGGCCAAGGCTGCAGCATTTATCAAACAGCCGAGTGTGAAGGCTTGATCCGGATTTATAAGATTATACCTTAGGTGCATTCAGCAAAGATCCCCCGAGGCCGACGAGACGGTAACGGGGGTTTTTGAATAGTCCTGCTTCCGCCTGTTCATCCTATAGGGCAAATACTTATTAGCTCCGCGAAAGGGGATCAGGTGATGTCGCAATACGATTCCAATCTGCAAAATCAGAGTGTTTCCGCCCAAACGCAAAATTCGGTGGACAGGTTTCATAATGCGGTAACGCAGGCAATGTCACATCCGAACGAACAGTTGGTGGAGCAGGCTGAGCACTCCCAGGCTCACGCGAGGCACGCACTGGATCAGGCCAGGGAAAGTCTTGGGGACGATGTGATGGAAGCAGCAGAGGAAATGATGGCAGCCGAGGAACGCAGGCTCGATTCGATTAAAAAGACGGGGCTGAAATAAGCAGCAGAATCTTGTTCTGAAAGGCTCCGAGAACGAAGCATTCCTACAATCGCTGTTGACCCTCCGGGCCAAAGGCGAACGCTCCGCTTTTCCGGAATTGCTTCGTTCTCTCCGCTGCTCCGTGCATATCCATACTTAAAAACACCCAATAAGAAATCGCATCTCCTGCGTTTTCTGACTGGGTAAAAAAAGAACGAGAACATGAGCCAATTCCCTCCTGTTCTCGTTCTTTTTTGCTTCTTTTAAATAAAAATGGTTGCTTTCTATTTTCCTCTGTTCATGGCGATGAAGATTTCGTACCGGCGGCTGGCTCTGTGCTCATGGCGGCGGGGTTCCAGCGGCGGATCAGGTCGTAGGTGATGACTTCATCCGATATGGAAATCCGGTTAAGCATCTCCTGATAACCCGGCCCACAGGCCTGGATATCGGTCTGCTCTCCCGTACCCGCATTGTAGCACGTTCCGTTGACGAAGGTATTGTCCTTGGACGGGATGTAGTATACCTTTCCGTCCGTGAATGCCCCCGTGCGAAGGACGACCATCCGCTGTTTGCCGCTGAACAGATTGTTGCCCATAAAATGATAAGGCTCTGAGGAAATGCCCAGCAAATGCAGAATGGAAGGAGCAATATCAAGCTGGCCGGTCGGTTCGTTGTATATGCCCGCGCTTCCTCTATCCGGCAGATGCACAAGCAGGGGCACCTGATTCATGATTTTTTGCATGTCGAGGTCTGACAGGGATTTACCCAAAAACTTCTCATACATCGCCTTGTCCTGAATGGAATTATCATGATCCCCGTAGAACATCAGAATGGTGTTGTCCCACATGCCGTTCGCTTTCATTTGTGCCACCAGCTCGCCGAGAGCCTGATCCACATAATGCACGGATTCCAGATAATCGCCGAACATGGTGCCCTTGAGCTCGCCTGTGTCCAGTCCGGTGCCTTCCGGATGAATGTTATACGGATGATGGCTCGACAGGGTGATCATAAAGGCGTAAAACGGATTCCCATTCAGTTCCTCAAGCTTGCTGACCGATTGTCTGAAAAAGGATTTGTCTCCCAGCGACCACCCGAGCGGCTCATCAATGACAAAGTCTTTTTTACTGTAGAAATGGTCATAATTCATGGCCTTGTACATCGAGTACCGGTTCCAGAAGCTGCTGTCATAAGCATGAAACACATTGGGGCTGTACCCTTCCCGCTTCAGAATGGTTGGCAGCACATCATAGGCATGATCCGGATAACGGATGAATACCGATCCCGTCTGCAGCGGGTGCAGAGAGCCCTGTACCGAAAAGTCGGCATCGGAGGTTCGCCCCTGGGCGGTTTGATGATAGAAATTGCTGAAATACATGCTTTCCTTCATCAGCTTGTTAAAATTGGGTGTGATCTCCTGACCGTTGATTTGCTTGCCGATAAAGAAATTCATAAAGGCCTCGCCTTGAATAATCATGACATTGCTGCCCTTGTATTTGCCATAGGTTTCATTTTCCACATGAATCAGACTCTGATGGTCCTTGAACCAGTTCAGGTCTTTGTCCATTTCTTTCTGGCCGAGCACCGGCTGTGGCCCCAAATGATCCATGCCGTAACGATAAATATCGTAGCCGTGAAACCCGAGCAGACCTGTCACATTATAAAGCGCGAGCGACCACCAGTTGCCAACAAATAGCCCTTTGGCCCATGTCGAGGTATACATCTTGATCGGTCCGAAGGTCAAAACGCATCCCAAGCCTAGGGCCAGCAAGCCGGTACCAATCCGGAGCATCATTTTTCTGCCTGTCCGGCGTCCATTTCCACTAAAAACAGGGCCTTCAAACAAGCGGCCGGGCTGTCTGCGGCGGAGCTTTGTCATCCATATCAAATAAGGAATAAAGAGAATCCAGTCTATAAAGAAGAAGATATCCTGCCAATGAATCAGCGATGCGATGCTTCCTCCAAGCGACTCCACCTGACCGGCCTGCAGCAGTACGGGAATGGTGATAAAATCGCCGAAATACCGGTAATACACCATATCCGAGTAAATCAGCGCAGTCAGCAGCACATTTAATACAGCCAGCGCTGCAAACCGCCCGCGCGGAGGCAGCCAGAAGGTCCAGAAGCTGGCCATCAGCAGTGAACCAAAGGCAATGACATAGTCCAGCGGATTCATATCGATGTTCGGGGCGTGCAGTTGAGAATGGAGCAGCCCCAGCTTATACAGAATCAGTATGGCAAAAATCCAGAACCTTGTATGACGGTTCTGCAGCCAGCTGCCGATCCTTGCTCCGGCACGATGAATCATACCGGAATTGTACCTGTTCAATTTACATTTCCCCCTTTGGCAATCTATCCAGTCCCAGAGAATTTTGTTATCAGAGAGCTCTATTCTATTATTTTGTAAACGGAATGTGATCTCTGTGTAAAAACCGGATTTGCCTCTACTTATTATATCCTGCCGGCGTTTCTTTTCAACACGAAGGGGTAATGAAAGAGAGAGCGGGCCCCTGCGGGGTCCGCTCTCTGCATGATCGAGATTTTTTTTAGATATCAGAAAGTATCGATAGACGTTTTTCTTATTTTTCGGTTTGGGCTTCCCTGCGCCGCGGGGGAAGAGGGCCCAGGTATTGGTAGTATTGACACTCAATTCGGCCGTTGAACAGCTTGCGCCGTTTGTCCGCCTTGCGGCCCCAATAATGCTCAAACTGCTTGGTAGGGCTGATGGTAAAGAAGGACCATGTCGGCATGCCTGCGGCGGTGCGTCCCAGGCTGCGGATCAGCTTTTCCACCTCCGGCTCGTCGCTCAGACGTTCGCCGTAAGGCGGATTGGTGATCAGGCAGCCGAATTCGCCTTCCGGTCTGATTTTGGCGGCAGGCATGACATCAAGCCTGATCTCCCCTGCCAAGCCCGCCGCCTTAACGGCCGCCTGCGCGACCTCAATGGATTTGGGGTCGATGTCGCTGCCCGCAATCTGGAATTCCACATCGTCCCTGACGAGATCCATGGCCTCATTGCGGGCCTCTTCCCACAGATGCTCGCCGATCACCGGCCAATGCTCGGAGTTGAAGGAGCGGCGCAGGCCCGGAGCGAGGTTCCAGGCAAGCATGGCCGCTTCAATCAGCAGTGTTCCCGAACCGCAGCAGGGATCATAGAACGGCCTGTTCGGCGTCCAGCGGCTAAGCTGGATCATGGCCGAAGCCAGCGTCTCCTTAAGCGGCGCCTCGGTAACGAGCTTGCGGTAGCCCCGTTTGTGGAGCCCCGGTCCGGTGGTGTCCAATGTAAGCAGGGCGCGGTCCTTCAGCAAAATCACTTCAATGACATAGCGCGGCCCGTTCTCGGGGAACCATTCCGTATGATAGGTCTCCTTCAGCTTTTCAACAATCGCTTTCTTTACAATCCCCTGACAGGCAGGCACGCTGCTAAGCTGGGATTTATGCGAGCGTCCTTCCACGGGAAACTCGCCATTGGCAGGAATCCAGTCCTGCCAGGATACTGCTTTGGTGCCTTCAAACAATTCATCAAAGGTCGTGGCCGCGAATTCGGCCATCTTGACGAGAATACGATCCGAGCTGCGCAGCCATAAATTGCAGCGGCAGATATCGATGAAATCACCGGTGAAAACAACACGGCCGTTCTCAACGGTCTGATCGTGGTATCCGAGCTCCTTCAGTTCACGCGCTACGATGGCTTCCAGCCCCATCGGCGCAGTTGCAATCAATTGCAGTTGGGCCATGTAAACAATTCACTCCATCTTGATTGTACGGCACTTGAATAAGGCCGCCTTGTCTAATGCCTTGTGGCAATTCCCCAAAAACAATACAATCTATATTATGGTCTCAGGAAAATAAACCGAACATGCAAGGCAAAGGTTCATTCGTATAGTATAGGCGATTATATTCTTGGAGACAAACCGTAAATATACATACCGGGTTCCA
Organism: Paenibacillus jiangxiensis; assembly: GCF_046098255.1. Lineage (NCBI taxonomy): Bacteria > Bacillati > Bacillota > Bacilli > Caryophanales > Paenibacillaceae > Paenibacillus > Paenibacillus jiangxiensis. Next base: position 242,136 of record NZ_JBJURI010000005.1, read on the forward strand.
CCGGTTCGGCAAGGATCGCGCTTATGCTGAAGCTGAACATTTTTTGAGGAGGAGTACATTTGAACACAGCACCTGAAGATTATATAGAGCAGTTGTTCCGGGAGGACGAGCTGTTATTGAAGGTCAAGGACACGATCCGGGAAAAAGGGATGCCCGAGGTGTCCGTGGCGGCGGCATACGGACGGCTGTTGACGATGCTCATCCGCATCTCGGGGGCTCGGCACGCTCTGGAGATCGGGGCATTGGGCGGATACAGCGGGATATGCCTTGCTCGGGGGCTTGGGACGGAAGGCAGACTGACGTCTCTTGAGCTGAAGGAAGAATACGCTGCGCTTGCTGGCAAGCATCTGGCGGAAGCAGGATTTGCCGACCGTGTCGAGTACCGCATCGGGCCTGCGTTGGACAGCCTTGAGCAGTTGAAGCGGGAAGGGCGCAAATTTGATTTCTTCTTTATTGACGCGGACAAGGAGAATTACCCGAAGTATCTGGAATATGCAATCGAGCTTGGCAATCCGGGTGCTATTATAGCAGGAGATAATTGCTTTCTGCGCGGCCGTACACTGAATTCGGAGAAGAATGGTCCATCCGTACAGGCGATGAGACGTTTTAATCAGATGATTGCCGAGGATGAACGGCTTGAGAGCACAATGCTCCCATCCTATGACGGCTTGGCGCTGGCCCGTATCCGGTAGCGGCGGGACACGTTTAAGTAGGAGTTTAAGTGAAGAGGAAGGGAGGCACAGGATGGCTTATCAAGTTGAAGTCCGGTTTGCAGAGGTTTATGAGTTTCTAAGCAGCTTACATACATTTATTTGCAGGCCGTCCCACAAGAAAATAGATCTGACTCCTGCATGGGCAGCCGCTATGGGTGAGACGCTGTCCCCCGAATTGAAGGCCGGTCTTTCACCGCTCGTCATTGGTACCGAGTGGAAGCTGGTATATCTGCTGGCGATCTTGTGTCCGGATCCGGGTTCCGTGCCTTTATTCCTGCAGTGGATAAAGGATCAGAGCAACGAAGACCTGCGCGAGCTGACATCCGGCTATGCCGTAATGATGCCTGAGGACTGGGCTTTTTTTCGCTCTGTCTATCTTTCTGTTCTACCCGTATGGTATGAGGAGTATTTTCGGTCGGTTGATCCGGCCATTCTGGCAGCACTTCAGCAGGAAACCGCTGTAAGATTGGAAGAGCAGCAGCTGTGGGATGCCGATGAATTTGTGGATCGAACCACGGGCGGTATGCGGTTCCGCCAGACCGATGCCATGGAGCGGCTGCTCCTTGTGCCGCAATATCATTTTCAACCGGTGAATGTCGTCTATGACTACGGCAGGTTCATGATATGTCACTACTCGTCCCGGATCGATCTCGCTCCAGGGGAGGTCTTCCCAAATCCCGACTTGCGGCTGATCCGGGCACTGGGGGAACGCAGCAGGCTTAAAATATTGCGCTATCTGCATGAAGGTCCACGAACTTTTATCGAAATTGTCAGACATTTGAAGCTGTCCAAAGGCATTACACATGACCATATCTTCAAGCTGAGGAGTTCAGGTCTGATCTGCGCTCATTTTGAAGGAGAGACGCTGGTGGAATATTCCTTACGTAGCCGTTCCATTATGGAACTTCAGCAGACGCTGATGTCGTATATTACAGGCTCGTCCGAGATGGCTGCAGCAACTGAATCCTAACGACAAACCGTCTTATCCAGTAACTTTCGTCCCGATCTTGCGAACCGAAGGTCACCTGGATAAGGCGGTTTTTTGTGGAATTTTTTGTGGTTCTCCCTTTACAGAACCGGACATGGTTCCTATAATATGAATTGTCGATCAAAAAACATAGTTAGCGGATCGGAATTATAAATATAACTACGATCTTCAGATCGCTCACATTCAAGGGAGGTTTACCATGAAAAAAAGTACTTATGTATTGTCGGCCCTATTCCTGTCCGGTGCCCTGCTGCTGTCTGCATGCACTGAGGACAATACGGCTGCGCCGACAACGGGCCAAACCGCCACAAGTGAAAATGCCCAGACAGCGGCAGCCGCAGGCTTGACCGAGCCAATCAAGGCATCCGATTTATCCAAGCTCCCGGCAGCAGCCAAGGAACGAACCGATACGGTCATTGTGGGACTCACAGATCCAAGCGGTTCCTTTACTCCTTATTTTGCCCAGAGCGGTTACGACGGGAATGTCACCTCACTTCTATTCGCCCCGTTGGTGAGCGTGAATGAGGAGGGCCTCCCATACGCCGACCTTGCCGAGAAATACGAAGTTTCCGATGACCAGCTTACATACACCTTCCACCTGCGTCCGGATTCGAAATTCAGCGACGGCTCGCCTTTGACGGCGGATGATGTTGCTTTTACATGGACCCTGCTGCATGACAAGTCCTACGACGGGGATTTTGATATCACGGAAGCCCATGTGAAGGGTGGAGAAGCTTATAAGGAAGGTAAGGCTTCGTCGATCGAGGGCATCAAGGTCATTGATCCGCAGACGATTTCCGCTACATTGGAGAAGCCTAATGCAACAGCTCTCCTGCTGCTGGGCAGTGACGTTTTGTCCAAAGCCTACTACGGAAAGGATTACAAATTTGGGCAGCTGGATTATATCAAAAATCTTCACTCCAATCCGCTTGGCAACGGCGCTTATAAGCTGGAGAAATTCATCCCTGGACAGGAAGTGCGTTTTGCAGCGAACGAATACTACTATAAGGGCAAACCAAAGCTGGAGCATTTTATCTATAAAACAACAGATGGTGATACATGGCAGTTCCTGGAGACCGGAGAGCAGGACTATGCATCCTTCCCTGCAACGACGGACAATATCGAGAAGCTGAAAAATCTTGGATTTGTCAATCTTACGCCATACACAGCGAGCAATTACGGTTATCTGCGCCTGAACTTTGAGCATGAGGCCATCCAGGACAAGAAGGTCAGACAGGCGCTGACCTATGGACTTGACCGTCAGACGATCTATGTGGATTCCAACCAGGGAGCAGCGACGGTAGCCAACATCCCGACTTCGCCAATTTCTTGGACTTATACGGAAGAAGGCATCAATCCTTATAAATACGATCCGGAGAAAGCAAACCAACTGCTGGATGAAGCCGGCTGGACAATGGGATCCGACGGCATCCGGGAGAAAGACGGCAAACCGCTTACCATTCACTTCATTGGCTCCAAAAAACAGGCTACCGACATCTTCATTGCGGTTGCTTCTGAAAACTACAAGGCAATCGGAGTCAAATTCGAGCCGGAGCAATTTGCGGATTTCAATTCCCAGCTTGCCAAGCTGGAAAGCGGAGACTATGACATGGCTGCATTCTCGACCTCTCTCATGACCGACCCTGCGGACGGTGTGCGCGACTTCGTCAGCGGTGAAATATCCGGTTATGATAACCCGGAAGTGAAGAAGCTGTATGAGCAGGCACTGGCAACATCGGATATGGAGGAGCGTAAAAAGATTTATCATGAGCTCTACAAAGTCGTGAACGATGATCTGCCATACATCTTCACCAGCAATAACAAGATGGTGGTGGCTACGAACGGCCGTCTTGAAGGGTTAGTGATCAATCCGTTCTGGGGCATTTCCACCAGCCTGCCGAATTGGACCATGAAGTAAACAAGACAGCCGCCCGCTGCCCGCCTGGGAATCAGCGGGCGGCTCAGTTAAAAGGAGCCGGTCATGAGCACATATCTGCTGCGAAGATTGATATATATGGTTGTCATACTTTTGGCGGCCTCACTGTTTATATTCTGTCTGTATGCACTGACACCGGGAGATTTCATAACAAACAACCTGAAGCTCAGTCCCGAGCGCAAGGCGGAGCTGCGGGAGATCTATGGCTTCAATCAGCCGCTGATCGACCGCTATCTGAATTGGATGGGACGGGCGCTGCATGGGGATTTCGGATTTTCGCTAGCCCAGCAGAAGCCTGTGCTGACTCTGTTTAATGAGTATGTCTGGAACTCGTTTCTGCTCGCGGTCACCTCGACCTTCTTCACCTGGGTCATTGCCGTCATCATTGGTGTTGTTTCAGCCTACAGGCAGTATTCCTGGTTCGACTCCCTGGTAATGGTGCTGATTTTTGCGGCCATGTCGATTCCGTCCTTCTTCATCGGTCTGTTCCTGATCAAGCTGTTTGCGGTGGATCTCAGATGGCTCCCGCCGGGCGGCATGACAACGACCGGAAGCAATACAGTCGGGTGGGCTTACGTGCTTGAGGTTCTTCATCACATGACCCTGCCGGTGGCCGTCATGGTGCTGCTCGGTGTTGGATCGTTGACCCGCTATTTTCGCAGCAACATGCTGGATGTTATCCGTCAGGATTATATCCGCACCGCAAGAGCCAAAGGGATGAAGGAGCGGACCGTGCTGTTTCGCCATGCTTTGCGTAATGCCATGCTCCCGGCGATCACACTGGTCGGGTTCGAGCTTCCGGGTCTATTCGGCGGATCACTCATTATTGAGAAGATTTTTAACTGGCCGGGGATCGGACAGCTGTATATGCAGTCTTTTACCGTCAGGGATTACCCGTTGTTAATGGGATTTACGATGTTCATTGCGGTGCTGACCGTCATTGGCACACTGCTTTCGGACATTCTCTATCATGTGGCTGACCCGAGGGTCAAACTTTAGAGATCATTCAGTTGCAGTAGACAATCTTGTACCAATTATCCTATATGGCAAGGGGGAGCTCTATGTCTTCCATCGGCGGAGGAGTGGCGGAGATCAAGAAGGCCAAGCGGGAAGCCCCGCGCTCATCTTTGTGGAGGCAGTCGCTTCATCGAATCTTGAAGAACAAGCTGGCAGTATTCGGCTTTGGTTATATCGTATTCATGTTTATCATCTGCTTTATCGGCCCGATGCTGTCGCCTTATGCAAGCGGCAAAATCAATATGGCGGCCTCCTACAAGGCACCCGACCTTAATCACTGGCTGGGAACGGACCTGCTGGGAAGAGACGTACTTACGCGGCTGCTGCAGGCCGGACGAATTTCGTTAACCGTGGGGATCGCCTCCATGGCCCTGTCGGTATTTATTGGTTCTATTTTGGGTGCGATTGCCGGTTATTACCGGGGAATTGTCGATCAGATGATTATGCGTGTCGCGGATTTGCTGTTGACGGTGCCGAGTCTGCCGATCCTGTTTATCATGGGGGCGCTGCTCTCGGACTGGAAGGTGCCGACTTCTTACCGCATGTATATTGTCATGCTGATGCTGAGCTTTGTTGGCTGGCCGGGGCTTGCGCGGCTGGTCAGGGGGCAGATACTCAGTTTGCGCGAACGTGAATTTATGTTGGCTGCAACGGTGCTGGGACTGCGTGATCGCCGCAAATTGTTCCATCATCTGCTGCCAAATCTGGTGCCGCTGCTGATCGTGGTGGCAACGCTGAATATCGGGGGTGCCATTCTGAGCGAATCGGTGCTCAGCTTCTTCGGGCTTGGCGTAATGCCGCCGACAGCTACATGGGGCAATATGATTGACTCGGCCAACAACCTGATTGATTTCGAGAAGCATCCGTGGTTATGGATTCCGCCGGGAGTTGCTATTTTTACAACAGTTATATCAATTAATATTTTCGGCGATGGACTCCGGGACGCTCTGGACCCCAAACTGAAAAAGTAGGTGGGAAGTACCATGAACAACGTGCTTGAAATTAATGATTTACGCACCCATTTTCAAACCGAAGAAGGTGTAGTCAAGGCGGTGGACGGAGTCAGCTTGCGGGTACGGCAGGGCGAGACGGTCTGCATTGTGGGGGAATCGGGCTCCGGGAAAAGTATTACCGCGATGTCCGTCATGGGATTGGTCGAAGGGCCGGCGGGCCGGATCGTCGGAGGCAGCATCGAGTTTGCCGGCAGAAATTTACCGGACCTGGGCAAAAATGAACTAAGAACCATTCGCGGCCGCGATATCGCGATGATTTTCCAGGAGCCGATGTCTTCCCTGAACCCTGTGCTCAAGATCGGTCAGCAGATTATGGAGCCGCTCATGGAGCATTTGAAGCTGAGCAGGAAGGGAGCCTATTCCCGGGCGATTGAGTTGATCGGGCAGGTCGGCATTTCACGGCCGGAACAAATTGCAGAGTCCTATCCGCACGAGCTTAGCGGGGGCATGCTGCAGCGCATCATGATTGCTATAGCGATCTCCTGCGATCCGAAGCTGCTGATTGCCGACGAACCGACGACGGCGCTGGATGTGACGATTCAGGCGCAAATTCTCGACATGCTGCGCCAGATCAAAGAGCGGTCGAACATGTCCATCCTGCTGATTACTCATGACTTGGGTGTTGTAGCCGAAATGGCCGATTATGTCATTGTCATGTATGCTGGAAAAGTTGTGGAAGAAGGAGAGGTTGTTGAGCTGTTCCAGAGCCCCAAGCATCCGTACACCCAGGGGCTGCTTCGCTCCAAACCCATTCTTGGTCAGCGCGAGGATGAGCTGTATTTTATTCCTGGGCAGGTGCCGAATCCGCTGGAGCTGACCGAATCATGTTATTTTCACGAACGGTGTGCTCAATGCATGGATATCTGCCGGACCAGAGAACCGGTGCTCAAACAGGAAGGTGAACGGCAGAGGGTGGCTTGCTGGCTGTATGAGGAGGAGGTAGCGTCCCATGCATGAACCATTGGTGGAGGTTAATCACCTCAAAAAGTATTTTCCCGTCAAAGCAGGACTCTTGAATCGTACCGTCGCTCATGTAAGAGCCGTTGACGATATCAGCTTTGCCATCAAGCCGGGAGAGACCTTCGGGCTGGTTGGGGAATCCGGCAGCGGCAAAAGCACGGTAGGACGGACGATTCTGCGTCTGACGGACAAGACGGAGGGTGAAATCCGCTTCAAGGGCAAAGATCTCTATCGGGTCTCCAAGGAGGAGATGCGCCGTCTGCGGCCGCAAATGCAGCTGATCTTCCAGGATCCTTACAGCTCATTGAATCCGCGTGTCCGTGTTGGTGATGCCATCGGTGAAGCGTTAATTGACCATGGCATGGCATCCAGGGATGAGATTCACGATGTAGTTGAAGAATTGCTTGTTTCCTGCGGACTGTCGTCGTACCATTATTACCGCTTCCCGCATGAATTTTCGGGCGGACAGCGGCAGCGGATCGGTATCGCGCGGGCACTGGCACTGAGACCAGACCTGATTATCGCCGACGAGCCGGTGTCGGCACTGGACGTGTCGATCCAGGCGCAAATAATCAATCTCTTCCGTAAGCTGCAGGATTCGCGCGGCCTGACCTATTTGTTTATTTCGCATGATTTGAGCGTGGTTGAACACTTATGCTCCCGCATCGGAGTGATGTATTTGGGCTCCCTGATGGAGGTGGCCGGCCGGGACGAGTTGTTCCGGAATCCGCTGCACCCTTATACGAAGGCGCTGCTCTCCGCTGTACCGCTGCCCATTCCGAAGCTGAAGCGGGAGCGGATTGTGCTGAAGGGAGACATCCCGAATCCGTCCAACCCGCCGCAGGGCTGCAAATTTCACACCAGATGTCCATTCGTGAAGGAGATATGCACACAGCAGGTGCCGGAATTCCGTGATGCTGGAGCCGGCCACTACGTGGCTTGTCATTTGGTATGAATAGTAGGTATAGATAAAAAGACAGCAGGTCTTCTCTCAAGAAGAACTTGCTGTCTTTTTTAGATGATACTGCATTCTACCGGAAATCATGCGCCTGTCCGCTGTGGCGGCCATACAGCTTGATCCTTACCCATACCATATTGATCAGCAGCATCACGCCTGACATGATAAACAGGCCTTCAATGCCGATAAAGCCTGACAGCAGACCGCCGATCACGGCCCCTAGCATATTGCCGAGTGCAAGCGCGCTTGTGTTGAAGCCAAATGCGCGGCTTTCCATGCCCGTGGGCGTATAAGAGCGGATCAGGGCATTCACGCTCGGCAGAAGACCGCCCATGAACACGCCCATCAGGAAACGCACGATGACAAGCTCCCACACGGTCTGGACAAAAGCCTGCGGAATAAGCATGAGCGCTGCTCCGATCAGGGCATAGGTCAATATCCGATGCGCCCCGATACGGTCGCTGAGCCTGCCCAGAATCGGGGATGAAATCATGTTGGACAGGCCGGTTACAGCGGTGACAAAACCTGCAATAAGAGCAATGCCTTCAGCAGAGCCGTACAGGTCCTGCACATACAGCGGCAGCAGGGACACCGTGCTGATCATGGCAAACTGAAGCAGGAACGTTACAGTGAACAGCGCAGGCAGCTGCGGCGTATGGCTCAGCTCACGCAATCCGGCCAGGACGGAGGTCTGCGGAGCCTTGGCGGCCTCGGCGCGGTTAAATTTCTCTCTGACGAGAAACAGCGCGAGCAGGGATGCGGAGAAGATCAGCCCCCCAGTAATGAAGAAAATTGGCCTGAAGCCAAGCCAATCCGCCATAAATCCGCCCATCAGCGGCCCCAGGATCGTGCCTGCCATTTGTCCGGACTGTATGATGCCCATTGCAAATCCCATTCGCTCCTTGGGAGTGGTGCTGGATATGAGCGAGATGGAGGCCGGATTAAATCCGGAGATCGTTCCGTTCAGCAGACGCAGCGCCAAGAGCTGCCACGGGTGATTGACAAAGCCCATGCAGCCGATCACCAGCGCCATGCCAAAGCCGGATCGAAGCAGCATGATTTTGCGTCCATATTGATCCGCCAGCTTGCCCCACAGCGGCTGAAAAATAAAAGAGGTCAAAAAGTTCGCGGCAAAGATCACACCTGCCCATAAGCCGATTTCATGCTCACCCTTAACATGCAAATCCTGCGCGAGATAAAGCGACAGAAAAGGGGTAATCATGGTCATGCCGGCATTGGCCAAAAATTGGCCGAACCAGAGAACGATGAGATTCACCTGCCACGTTTTCATGGTGCTCACATCCTTTCCGGCCGTGGAGAGGTAATTCAGGTATTCATCCGTAGTCCGGGAAACCAGAAATAAACAGTTCTTTTTAGTATAGCACACTTCATTGAAACTTTATCCAACTGTCATCGGATTGTCATCGTTCATCCGTGCTGGCTGGTTGTTACGCACTTTTAAAAAGGGCATAATGAATGTATAGGTTTTACATTCGAACTGGGGGCTCAAGCCAATGACTTACAACGATAATTTTATCCGTGCGTGCTTCAGGGAGGATGTGGATCACATTCCCGTCTGGTACATGAGGCAAGCAGGAAGGTACGATCCCGAGTACCGGAAAATCAAAGAGAAATACTCCTTGCTGGAAATATGCCGTCAGCCCGAGCTGGCAGCCGAAGTATCGATGATGCCTGTCCGGAAGCTGGGTGTCGATGCTGCTATTTTATATTCCGATATTATGAATCCCGTCGCTTCCCTTGGTGTGGACTTTGATATAGTCAAAAACGTCGGCCCGGTCATAGACCAACCCATCCGTACGGCAGCCGATGTGGAGCGTCTCAAGCCGATCGACGTGCAGAAGGATCTTTCTCATATTTTAGAGACGATTCGCATTCTTGACCGGCAGCTCGAGGTTCCGCTCATCACGTTTGCCGGAGCGCCGTTTACGATTGCGAGCTATCTGATTGAGGGACGTCCGTCCAAAAACTACATTTATACCAAAACGTTAATGTACAGCGAGCCGCAGGTATGGTTCCGTTTGATGGACAAACTGGGGGATATGGTGATTACCTATCTTCGCGCTCATGTGGCTAGCGGCGGGAAGGCATTCCAGCTGTTTGACAGTTGGGTCGGATCACTGGCCCCACGGGATTTTGAGGTATTCGTGCTCCCTACGATCAAGCGGATTTTTCATGAGCTGTCCGATCTGAAGGTGCCGAAGATTTATTTCCCGGGGGTCAGTTCGGGCGAATTGCTGCCGCTTTTGCGCACACTGGAGGCTGATGTCGTGGGGCTGGATTGGCGTGTATCCATTCCGGAAGGCCGCCGGCGGCTGAACGACGGATTTGCAGTTCAGGGTAATCTGGATCCTTATGTGCTTACCGCACCTATGGATGTGATTAAACAGCATGCCAAAGAAATCATCGATGCGGGAGTTCAGGAGCCTGGCTATATTTTCAATTTGGGACACGGACTTTTTCCTGAAGCCTCGCTTGACAAGCTTAGAGAACTGACCCAATATGTGCATGAATATTCGGCCAACGTGCTCAAGCAGCGGGTAGGGCAGCACAGCTTGTAATCTGTTCATTCAATTATTAACTTGCAGAATCATACAGAGGTGATTATAAAAGTGAAGGAAACCGTAGGCGTATTAGTCATGTCATATGGCACTCCGGAAAGCTTGGAGCAGGTAGAGGCGTATTATACGCATATCCGGCGCGGCAGCGCGCCTTCTCCCGAGCAGCTCAAGGAACTGAAGAACAGATATGAAGCCATCGTAGGAGGGGTATTTCCCCTTCGTGAAAATACGGACCGGCAGGTGCACAGCCTGCAGGCGACATTGAATCGTGAGAACCGGAATCCCGATGTCGAGTTTGTGTGTTATCAGGGATTAAAGCACGCCCGCCCCTTTATCGAGGATGGAGTCGGGCAAATGGCGGCGGACGGCATTAAGAAGGCGATCGGGATTGTGCTCGCTCCGCACTATTCTTCCATGAGCGTGGCAGGTTATATCAAACGTGCACAGGAAAAAGCGGCTGAACTCGGCCTGAAAATGGCATTTATCGAAAGCTATCATCTGCATCCGAAATTGATCAAAGCTCTGTCCGAAAGAGTGGCGGCCAAGCTGGATTTGTTCGAAGAAGCAGGCGCTGACCGCGGTTCGGTGCAGGTCCTGTTCAGCGCGCACAGCTTGCCTGAACGCATTCTCTCGATCGGCGATCCATACGTTGATCAGCTCATGGAAACCTCCAAAGCAGTGGCTGAAAGTGCCGGCGTGACCCGCTGGCAGTTTACCTGGCAGAGCGCGGGTCGCACGTCTGAACCATGGCTTGGCCCCGATATTTTGGACACGCTCCATACGTTGAGCGAGAAACAGGTAGAGGACGTACTGGTTGCGCCTGTCGGCTTCGTATCCGACCATCTGGAAGTGCTGTACGATCTGGATATTGAAGCTCAAGCCGTGGCAAGGGAGCTGGATATGAGGTTGATGCGCATCGAATCCTTGAACAGCGACCCTCTCTATATGGAGACTTTGAGCGATGTCATTATAGATAAATGGAAACAGTTTGATTAAAAATGCATGTTCAAAAAGTCAGGTTTTCAGCACCGAAGCCTATGCTTCCGAAGTGCGTTTTTTCAAAACGCTTGAGTTGAATGAAGATAGGGACTGAGGAGCGGAGCGTACTTGGGGTACGTGAGCACCTGAAATGTTTCCGCAGGAAACATGCTTCGGAAGCATCCGCTAAGGCCCGGCTGAATTCAAGATTCGATGTCGAGTATGCTTCCTGACTTCCTTCGTGATCAAAAGATGACTTTTTGAACTACCTCTAAAAGAGCAGCAGGAACCCCCGCCGTGTGAAGTCACTGGCGGGGGTTCTCTTTGCAGAGAGTCCTGATATATAATGAAGAAGTCTGTGAGACAATGAAATAACAAGGAGGAGTTATGCCCCCCTCAAGAGTGGAGGAGCGAAATGCTCTGCAGAAACGGCGGCGACGGAGCCGGATAAGGGCCGTGACCGCAATCAATCTTATACTGTTGTTTATGATTATCGCAATTATTGGTTATTATTACATAACGGAAGGGAATGAACATATTGGCAGGCAGATGACAGCCAGCTCCGATCCCGGAAAGCCGAGTGACGATACCGATCCCGGAATGTCTGGTGACGTTTCAGTTCCCGAGCCAGCAGCGCAGGCGCAGCAGGAATCGGAAATGGAAACGGTTCCGGAGGCCGAGCCGGATATAAGTGCTCCGGAGACGGTCCGGACGGCTCCGAATCCGGCGAAGGAGGAGGAAGGAGTCCAGGAGGAGACCGGCTTGGAAGAGGGCGCCGATACGTCGGGTGGTTCTCCGGATGATACAGGAGAGTCCGCTGTTCAGACTGGAGATGAAGAAGGATCTGCAGCGCCTGAAGCAGAGAAGCCTGAAGCTGAGACCGCTCCTGATGCGCATACCACCGGATCGGACGGTGTCATTTTAAACTTCGTAGGTGACATGCAATTTTCCGGCAAAGTGGAGCAGCTTCTGCAGGAGGAGGGCTATGACTATCCGTACAAGAGGCTGGGCAGCCTGTTCAAGTCGGATGATCTGACGGTAGGTAATCTGGAGACCCCCGTAACGGACGGCGGTACAGGGGCAGCGAATAAAACCTATGTATACAAATCCTCCCCCGATGCCCTTCCCGAGCTGGCGGCAGCGGGGATGGATGTGGTGAATGTGGCCAATAATCATATTTTGGATCAGGGCGTCTCAGGGCTGAAGGATACACTGGCTTATCTACGTCATTACGGAATTTTGTATATGGGAGCCGGCAAGAATGCGGAAGAAGCTTATGCTCCCGTATATGTGGAACGAAAAGGAATGACGATCGCTTTGCTCGGCTTCAGCCGCGTAATTCCCGAAGTCAGCTGGTATGCTGGCGCGAAAAGCGCTGGGGTGGCGGGAGTCTATGATCCTGCAGCGGCTCTGCAGGCGATCCGGCAGGCAAGCAAAAAGGCGGATCTGGTGATCGTCACAGCACACTGGGGCAAAGAACGGGCTTCCGTCCTTGAGGATCACCAGACCGAGCTCGCCCACGCATTTATAGACGCCGGAGCGGATCTAGTCATTGGAAGCCATCCCCATGTTCTGCAAGGGCTCGAGATGTACAAGGGCAAATGGGTAGCTTACAGTACGGGCAATTTTATTTTTTCCAAATCATTAACAGAAGCTACCTGGGATACAGCTGTTTTCCAGGCATCCTGCACAAAAGACGGCGCATGCGGCATGAAGCTGATTCCGTGCAGGGCGGAGCTTGGGCAGCCTATACCGCTGTCCGGAGAGAAGGCTGCGAACATTCTCAAGAAGGTCGAAAACATGTCTTCTCCCAATGTAAGTATCGACAGCACGGGCAGAGCTGCGGCAGGCTGATAGCACTTCAAATAACGATGATGGAGGGCGAGCAGGATGCATAACCTCTGTGTGGCTCACCGTGGCTCTTCCCATGCGGCGCCTGAGAACACGCTGGCTGCTTTCAGGCAGGCGATGGCATTTCCGTTTGTGAAATGGATAGAGCTGGACGTCCAGCTCTCACGGGACGGGGTTCCTGTTGTGATCCATGACTTTCGGCTGGAGCGCACGACCAATGGGTCAGGGCTGGTCAAGGACAGATCATGGGATGAGCTGCGCAGGCTGGATGCGGGCTCCTGGAAGAGTCCACGTTACCGCGGCGAACCCATTCCATCGTTAGCTGAGGTGCTTGATCTGTGCCGCGGCAAAGTCCGGCTGAATATCGAGCTGAAAACATCGGGGGACATGTATCCCGGGCTGGAAAGCGCGGTGCTCCGTCAGGTTGTTGCACGCGGTATGGAGCAGGAGATCGTATTGACATCGTTCGACCAGCAGGCTTTGCGCAGAGTGAAGGAGCTAATGCCGGAGATATGCACGGGTTTCATTACCGATATCAGGCCAGCAGATCTGTCGGGGAGACTTTCAGCGCTGGGCTGCTCCTTTCTATCCATGGCCTATCCGAAGATCGACGCCAGGCTGATGGCTGAAATGACGGAGCAGGGTATCACGGTTATGGCCTGGACTGTGGATCAGGTTGGGATTATACGCAATCTTGCCTCCCTCCATCCGGACCTGATGATCTGCACCAACCGGCCTGAGGCATGGGAGCAGGCGATGAAGAGAAAAAGCTTGATTGGCAACACCATATTAACCGTGAAGAGGTGGCTGATTCGATGAACAGAGAAATTCGCAATGTTTACTGTGTGGGGCGCAATTATAAGCTGCACGCGGAAGAGCTGGGCAATGCTGTGCCTGAAAAACCGATGATTTTCCTTAAGCCGTCTCATGCGGTTGTACCCATGAATGGAGAAACGCTTCAGCTGCCTTTGGACCAGGGAGAGCTGCACTATGAAGCCGAGCTTGTTGTCAGATTGGGGCGAAGCTATGAACGGGGCATGAAGGTGGATGAATGCATCGAGGCGTTTGCATTTGGCATCGACTTTACACTCCGTGATGTACAAACCGTTATCAAGCAAAAAGGCCATCCCTGGACTGCGGCCAAAGCCTTCAAAAACTCGGCTCCCCTGACTCCGTTTCTGTCGTTTGCGGGAGAAGCCTCTCTCCTGAACCATGACTTCTCCCTGCGTAAAAATGAGGATGAGGTACAGCGCGGCAACGTGAAGGACATGATCTTTTCCCTCCAGGAAATTGCGGATTATATTGCCGACCATTACGGCCTGGGCAAGGGGGATCTGATCTTTACCGGAACTCCGGCCGGGGTCGGGCCAGTGGTCAAAGGCGATGTGCTGGAGCTCCGCTGGGCGGACGAAATACAAGGAGCCTGTACGATTGGTTAATGGAATATTCTACAGTCGCAATCCAGGGTATCCCAAAAGGTCTGATGATCTGGGATCCCCTTTTTTGCGTTCTGGGACGCTCCGAGAACGAACCATTCCTCCCATAGCTGTTGCCCCCAGTTTTCCCTGGGTGACAGGCAGCGTGGTATAATCGTAAACAGAGCCTGCGAAAAGGTCGTAGTACGCGTGGATGGATTTGATGGGAGGGTATATGGTGGACTGGTTGATTGGAGCGGCGGGAGCCCTGCTTGTGGGTGGTGCCGCATACAGGAAGAAATCGCTGACTTTATCCGGTTTTGCAGCGGCATTTGTAATGGGCACGGTCTATTACGGAGCCGGTGATCTGTTCTGGTTTGGCATATTGCTGATGTTTTTTATAACATCCACACTGCTTTCGAAGTACAAGCAGGAGCGCAAGGCGGAGCTTGAGAAATCCTATGCCAAAACGGGCAACCGGGATGCCGGCCAGGTGTTTGCCAACGGCGGTCTTGGCATGCTGCTGTGTGCGGGTTATGCGGTATGGCCGCAGCCGGCGTGGATCTTTCTTTTTATCGGCGTCATGTCGACGGTCACCGCGGATACCTGGGCGACCGAGATCGGCAGCCTGAGCCGTCAGGCTCCGCGTTCCGTACTAAACGGGCGGCCGCTTCCGCCTGGAACCAGCGGTGGCGTATCCGCTTTAGGGACAAGCGCGGCTGTAGCAGGCGGCGTTCTGATTGGCTTGAGCGCCTGGTTGTTCCAGTCCATCCTTGGCGGAAGCACGCTTCCATGGTGGGCCTGGATTGTGTCTGGAGGTGTTGCGGGTGCGGCAGGTGCTTTTGCGGACTCGTATCTTGGAGCGACGGTGCAGTACATGAGCCGCTGCCGGGTCTGCGGACGTGAAGTGGAGGTTGGCACCCATTGCGGCCAGGCAACGGAGAAGGCGCGGGGATGGGCCTGGATGAGCAATGACGCCGTGAATCTGATCAGCTCCTCGGCAGGCGGAGCGGTCGCTTTGGCCCTGGGATATCTATGGATGTGAGGAGTATATATAGATGAATATATTAACGGTTGAAAATCTATCAAAAAGCTATGGGGAAAAAATACTGTTCCGGGACGCTTCTTTCGGCATGGATGAACGCGATAAAATCGGTGTCGTGGGTGTCAACGGTACGGGGAAATCGACCTTTTTGCAGATCATCGCAGGGCTTGATACGCCGGACAGCGGGCAGATTGCCGTCAACAATGATGTCCGGGTTCAATATTTGGCGCAAAATCCCGATTTCGATTCGGATGTGACGGTACTGCAGCAGATCTTTCGAGGGACGCTTCCGGAAATGAAGGCGGTAAGGGAGTACATGGAGGTTATGGAGCTGCTGGAGTTGAATCCGGGCAGCGATGAGCTTCAGAGACGCCTGCTGTCTGCCAATCAGCAGATGGATGCACTGGGGGCATGGCAGCTGGAGAGTGATGCCAAGAGTGTGCTTACAAAGCTTGGCATTACCCAGTTTGATGCCAAAATGGGGACGCTCTCCGGCGGGCAGCGCAAACGGGTGGCGCTGGCGGCGGCGCTGATTCAGCCCTGCGAGCTGCTGATCCTGGATGAGCCCACCAACCATATCGACAATGATTCCGTTGCTTGGCTGGAGCAGTATTTGCAGAAAAGACGCGGCGCCTTGCTGATGATTACCCATGACCGCTATTTTCTGGACAGGGTGGCTACGGTCATGCTGGAGTTGGATCAAGGCCGCTTGTACCGTTACGAGGCCAATTACAGCAAATTTCTGGAGCTGAAGGCAGAGCGTGAGGAGAGGGAAGCAGCCTCCGAGCAGAAGCGGCAAAACCTGCTGCGCAATGAGCTTGCCTGGATCCGGCGCGGCGCCAAGGCGCGCACGACAAAGCAAAAGGCAAGAATCGAGCGATTCGAAAAGCTGATGGAGCAGCAGCCCGAGCAGCGCGGGGGCACCATAGATATGTCGGTCGCTTCAACCCGGCTGGGCAAAAAAATACTGGAGATCGACGGTCTGTCCAAATCGGTTGACGAGCGTACGCTGATTGAGCACCTGGATTATGCGGCGGTGCCCGGCGACCGGATCGGCATCGTCGGACCGAACGGAAGCGGCAAGTCTACCCTGCTGAATATGATTGCAGGCCGAATTGAGCCGGACCGCGGCCAAGTTGTGCTGGGGGCCACGGTAAAGCTGGGCTATTTCACGCAGGAGCATCAGGAGATGAACCCGAATCAGCGAGTGATTGAATATATCAAGGAAGGGGCGGAGGTCATCCGTACCGATGACGGCAGCACCATTACCGCCGCACAGATGCTGGAGCGCTTCCTGTTCCCGCCCAATATGCAGTGGTCCATGATTTCCCGCTTATCCGGAGGCGAGAAGCGGCGTTTGTATCTGCTGCGCATTCTGATGGAAGCGCCGAATGTGCTGCTGCTGGATGAGCCGACGAATGATCTGGACATCCAGACGCTCGGAGTGCTGGAGGATTATTTGGATGATTTTCCCGGCATAGTGATTGCTGTATCTCATGACCGCTATTTCCTGGACCGGACCATGGATAAGATTATGGCCTTTGAGGGAGAGGGCAAGGTTCGCCTGCATGTGGGCAATTATACGGAGTATGCGGAGTGGATGGCCCGCCATGCCATAGAGACGGTGTCCCCGGTAGCTGCTGCGGAGAAGAAGACGTCCACGGAGAAACAGGATCAGCCTCCAAAAAAAGAAAAATTGAAATTCAGCTACAAGGAACAGCGAGAATATGAGCAGATCGATGAATTGGTAGCGGAGGCGGAGGAACGGCTGGTGCAGATTGCTGCCGAGATGGAGAAGGCGTTCAGCGACTCGGCGAGGCTGCAGGAACTGATGCAGCGGCAGTCAGAGGCGGAGGCCAAGCTGGAGCATCTGCTGGAGCGCTGGACCTATCTTAACGAATTGGCTGAACGGATTGAAGAAGGCAAATAGTAAATGAATAACCGCAAGTCTCCGTACCAGGTGACTCGCGGTTTTTTAAATTCATATGTGAGAAATGAACCTTTTTCCAGGTCAGATGGTTTAAGTTATGACAGGAATGAAAGGAGGAAGGGAGTATTGACGCAAAGAGAGCTTTTTGAAACATACAACAAGCAGGTATACAGGACATGCTACTACATGGTACATAACGCATCAGATGCCGAGGATCTTTGCCAGGAAGTATTCATCTCGGTTTTTCGCAGCAATTGGGAGCATATAGAGCATCTGCGGGCATGGATTATGCGTATCGCTGTGAACCGCTGTCTGACACATCTGAAGTCACAGCGCAGCCGACAAGCCAAGGATTTTCTCGTGCAGAGCCAGTATAGCCCTATCGAGCATGAGGGTAAGGCATTGGACTTACTGCTGGAGGAGCGGGAGGCTGCGGAGGAGCTGGCGGGGGATATGATGCAGTTACCTCCCAAGATTCGGGCTGCCGTATCGTTAAGGTATATGCACGATTTCAGTATGGCTGATATAGCCGAAATTTTGAGTATTCCAGTTGGGACGGCAAAATCAAGGGTCCACAAAGGTCTAAAGCTAATGAAGTTAATCCTGTCAAAGCGGGAATTTGCAATCCATCGTTCGGAAGAGGGAGGATGTCATGAAGCATACCGAGAACAGACTAAAGCAGCAACTAAACCGTGAAAGCGGGTTGAACTACCCTGATTTTAACGAGATGTGGTCACATATAGAGGCAGCACTCGACCCGCAAGCTGAGACTCAAGTGGAAGCGGCCGACGCAGTATTTTTCGGGAAGGGCAGACAACACTCCCAACGGAGAAATGGACTTATTTTGCCTAAAATCAGAGCGGGAGGCTGGCGCCGGGCCGCGATGATTGCTTCTATCAGCACTGTCATCATTGCAGCCCCAGTATATGCAGCGTTTCAGGTCGATTGGACCCATTTGCTGAACGGCAGCGGCAGGAGTGGCATCCAGACCGCCCTGGCACAGAATCTGGGGCAGACGATTGAGCAATCTGTGACGAAGGACGGAATCACGCTAACCATTCATACAGCCGTAGTGGACGAGAACCGAACGGTCATCTTATACAGCCTGGATACAGGGAAATATGGGAAGAATCTATGGCAGTTCGCCGACATGGAGCTGACGGATGAGCAAGGCAATCGGATCGAGGGCAGGGTCGGTAGACAGATGTGGAATGAACAGGCTGGAAGGTACATCGGTTATTTTGAGTCAAATTGGACTCCTAAGTCGGAGCAAGCGACTATTGAACTTACGGCCGGAAAGCTGCAATTTTTCTCGAATCAGCAGAAGGAGATACCGCTTGATGTCAGCAAATCAGGCGAGCAGCAGTTTGCCATCGAGCAAGATGGCATTTCCAAGCTGGTGGTTCAAGCGTTTCCACGGGGAGAGGATAGCCTGATGCTGTCTACAGGCGTATTTTTTGCTCAGCCGGAGGTCAGAGAGTGGGCCACTCCACAAGTGAATGCCTACTACAAGAGCGATGAGCCTGTTCGCATCAGCAACGGTGCCTTCGGCAAGCCTGGAGATCACGGGGAATATACGGCACAGCAATATTACAAGCTGGCTGATATACCAAAGGATGATACTGTATATAAACTCGACTACACTCGCCGGGATACCATTATTGATCAACAATGGACATTCTCACTTCACCTGAGCAAGCTACAAATGGAAGCAGGTACCCAGCGTACCCAGATTGATCTGCCTGTTCCCGGTACGGAGGATAAGGCAATGTTGAAGGAACTGGTCATTACCCCTACGCAAATCCGTGTGACGGAAGAGCATCAGGAGCGCTATTACCAGCTCCCATTTGTCAAGTATCAACTGGAAGTGGATGGTCATTTACTACGCCGGGCATACTGGTCTTCTGAGAAAGGTCCTCATATAAGCGAGCTATCTGTGGAGAGGCCGCTGGATTTGGAGATTACAGACACGTCCATCATCAAGCTGATTGGGCGACACAAAGTTCTACATCATGATGGTGGTGATTTTCCCCCAATCATGCTCACGAATATTAGCAAGCAGCGTCAATCGTTCATGCAGGACATTGGAGGCTATCCTGTGAAATGGACGTATTATCGAGAAGATGGTAATCTGTTCGTAGAGACGGAAAGCGCTGATCCCTTGTTCGGCGGCATAAATCAGACCCACATCGGCAAAGGGGAGGAACGCATCCTAGGAAAGCCTCTCACGGTCAATTTCGCAGGGGATGGGAATAACAAGAATATTGATGTGTATAAGGATTACGCTCTAGATAGCGCAGAAGTCTACATGTTCTACTACAGCACAGAACTGCCGGATGAGGAATTCAGCATGCAGCTTCGTCCATAGTGTGTTCATAGTTGTGATTACAGGAAGGATGATGGCATCTGAGCCCGGAAGTACAGCGTTGCGCATGGGTCAACGAAGACCCGCTTTATATCGCATATCATGATGAGGAATGGGGCAGGCCCCAGTATGAGGACCGTGAGCTGTTCGAGCTGCTGATGCTGGAGGGAATGCAGGCAGGCCTGAGCTGGTATACCGTCTTGAAGAAGCGTGAGGCATTCCGTGAAGCCTTCGATCAGTTCGACCCTGAGCGGATAGCTGCCTATGATGAGAATAAGATAGCAGAGCTGCTGGCGAATCCGGGCATCATCCGCAATCGTCTCAAGATTCAGGCGGCGATTACCAATGCGAGAATCTATCTGGACGTGATGGAGAAGGGCGGCTTCTCGGAGCTGCTGTGGAGCTTCACGGACGGTGCTCCATTGGTGAATCATTGGAAGGATACCGCCGAAGTTCCAGCCACGACTCCCCAATCGGATCAGATGAGCAAGGCGCTGCGCAAGCTCGGCATGAAATTCGTAGGCTCAACAATTTGCTATGCGTTCATGCAGGCTTCGGGTATGGTGAATGATCATACGCTGAATTGCTTTTGCCGAAAAAGCTGAGTGTCCTGACTTGTGAAATGGTAAATAAAGAGGCAGCCTCACAGCACGCTCAAACGTGCCATAACGGCTGCCTCTAATCGTTCTTATCGTAGCCTCTGCAATGGCAAGCTTTAGCCCAAACAGTTACAGAGACGGAATGCCATTATTTCATACATTATTCCCGAATATAAGCAGCGAGTAGACGTGCTGTGTTCACCACCGCCTGCTTATGGGTTCGCTCCATCGCATGGGAGGCATGCACCCCTGGACCGACCAGTGCGGCGCGGATATTGCTGCCGCCCTTGAGCGCTGCTGACGCATCCGAGCCGTACTGAGGATAAATATCGACGGCGTGAGGGATCTCAAGCTGCCGGGCCAGTTCGATCAGCCGGCTCGTCATGTCATAGTCATACGGGCCGGACGAGTCCTTGGCGCAAATGGAAACATCCGTTTCCTTGCAGCTCAGGTCATCGCCGATCGCTCCCATATCTACCGCGATCATCTCACGGATGTCGGCAGGGATATAGGATGCTCCGTGACCGACTTCCTCATAGTTGGAAATCAGCAGCTTGACCTCACGCTTTGGCGTCCATTGCTCGCGTCGGCATGATTCCAGCAGCCCGAACAACGCCGCAACGCTGGCCTTATCGTCCAGATGACGTGATTTAACATATCCGCTTGGCGTCACGACGGCACGGGCATCGAAAGAAATGAAATCCCCCACGGCAATGCCCAGCTTCAGCACATCCTCTTTGGTTTCCACCAATTCATCGATCCGCACTTCCATGTTGCTTTCCTTGCGCTCAAAGGTTCGTGCATCCGCATAGACATGCACGGAAGGATGGGCGGACAAAATGGTGCCTGTATAGATTTTTCCGCTCCGGGTATGTATTTGACAGTATTCATTCTCGATGCTGTTCATCATGAACCCGCCGACAGAAGTGATGCGCAGCGTGCCGTGGCCGGTTACGGAACGTACCATGGCGCCGAGGGTGTCCACATGGGCGCTCAGCGCTATCGTGTTATCCGTATTTTCGCCCTTCAGCGAAATGATGGCACCGCCTTTGGCGTTCCACTCCACCGGGAATCCGAGCTTATCCGCTTCCTCACGCACAATTTTCATCACTTCATGCGTGTACCCGCTCGGGCTTGGAGTGTCCAGCAGCTTCTTGAGCAGAGATATAATGTATTCTTCATTCGGCTGAATATTCATGAATGCAGATTTCCTCCTTATTTGGACAACCGGTCAGCATCCCCGACGGAAGCTGCTTCGGCAGCGGCGGTTCCTTGGGCCTCCCCGGGCGTATTCTTCAGTTGCTCTGTTCCGGAAGTCTGGGCCGCTGGCGGCTGCTGCAGGAGTTCCAATTGGCGTGTAAGACGTTTAATCTCGCGCTGCAGCTTGAATTGGCGGAAAATACCCAGGGAGCCTACGATCAGGCCTCCGAGCAGCGTACAGCCCAAAATCAACAGAATCAGCGGAATTTCGACAACCTGGAACAACAGGTTTACCTTAACCGCATTGACATTGATGACGGCGAAGATTGCGGTCAGCAAAGCGATAATTAATGCAGAGATCAGAGACCATTGTAATCTCATCAGGGCCACCTCCTTGGCATGATAAGTATAAAATCCCTTGTCTATGAAAGGCAAGGGATTTTATGACAGCGCCAATTCGACAGCTTTTTTGCAGAACTCTGCTCTGCAGGAATCAGCTTAGCTCAGGAGAGCTTTTCCATCTCCTCAATCAGTTCCTTAAATACACTCATGGCCTCGCGAATCGGCTGTGGCGAAGACATGTCTACACCCGCTTTTTTCAGAATGTTGATGGAGTAATCGCTGCCCCCGCTTTTGAGAAAGCCAAGATAACGGTCAACCGCCGGCTGGCCTTCCTCCAGAATTTGCTTGGAAAAGCTCGTGGCCGCAGAGAAGCCTGTCGCATATTTGTACACATAGAAGCTGTTGTAAAAATGCGGGATGCGCGCCCATTCCATGGCGATATCCTTATCCACGTGCATATCCGGTCCATGATACTTCACGTTCAGATCATAATAGATATCCGACAGCACCTGCGGAGTGAGGGACTCACCCTGTTCCGCCCGTTCATGAATGATCTTCTCGAACTCGGCAAACATCGTTTGCCGGAATACCGTTGTACGGAACTGGTCGGCATAATAGGTGAGCAGGTACATTTTTTCCTTCGGATCCTGCGATTTTTTCAGCAGGTAATCCATCAGCAAGGCCTCATTCGTCGTTGAAGCCACTTCCGCGAGGAAAATCGTATACTGGGCGTCACGGTAAGGCAGCGCGTTATCCGAATAATAGGAATGCAGCGCGTGGCCCATTTCATGTGCCAGCGTAAACATGCTGTTCAGATTGTCCTTATGGTTCAGCAGCACATAGGGATGGGTGCCGTAGGCTCCCCAGCTATAGGCGCCTGTACGCTTGTTCTCGTTCTCGTATACGTCGATCCAGTGTTCAGTGTAGCCTTTTTTCAGCGCGGCCAGATAATCGTCACCCAGAGGTTTGAGTCCTTCCAGCGTAGTGTCCTTGGCTTCGTCATAGGTGATGTCCATCTTGTATTCATCCACCAGCGGGGCGAACAAGTCGTACATATGAAGCTCATCCACACCGAGCAGCTTTTTTCTCAGCTTCATGTAGCGGTGCAGGAGAGGAAGGCTTTCATGGATCGTGTCGACCAGGTTTGTATACACTTCCTTCGGAATGTTGTCGCCATAAAGGGACATTTCCAGCACGGAAGGGTACTTGCGGACCCGGGAATAAAAAATATTTTTCGTTACATTGGCGCTCAGTGCGGCAGCGATCGTATTTTTGTTGGCCGCATACGTATCGTACACGGCTTTAAAGGCCCGTTCGCGCACTTCACGGTTGGGGTTCTCCAGGAACTGGATATAGCTGCCGTGTGTCAGTTCAACCTCGTTGCCGTTCTCGTCCTTGATGCGCGGAAACTTTAGATCCGCATTGTTGAGCATGCCGAAGATCGTCTGCGGGGCCTGTGAAAGATTGCCGACCTGGGCCAGCAGCGCTTCTTCAGGCTTGCTCAGAATATGCGCCTTCTCGCGCTTCATCTCCTGCAGTGTGAATTTGTAAGGGGCAAGCTCCGGAGCGGCGATAAACTCATCCAGCTTGCCTTCAGGCAGGGATAAAATTTCGGGAGTAATAAAAGAGAGCGCTTCGCTGACTTCCACGCTGAGCTTTTTCGCTTTTTGCGACAAAGCCTGGTATGTAGGCTCCGCAGTATCTTCATCGTGATGAAGATGGGCGTATACGTATACCCGTTCTGTTTTGAGCGATAATTCATCTTCAAGCTTGAAGCAGTCGCGAACCGCCTCGGCTTGGTCCAGCTTGCCCTGGAAGGAGGAGGCTTTCTTTGTTAACTGTTTGATTTCCTCGTATTCCTTGTCCCAGGCCTGCTGATTCGGGAACAGATCTTCCAGCTTCCAGCTGTTTTCCGGTGCTACTTCTTCACGTTTCAGTACTTTACTCATAGAGGGCCTCCTTTGTTCTTTCATCTGCGATGTGCGGGTTACGGTTTTGGCGTCTGCAGGCACCAGCGGAGAAAGCAGGCTGATGGCGAGCAGGACGGCTAGTGGTTTGGCAGGCCGCAAACATGCATCCTCCTTTTACCATGACATATAAGTCATAGTATGGCCTCAGAGGGAAGCAAATATAATTTGCCGCTTTTAGCTGGAACCACCCAGCATCAAACCGTATACAATAAGGAAAAAGGCAAAACAGATCATAACGACAGCCGCCAGAGCCATCCATTTCTTGAGCTGGGCGGGGATGCTGTCACGTTTCATCAGGAGCACGGCTCCCAGGGTAAAGGCAAGGATAATAAAAATAATGGAGCTGCTCGTATCCATGGACGTCCTATACCTGCTTGAAAGCGTTCATGATACGCTCCCATTCTTCCTCGTTGCCTTGAAACTCTTCCTTTGGGAAGCGGTTGTTGGCCCACTGCATCATGGCTGGGCGGCTCAGAAAAGTATGCGCTTCCTCCCCCCAGTCGTCGGAAATTTCCCGCAGGACGATGTAGCGGCCCTGGACCTCGACTGTCATCATGTTCCATTTGTCTTTTTTGTATATTTCATGCTTTTTCATCATATGCATATCTCCGTAAGTGTTTTGGTCCATAATACCGCAGACGGCAGGGAAAAACAAATCATTCCAGCGACCCAAAACATCAATTGCAATGTTGAAAATGATGGAGTATAATATGGATATTCGCCATAGATGGCGGTATTTTTAGGAGGTTGTTCACTTGAAGGGTACAGTTAAATGGTTTAACGCAGAGAAAGGCTATGGCTTTATCTCCACTGAAGGCGGCGAAGACGTTTTCGTACATTTCTCCGCAATCCAAGGCGAAGGCTTCAAGACTTTGGATGAAGGTCAAGAAGTAGAATTCGAAATCACGGAAGGTAACCGTGGACCTCAAGCAGCTAACGTAACTAAATTGTAAGAATATTTCCGGTAAACGGATCTCTTATAAAGTTCGGCTGAACGTCATAAAAGCGCAGTTTTCCCGTTGGGAGCTGCGCTTTTTTGCTTCCACAGGTTTGACTGGTGTTAAATATACATAATGACCACAACTTTGACTATTAGAGGAGCTGATTGTCATGGCTATGGCCGCTGCGCGGACCGGTCCGTCTCTTACGGAGGGGCCAATTGCGAAAACGCTTTTTTTCTTCTCTCTCCCCATGCTGCTGGGCAATGTGCTGCAGACGCTGAACGGTACCATCAATTCCATTTGGGTGGGCAAATTTCTCGGCGAAGCGGCCTTGACCGCGGCCTCCAACGGCAACATTATTTTATTTTTTCTGATCAGCTCCATTTTCGGCGTCACCATGGCCGCCACCATTCTGATCGGTCAGAGCATCGGAGCAAAGGATATCGCCAAGGCGAAGCGGGTTGTCGGCACGAGCGCCGTCTTTTTTCTTTTGCTGGCATTGCTGATTGGCGCTGCGGGCATTTTGCTTTCGCCTTCTATTCTGACGGCTTTGAATACGCCTGCGGAATCCCTTGAAATGGCGATCATCTATACAATGATTATTTTTGCAGGCATCCCGTTTATGTTCGGATTCAACTACATTATGACGGTGCTGCGGGGATCGGGTGATTCGAAAACGCCTTTTTACTTTCTGATTTTATGCGTAGTGCTGGACGTCGCTCTTAATCCTGTGTTCATCTTCGGGCTCGGTCCCGTACCCGAGCTTGGAATCGGCGGTTCGGCGCTGGCAACGGTCATCGCGAATTTTGTCAGCTTTATAGGCATGATGATCTATCTGTATCGTATGAAATATTTTTTACGCATTACAAAGGATGAACTGCACCTGCTGCGGATGGACTATGGCATCATTTGGACGCTCATCCGCAAAGGGGTGCCGATGGGGCTGCAAATGATCGTTGTTACCACCAGCGCAATCATGTTGATGTATCTTGTCAACAGCTTTGGCGTTGATGCGGCTGCGGCCTATACAGCGGCGAACAATCTGTCCAGTTATGTCCAGATGCCGGCGATGGCGCTTGGAGCTGCGGTGTCTTCTTTCGCCGCCCAGAATATCGGCGCCCGGAAGTGGGACCGCGTCCACCGCACAACCTGGATCGGCGTTCTGTTCAATCTGCTCATGACAGGTGGCCTGGTGGTGGTGATCCATATCTTTAACCGGGAGGCCTTGCTGCTGTTTCTTCCGTCCTCCGGCCAGGCGCTGGAGATCGGGATGAGGATTAACGAAATTACGCTGTGGAGCTTTGTGCTGTTTGGCGTCATGAATGTAATTACAGGGGTTGTCCGGTCCACGGGAGCCGTCATTGTGCCGCTGCTGATCACTACGCTGGCATTGTGGGGAATACGGATTCCGCTGGCTTATCTGCTGGTGGATGACTTTGGACTGAACGCGGTATGGTGGAGCTTTCCCATCGGCTTTGCCGTCGCGATGACTGCCGGAATCCTGTATTATGTGTCCGGAAAATGGCAGAACGCATCCATGGATGACACCCGGGAAAAGCACCCGGAGCCTGTCGAAAAGTGACTTTCTTTATTTGTGCAAACTTGGCGATCATATTATAATAAGCTTGTTTGGATAGGTTGCGAAAAACGTAGACACATTGTGGAGGCACCGTCATTTGAATGATATTGAGCTAAGACAATTTCAGGCTCCGCGCGGTCCCTTTGGGTTGATGAACCGAATGTACAGATACATCCTTCCCGAGACACAGCGAACCCTGGAATATTGGCGCCAGACGGCTGAACAAATTCCGGATACTGAATTAAAGAAGCAGGCGCTTGCAAGCATATCAGGCAAGGCGTTTCACTGTATCGGCGGCTCGGTCTATGCGGCGGTTAATCTGCCGGTCCGTCATACGCTGATTCAACTGATAGTCGCTTATCAGACGATCAGCGACTATCTCGATAATTTGTGTGACCGAAGCACGTCTTTGGACCCGGAAGACTTCAGACTGCTGCACCAGTCCATGCTCGATGCGGTTAATCCGGCGGCGGAACCTGTTCATTATTATGCTTTACGGGACGAACAGGAAGATGGAGGATATCTGCTTCACCTGGTGGAGACTTGTCAGTCATGTATACGCAAGCTTCCGGGTTATGAAGCCGCCATGCCTTATATTCTTGATCTGGCAAGGCTTTATACCGATCTACAGGTATACAAGCATATCAAGCCGGAGCTCCGGGAAGCAGCATTAATGGATTGGTGGAACCTTCATAAAGAGCGGACACCGGAATTGCGCTGGAATGAATTTGCGGCGGCGACGGGTTCAACGCTGGGCGTATTTATGTTGTTTCTGGCTGCCAGCGACCCCCATCTGACCGATTCGGGGGCAGCCGCAATTCATCGGTCGTATTTTCCGCATGTCTGCGGTCTGCATATATTGCTGGATTATCTGATCGACCAAAACGAAGACCGTATAGGCGGGGATTTGAACTTTTGCAATTACTATGAAGATACCGAAACCATGGTTGACCGGTTCGTGTTCATTGTAAACAGTGCGCGGGTGGATGTGTCTTCAGTACCTGATAGTTCCTTTCACAGGATGATTATCGAGGGACTGCTTGCGTTATATTTATCCGACCCGAAGGTCAGCGAACAGCAGGAGGTACGCCTCGTCTCAAAGCGTTTAATGAAGAAAAGCCCGCTCATGAGGTTGTTCTTTTTCGTGAACAGTCGTTGGATTCGAAGGCAATTATGAGAATTTAGGAGGAAATAAAGATGACAGCAGTTAAAAAAATCGCAGTATTAACGAGTGGTGGAGACTCTCAGGGAATGAACGCGGCCGTTCGCGCCGTCGTGCGCAGCGGGCTGTATTTCGGCTTGGAAGTGTACGGCGTACAGCGCGGTTATCACGGGCTGTTGAACGATGACATTTTCCCGATGGATTTGCGCAGTGTGGGCGATATCATCCATCGAGGCGGAACGGTGCTGCAATCCGCGCGTTGCAAGGAGTTCAGAACTCTGGAAGGGCAGCAGAAGGGTGCGCAAATTTTGCGCGACCGCGGCATTGACGGGCTTATTGTCATCGGCGGTGACGGCTCCTATCAGGGAGCGAACAAGCTGAGCCAGCAGGGCATAAAAACGATGGGGCTTCCGGGCACGATTGATAACGACATTTCTTTTACAGACTATACGATCGGTTTTGACACGGCTGTCAGCGTTGTCGTAGATGCCATCAACAAGCTTCGGGACACCATGTCTTCCCATGAGCGTTCTTCCATCGTGGAAGTTATGGGCCGTCACTGTGGCGATATTGCCCTTCATGCCGGACTGGCTTCCGGTGCCGAGACAATTCTGGTACCTGAGGTTGAATTCAATATGGATGAAGTGGCCGAGCGGATGAAGCAAAATTTCGCCCATGGCAAAAGACATAGTATTATTATCGTCGCCGAAGGCGTAGGTAGAGGAGAAGATGTGGCGGCAGAGCTCGTCAAGCGCTTCCCGACGAACGATCCGCGTGTAACCGTACTGGGCCATATTCAGCGCGGAGGCACTCCTACAGCATTTGACCGCAATCTGGCCAGCAGACTTGGCGATTTTGCGGTGCGTCAGCTGATTGAAGGACAATCCGATAAGGCTTGCGGTATTATTAAAGGCGAACTTGTTGCCACTGATATCAATATAGTAGTTAATACGAAGAAACCGTTTAACATGGATTTGTACGAGCTTGCCATCCGCCTTTCCCAATAATTTCATATAACCCCGGTTGGGCAGGTAGGATCCCTTCCGTGTGACTGTGTCAGCAACAAGAACACAGTTTACATGGAGGGGATTTTTTTTAGATTAAAGAAAGTATAAGTTTTCAGCGAAGCTGAAGCTTTCTTTAATCGCAAGAACTACTGCTAGATGCGGTCTGTCTTCTGTGAATTACGTCGAATAGACGTTTTTCTTATGGGTAAAATGAGTGAAAAGCTTTGCAGGAGGTAAGGCATGTATAACGATCTTACAGGAAAAACCGTTGTCATTACCGGAGGCGCAACCGGCATCGGCAGGGCGATGGCTTTGCGGTTCGGACAGGAAAAGGCAAATGTTGTGATTAACTATTTCGGAGACAATCAGGACGTTGAATCATTGGTATCCGAGATTGAATCTTATGGAGGAAAAGCAGTCGGCGTTTATGGCGATGTATCGAAAGAGGAAGACGTCAAAAAAATGGTGACTGCAGCGCATGAGCAATTCGGTTCGCTTGAAGTCATGATCAACAATGCAGGTATAGAGAATGAGATACCTTCCGAAAAAATGACTCTTGAGAACTGGAAAAAGGTCATTGATGTCAATCTGACCGGGGCCTTTCTGGGCTGCCGGGATGCAATAGATTACATGTTGGAGCACAAAATCAAGGGCGCTATTATCAACATTTCGAGCGTTCATGAGGTGATTCCCTGGCCTCATTTCCTGCACTATGCTGCCAGTAAAGGCGGCATTAAAATGATGACGCAAACGTTGGCTCTCGAGTTCGCTCCCCATGGCATTCGGGTAAATAACATTGCGCCCGGGGCAATCAATACGCCGATTAATGCCGCCAAATTTGCCGATCCTTCGCTGAAAGCGGGCGTTGAATCTTTGATCCCTCTCGGTTATATTGGCAAGCCAGAAGAGATTGCCGCCGTGGCCGCATGGCTGGCTTCCTCCGAGTCCAGCTACGTGACGGGCATTACATTGTTTGCAGACGGAGGCATGACAAAATTTCCTTCATTCCAGGGAGGTAAAGGGTAGTGACGACATTAGAAAACAAAGAACCTGTTCTGCAGGAAGCACCGCCAGTGAAAAAACAGTGGTGGAAAGAAGCTGTTGTATATGAAATCTATCCCATCAGCTTTAAGGACTCCAATGGAGACGGCATCGGTGATCTGCGCGGGATTATCTCGAAGCTGGATTACCTGAAGGATCTGGGTGTAGATGTGATCTGGATTTGTCCCATTTATCAGTCCCCCGGTCAGGACAACGGTTATGACATCAGCGATTATTACGCAATCAAACCGCAATTCGGCACGATGGAGGATTTCGACGAGCTGCTGATGCAGGCGCATGACAGGGGGCTTAAAATCATGATGGATCTCGTATTGAATCATACCTCCGACGAGCATCCCTGGTTCATCGAATCCAGATCATCCAGGACCAGCCCGAAGCGTGATTATTATATTTGGCGTGATGGAAAGAACGGGCTTTTCCCTAACAACTGGGAATCTTACTTCGGCGGCTCGGTCTGGCAGCTTGACGAAAAAACCGGGCAGTATTACATGCATCTATATTCCAAATACCAGCCGGATTTGAATTGGCAGAATGATGAAATGATTCACGAAGTGTACAAGATGATCCGCTGGTGGCTGAAAAAAGGAGTCGACGGTTTCCGGTTTGACGCCATCGCGCATATCGTCAAAGCCAAAGGACTTCCGGATGCGGAGAATCCCAAGCATTTGCAGGTCGTTCAGGCTAATCAGTTTTTTTCGAACTTGGAGCATGTTCACGACTTGCTGCGCAAGCTTAATGAAGAGGTATTGATGGAATCCGATATTATGACCGTAGGGGAGACTTCCGGTCTTGGACCGGAGCAGGCATTGGAATATGTGGGGAACGAGCGGCATGAGCTCAATATGGTATTTCAGTTTGAGCATATGACGCTGGATTCTCCATCAACGGGCACCGCCAGATGGGAAACCCGTTCGTGGACGCTGCCTGAGCTGAAAAAGATCATGACCCACTGGCAGACTGCGCTGCATAATAAGGGCTGGAATGCCAACTATTTGGGCAACCATGATCAGCCGCGCCAGGTGTCCCGTTTCGGTAATGACAAACAATACCGGGTGGAATCCGCGAAGATGCTGGCTACGTTTTTGCTGACCCTTGAAGGTACCCCTTATATTTATCAAGGGGAAGAAATCGGCATGACGAATACTTCCTTCCAGCATATTGAAGATTACAAAGATATCGAAACGCTGAATTTCTATAAGCTGTCACAAATCCAGCAGGTGCCAGAGGAAAAAATTATGGCTGCCGTCCATGCGAAAAGCCGGGATAACGCCCGCACCCCCATGCAGTGGGATGCCAGTGAGAATGCGGGATTTTCGGACAGCAAGCCTTGGATTAAGGTCAATCACAACTACAAGGAAGTCAATGTTGAAGCAGCTCTCAAGGACCCCAACTCCATATACCACTACTACCGGAAGCTGATGGCTCTGCGCAAACAGCATAAAGTGATGGTTTACGGGGAGTACACGCTTCTGCTGCCGCTGGATCCGGATTTGTACGTGTATACGCGGACACTGGATGAGGAATGTCTGCTTGTTATTCTGAACTTCAGCCGTGACACCGTTGAATTTGAGTGGCCGGATGAGCTTGCATTTGATTCGGGAGAGCTGTTAATCGCCAATTATGAGCAACAGCCAGGGGAGAATGAAAAGAAAAAAACACTCCGGCCTTATGAAGCCAGAGTGTACAAGCTTGTTCAGCAAAGTAGTCATATGATATGAGTAGGGGCCCCGTGATCCATTGACCTTGAAGCGCACGTTGTAATGTTCTGAGGCGCTCCGAGAACGAAGCATTCCTACAATCGCTGTTGACCCTTCGGGCCAAAGGCGAACGCTGCGCTTTTCCGGAATCGCTTCGTCCTCTCCGCTGACTGCGTGCGTATTCCCCTACTTACAACATTACGACTTCGAATCAAAAGGATCTTCTTGTGCCTTCTACATTGGATAAAAGTCAAGAACAGGTAAAAAGCTGCCCTGTTCTTGACTCATTTTAAATCTATAAAAAGAAATGAAGGATATTACATAAAAGAAATTATTTTGATGAGCTCTCCCGCTGTTCTCATTGTTGTTTCACACGTTGGTTCCTGAACCGGCGCTGCACAACCCAGAGGCGGGCGAGAAGGGTGGCTGCACCGACGGCCAGGCCGGTAATGAGCCCGACCCAGTAGCCGTATGGACCGAGTTCTGTCCACTTTGCCAGTACATAACCGACAGGCAGACCGATGATCCAGTAAGAGATAAAGGTCAGGAAGAACGCTGGATTGACATCCTTGTAGCCGCGCAGCACCCCCTGCGTCGGAGTCGCAATGGCATCCGATATCTGAAAAAAGATCGCGTAGAGCAGAAACTGCTGCGTCATGGCAATAACGTCAGGATCGCGCGAATAGATTCCCGCCACACTTTTTCCCCACAACAGCAGTACAACCGCGGCTGCCAGGGAGAGGGCAACGGCTGTGCCGATACCGATCCGGCTGTAGCTTTGAGCGTCCTTCGGACGGCCTGCACCTGCTTCATAACCGACAAGAATAGTCAGAGCCGTACAAATACTAAGAGGTATCATGTACAGAGTAGAAGCGAAATTGATGGCCGCCTGGTGGGCTGCTATCGTTATCGTATTAAAGCTGCTCATGAAGAGAGTTACCGCAGCAAATACGGCAGTTTCGAAAAAGATGGCAAAGCCCATTGGCGTGCCGATCCGTGCCAGTTCAAGCCAGCCTTTGCCCGAAACGCCGTGAAACTGGCGGAAAACGCCATATTCAGCAAATACGCTACCCCGATGGACGATAATGAGGGCCGTGAGAAACACAATCCAGTAGGTGCAAGCGGTCGCAACTCCTGATCCAACCCCTCCAAGCTCCGGAAATCCCCATTTCCCGTAGATCAGCAAATAATTCAGGAATACGTTGACAGGCAGGGAGATCAGGGTAATCATCATCGATATTCTGGTTTGACCCAGGGCATCAATAAAGCTGCGCAGGGCGGTGTAACCGAAAAAAGGAATAATGCCGAAGGCGAGGGCAACCAGATAATAAAAGGCGACATTATGAACCCTGGCCTCCAGGCTCATCCCCGTCAAAATCGGCTTAAGGAACAAAAAGCCGGCTGCAATGACAACGACGGCAAGCAGCAGCGCGAACCATAAAGCCTGTATGACATAAAATGAAACCTTGTCTTTCTGCTGTTTGCCAATCAGCTGGGACACGATGGGCGTAACGGCAATCAGAATGCCGCTGAGCCCCGTTTGAATGGGATTCCACAGGCTGACGCCTATGGCGGTTCCGGCCAAATCCGCTGGTGCATACCTGCCGGACATGTTGGTATCAAAGAAGGTCATGGCCGATAAAGTAATCTGTGTTACCAGAATGGGAAGCAGAATAACAGCAAACTGCGTCCACTTCTCGGCAGTCGAATAAGTTGTATTCATAACCGCGCATCCTTTATAAAATTAATGTTCCATCTAATGTCAGAGCTTTATTGTAAGCGATGAACCGAAATCTGAACAGTATATTTTACTAAAGGTAGCAGGGCTCAATAAAAAGACCCGCGGCATTCGCGGGTCTCCTGCAAGGAATAATGATAATGGCTGTAAGTTTAATAATTGACACCAGGGGTATACCGGTTCGAGGCGCTCCAGAGCAAATATTCGTCAACGCCCGCTTCCTTCATGGCGCGGATCTGGTCTTCGATCTGCTTCTTTCCGTATTTGATATAATGGCCACTGCCGAGCCAGCTGGCTGTGAAATCCTGAATCCAGGGGCGGATGACAGGCTTCAGATCTTTGGTGGTCTCAAGCTTCTTATGCGTGTCTGCCATTGAGCCCTTAATGACCTTGTAAGGATTTTTATCGGGGTCCTTAACACCGTACCAGCCTGTCGAGTAATGGCTTGGGTAGACCATCGGCGAAATGACATCTACGTTCTCCGATATTTTCACAAAATCCTGCCCGATGCCCTCCGCCGCAGGAACAGATGCCGCGTATCCGAAAATATCCACCGATACTCTGACGCCCAGGGGTGCGAGCTGCTTGCGGGCATACTGGACAAACTCCGCAACGGCATCCACCCGCGATTTATCGGTTTTGGAGTAAGTCAGCTTGCCGGCCTTCTTCTCGAATCCTTCTGGAAAACGCACATAGTCAAACTGGATTTCCTTAAAGCCCAGCTTGGCGGCTTCCTTGGCAATTTCAATATTGTAATCCCATACTTCTTTGTTGTACGGGTTTACAAAGCTGTCGCCGCCGCCATTCTTCCACAAGGAGCCGTCTGGATTGCGGAAGGACAGCTTCGGATTTTTCTTGGCAAGGACCGTGTCCTTAAATACGACGATGCGGGCAATGGGGTAGACGTTATGCTTCTTCAGACGGGCCATCAAAGCTGAGATATCCTTGATAAAAGGCTGGGGTTTGCCCATTTTCTTCAGCTTTGCATTTTGGGTCGGATAGGTTATGTATCCCGCGTCGTCCTTGACATCAATGACCATGGAGTTCAGCTCCGTATCATCCAGCAGCTTGAGCAGCTTGGCCATGCGTTCTCCGCCAGCGCTGTATGCCGTTACGTAAATTCCTTTTACGAGGGGTGCTCCCGGCTGCGGATCGACCTTGGCCGGAGGAGTGTCTGCGTTCACGGCAGTGTCGGCTCCCTGTGACCGGATGATTGCACTGTTGATTGCCGTCTCTACAGACGACTTTACAGACGTGCCGCCTGCTGTTCCTCCCGGATCTCCCGTTCCTCCGAGGGCTCCGAACATTACCATGATTGCCCAGATGATGTTCATCTTTACGAATTCTCTCCCTTTCTTGCTATGTCTACCTGATTATACTAGATGTTTTTTGTCGAAAAAGGACATGTTTGTAACCATTCATATAACGATCAGGCTCAAACATCCTAGATCTTCTATTACCCTATATTGGATGACTGAATCGGCCGGTAATATGCATGTCCAAAATAAAAAAAGCCGCTTGCCCCCCGGGAACAACCCGGCGGTGCAGCGGCAGTCATTCATTATTATTAGCTGAGGCCTTGCCAAAAAATTAATGAAGGAAGGAATGGCTCTGGTGTTCGCAAATGCTGTACTGAATAATCTCCATAGCATCGTCAGCTTCAAGAATACCGATGCCGTCCCTGAGCACAATCCGGGAATTGAGCTCATTCTCCTTGAGAAAAGGAAGCATTTCAGGAAACCACTTCATCACGATATCGGACAGTTTTACCGTTTCCATTTCCACAAAAATCACCCTTTCCTGTTTCTGCTCGGAATCATTCACAACGAATCATTCAGTGCGTAAATCGGAAAAGCCGAGGACCTGTGAAAAAGCTGGAAAAGCTGGTCTTAGTGGAACCGTGCATTACAAGTGTAACACAAATCGGTCCATTCGTGCACGGATACCTGATTATCTTCTCAGAAAAGCACCCATCACGCCTACCGTTTCCACGATATTAACGAACGCTGCGGGGTCGGATTCCTTAATGATCCTTTTCAGCTCAGCTAGCTCATATCTCGTTGTTACTGTCATCAGCATGTCCTTTTCTTTATGGGAAAAGGCGCCTTCAATCTTGATTTTGCTTACCCCGCGGGGAAGCGTGAGCAGGCGGGACAGCATTTCTTCAGTCCGGTCAGTAATAATATACACCGTTACTTTGGTATGACTCACATGAATAATATCGACGACTTTGCCGCTGATATAAATGGATACCATGGAGGCAAGCGCAGTATTCCAGTCATCACTTAGATAGCCTGCTGCAAGAACGACCAGTCCATTCAGACCCACGAGGACCGTTCCCACAGGAAAATCACGGTAGCGAGTTACAATCGAGCCCACGATATCGAAGCCGCCCGTGGAGCCCCCGACATGAAACGAAATGCCCGCGCCTATGCCGACAAGCACACCTCCGAATACGGAAGCAAGCAGGGCATCGGAGACAAGCGCCTCTACGGGAATGACAGCGATCAGCCACGTGGTGACGATAACGGACAGGATGCTTAATCCGATGAATCTTCGGCCCAGAATGAATAAACCCGCCAGCAGAATGGGAATGTTGAACACGAAATACATCACGCTGAGATTCGCATTTGTAAAATACCCGACAAGCATGGATAAGCCGGAGACGCCCCCGCTGAGCAGGTGATGCGGGACCAAAAACAAATTAAAACCGCTAGCGATGGACGCGGCTCCAAGGATGATAACAAAACAGTTCCAGGCCAGCCTTGGCACGGTGAGTTCACCTCATTTGAAGATGTGTAAACCAGCTTGCTGGTAAAATTGATTTGATTTGTGCTATAATGCGATGTGGATATTCTTGAGTAGGGAGCTATTTCCAATCTGAACGCTTTAAATTTGAAATGCTTCACTGGCACTCAGACGTATTTTTTGAAAGATGTGATAAGGTCATTCCTCTGTGATGCGGAAATACATGGTTCGGACGGATGAAAATGAGCTGTAATCTGCCGCTGCTACAGGGAAAACCTAAACCATAATACTGCTACTTAAGAATACAGACAAGACCGCGGATTGTCCACTACATCCGTTACAAGAAGGAGTATGAATAAATTTGACGACATTTGCAGAATTTGATCTCGAACCCAAGGTACTTCAGGCGATTACGGAGCTTGGATTTGAGGAGGCAACTCCGATTCAGGCGAAATCGATCCCTATCGCACTGACAGGCAGCGACATGATCGGCCAGGCACAGACCGGTACCGGTAAAACCGCAGCATTCGGTATTCCGTTGATCAGTAAAATCTCCAAAACGGACGATAAAATCAGAGCCCTCATTATGGCGCCTACACGTGAGCTTGCCATCCAGGTGGCCGAAGAAATAGAAAAACTCTCCCGCTTCAAAGGACTTCGCACATTGCCTATTTACGGTGGACAAGATATTGTGCGCCAGATCCGTGCCCTTAAGAAGAAACCCCAGATTATTATCGGTACACCAGGACGTTTGCTTGACCATATCAACCGCAAAACCATCAAGCTGGATGACGTGAATACCGTTGTATTGGATGAAGCGGATGAAATGCTGGATATGGGCTTTATGGATGATATTCAATCCATCCTCAAACAAGTGCCGGAAGATCGCCAGACGATGCTGTTCTCGGCTACGATGCCGCCGAATATTCAAAAGCTGGCACAGCAGTTTCTTAAAAATCCTGAGCATGTGTCGGTGATTCCGAAGCAGGTCAGCGCTCCATTGATCGACCAGGCTTATATCGAGGTTCCTGAGCGTCAAAAATTTGAGGCCCTCAGCCGTTTGCTGGACATGGAATCCCCTGAGCTTGCTATCGTATTCGGACGCACTAAGCGCCGTGTTGATGAATTGGCCGAAGCGCTGCAAAAGCGCGGCTATTCCGCTGACGGACTGCACGGCGACCTGTCGCAGAACCAGCGCGATACGGTAATGCGTAAGTTCCGCGATGGCAGCATCGATGTATTGGTTGCGACGGACGTTGCCGCACGCGGTCTGGACGTATCGGGTGTAACCCATGTCGTGAACTTCGATCTTCCACAGGATCCTGAAAGCTATGTGCACCGGATCGGCCGTACCGGGCGCGCAGGCAAGGAAGGCGCAGCATGGTCCTTCGTGACTCCACGCGAAATCGATCATCTTCATTTCATCGAGCGTGTGACGCGCCACCGTATTCCGCGCAAACCGCTGCCTACATTGGCGGAAGCGATCGAAGGCAAACAGCGCCTTACGGCCGAGCGTCTGCTTGAAGTGGTTGAGCAGGGTGAACTGAACGAATATAAAGGGCTCGCTATTCAAATGCTGGAGCAGTATGACTCCGTACAGCTGCTGTCAGCTGCTATGAAGCTCCTGACAGGCGAGAAGCGTGATGCGCAGATCGAGCTGACTCCGGAGGATCCGATTCGTGCGAAGCGCCGCAGACCGGATATCCGTTCAGGCGGACGCAAGCCTTCCAACTTTGGCGGCGGACGCGGTGGATATAACCGTGACAACCGTGGCGGAAGAGGCGGCTATAACCGCGACAACCGCAGCGGCGGAGGCGGGTATAACCGTGACCGCGGGGATCGCAAGCCACGTACTGGAGAAGGTTCGGATACACGCCGGCCAAGAAGAGAGGATTCGTTTGAATCTTAAGATTTTGCCGCCGGTTGGGCGGAGATAAGAGGACAGGCATTAGGAGCCGGAGTGGTGGACACTCCGGCTTTTTGCTTGTGTGGGTGGCGGAAACGGGGCCAATTAAGTTATAGTATAAATAATAGCCAAAAGAGACTGGGCAACGCTGAGGGGGAGACTAAATTTGGAATTCAAAGGAGCCATGGGCGGCATATACCGTCTGACGGAATGGATTACTCGCTTCGCTGCCACAAACCTGCTGTGGGCGCTTTGTTCATCGCCCTTTCTGTTTTTTTTAATCATGAAGCTGATCGTCATGAGCCAGCAGATGACTAATGAATCTTTGCAGATGAACTGGGCGATGGCAATTGTGGCACCGCTTACTTTATTTCCTGCAACGGCTGCCATGTTCACGGTTGTACGCAAATGGGTCATGGGGGATAGCGACGTACCGGTCTTCCGTACCTATTTTGCCGGCTTTAAACAAAATTACAAGCAAAGTCTGGTCGGCGGACTGTTTTACACCCTGCTGACCATTGTAATGTATGTGGATTACACCGTGTACATGACGCAGTTTCCGAATCTGCAGATGATCGGCGTAATTATGCTGATTCTGCTCATCATCCTGTTTGTGTCAATGTTCAACTTTTTCTCCATGGTTACGCATTACCATATGACAATTGGGCAAATTATTAAAAACGCGATTCTGCTGACGCTGATCCGGCCATTCCGCGTATTTTCCACACTGCTAGGCAGCGCTGTGCTTGTATATGTAGGGATTCGCTACCCTGTGCTGTTTGTTTTCTTCATCCCGTGTATTATCGCATGGTTCGCTTTTTTCAACTTCTACGGCACCTTTCTGAAAATGCAGGAGCAGCTGCAGAAGCAGCAGGTGGACGGTGACCCGGAAGGGAAAGAAGCGGCAGCGGAGGAAACAAAAAAATAAAACATTTCTCGTCAATATTTACTTTTTTAGTGACGAGGTCTATAATAAGTAATAACACATCCTGCTGTGTACGTTACGATCATTTGTTGTTTTGAACCAATGACAATGTCTAGGGAGATCTACATGGAAAGCGGCTGAAAAGCCCTGTCACTTTCGACATGGGGACTTCAAATGCTCTTCCTGCGGTCACCCACCTGCTGAAGCAGGTTCAGAAGACGCTATGGTCGGACGGCAACGGCGGGGCCAATTGTTAAATGAGAAACATCTCTTTTCTTTTCACGAAGAAACAGGGGTGTTTTTTGTTGTGAAACAATGATAAACTGTAAGTAAGCAAAATACCGTCTGCCTAGGGAAAGAGTTTGTACGCTCCGCATGTTTTAAAGCGTTTGCAATAGAAAATAACGCATCTACAGAGATACCGCAGGGCACGGTGATGGTGAAGGAGGAAATAGGTTGTCGCTGAAAAGGACGCTTGTGGGGGTTATCCGCAGTCACGAAGGCACGGGTGACAAGGCGAAGGATCCCCTGCTCAAAACACGATACTATAATTTATCGAAGGATAAGGCATGGGAAGAAGTCTCATCGACATTAAAAAAAATACCCGGATTCAAGGTGCTGCACGAGGTATCCTCGGTAGGGGAAATTACACTGGAGAAGCGTACCGCTTTCGGGCGTGTTATCGATATTACCGTTTCGATTCTTTCGGTCTCTCCCGTGCGCAGCGCAATCGATATTTACTCCGCTTCGCGGGGCTCCATGGGGGATTTGGGGGCCAATTACCGCATTATTCTGCAGCTGTATGGTGTTTTGGACAAAAAAATGGGCGCCTACAAAATTCACGAGTAAGGGCGGGCATACCTGTAAAAAAATCAAGCGAGAGAAGGACTGGCCTTCCTCGCTTTTTTTGCTTTAAACGAGCTTCTTCGCAGCTTCGATTGCTTTCTCGTAATCAGGATGGTCGGCCATTTCCGCCAAATACTCCACATAAGCGATGTTGTCATCGGCATCAATGACAAAGATGGAGCGCATATCCAGGTGAAACTCCTTGATAAATACGCCGTAGGCTTCACCGAAGGAGTGTTGCTTATAATCCGACAGGGTGATGACACGGTCAACTCCGGCAGCCCCGCACCAACGTGCCTGGGCAAAAGGCAGGTCCACGCTGATGGTAAGCACGACAACCTGATCCCCAAGACCAGCCGCTTCTTCGTTAAAGCGCCGGGTCTGCGCGTCACATACTCCAGTGTCCAGCGAAGGCACTACGCTGACAAGCTTGACTTTGCCGGCAAAGTCCTTCAGTGTGGCTTCCTCGAGCAAATTTTTATTCAGTGTAAAATCAGGAGCCTTGTCGCCGACCTTGAGTTCGGGTCCGATGAGCGTGAGCGGATTGCCTTTGAAGGTTGCCACACCGTTACGTTCCTGTGTCATATGTATTTCCTCCTTATAACATTGGTTATTGGTGCCAAAATACATTATAATCTTTTATGAAAGACGATGTCCACTTGGTTAGAAACGTAATGCAGAGAGGGGCCTCATTTTGATTTTTTTGCGATATGAAAGCTGGAACAATTACATTCGTTATTATCCCGTAACCTGTCTTATTTTGCTGGCCAATCTGGTTATGGCCGGGCTGGTGCTTCTTAACGGAGGATTTAACACGAACACGCTGGTTGAGCTGGGAGCCCAGCTGAATATGGGAATTTATGATACACAGTACTGGCGTTATGTGACCTCCATCTTTTTGCACGGGGGGTTCAGCCATCTGTTCTTCAATTCCTTTGCCATCCTGGTGTTTGCCCCTCCTCTGGAAAGGCTGCTTGGGTCCGTGCGCTATCTTGTTTTGTATTTGTGCGCAGGCGTTGTGGGGAACATCATATCGGATGCCTACTTTACCTCAATCAGTCAAATCACCGTTTCAATCGGTGCTTCCGGGGCAATTTACGGGATATATGGCGCGTTTTTATACATCGCCTTGTTCCAACGCAATATGATGGATGAGGCATCCCGAAAAACGTTGTATTCGCTGCTGATCCTTGGTGTAATCTTCTCGCTGGCCGTGGCGAACATCAACTGGATGGCACATTTTGGGGGCTTGATCAGCGGATTCTTCATCTATGGACTCATGATCCGCCTGTTCAAGCGACGGACACGAGCCTGAACAGCCGTATAAGGCAAAAGAATGGAGCGAAAATTGAAGTGGAACTAAGACAGCTGCAGTATTTTGTAAAAGTAGCACAAAAAGAACATGTAACGCAAGCCGCAGAAGAGCTTCATGTGGCGCAGTCGGCGGTAAGCAGGCAGATTCATCAGCTGGAAGAGGAGCTGGGCGTCCATTTGTTTATGCAAAAAGGCCGTAATTTGCAGCTTACGCCAGTCGGGCAGCTCTTCTGCAAACGGGTGGAAAGCATTATGAAGGATCTGGACCGGGCCGTCATGGAGGTTCATGAATTTCTGGACCCGGAAAATGGCGAAATCCGGATCGGATTTCCGCACAGTTTAGGCATTCATCTCATTCCTTCTGTCGTGGCGGAGTTTCGGAACCGCTATCCTAATGTGAAATTTCGTTTTAAACAGGGGATGTATCCGACACTGATCCGGGATGTGCTGTCAGGTGAGATTGATTTGGCGTTTGTATCGCCTTTTCCGCACAGCCACGAACAAATCGGTGGCGATATTGTGCTGACGGAGGAGCTTCAAGCAATACTGCCTCCGAATCACCCGCTTGCCGGGGAGAAGAGCATCCGGCTGGAGCAACTGAAGGATGAGAAATTTATATTGTTCGGAAGCGGTTATTCGCTGCGGCCCATCGTGTGGGATGCATGCATTCAGGCAGGCTTTACGCCGAATGTTTCGTTTGAGGGGGAGGAGACGGATACGATCCGTGGTTTGGTGGCTGCCGGTATGGGTGTCAGCCTGCTGCCTGAAATGGCGTTGTTCCAGACCAACCGGCTCGAGCCGGCTAAAGTGAAAATATCAGAGCCGAAGGTAACCCGTACCATCGGCCTGATTCACCGGACAGATGACAAGCTCCCGTTAGTGGCGCAGTCATTCCGGAAATTTTTGCTGAATTATTTTGGATTGCAGCAGAATATTGAAGCTATCTACAAACCTGACATCTCTTAAGAAAACGTCTATCGACGCACTCTCTAAGGAGCCAGACCATAACAACACAACAAAGGGTGCCCCGGAGGGCCAATGTCATTAAGTTTAGCTCAAAGACAAGAGCTGAAAATAAAATGGAATCGGAAACGGCATGGGGAAAAGCCCTGTGCCGTTTGTTTTTTGGTGCAAGCAAGGAAAAAGCGTACAGCAAACAAAGCAGATGGAATATCCGCTTAAAAAAGTGTTCATGTGAACCGAATT